>CAZGAU010000014.1:0-54683 GCA_964523725.1 uncultured Saprospiraceae bacterium
CTGCTCAACTTTTTGAGCTTATTTCTTGAAATTGGACTTTTGTCCTGTACTTAGGGTTTCATTATAAATATGCTCCAGCCAGGTGCGGTCGGTCAGCAAGGCAGTGGAAGTGATTTTTTCTTCCAGTTTTTTCATTTGAGCGGGCGAACGCCGTACGATCTGGAACAGAATCTGACAGAAGTTTAAATACGTGTGTTTCAAATTGTTGGAGAGCTGTTTATTGCGTTTTAAAAAAATGGTAAAGGAGGAAATCAGCGAAAGTAATGCCTCTTCCTCGCCGGTTTCATAAAATATTTTTGCCAATAAAACCCGGGCGCCGAGGTAATAATTCAGGTCGGAAAAAGCAACCTGATTGAGGTGTTTCTGTGCCAGATCAAATCTTTTAGTATAATAATATAATTCTGCCAGATTATAATGAAGTGCATTTTCGCGGAAGGATCCCGGCAGCTTCGGGGCATATTCCTGGATAAATGATTCGATCTGGGTGTAATGTTGTAACCTTAGTGATAGCTTAACCACATTCGTGAAAGCCCAGGGTGACAATCCCTGCTCGTCGATCAGCACGTGCGCCTCTATGCCGGTGCGGTAGAGTTGCAGCGCTTCCATGACGTAAGTTTCCTTGCCCTGGCGTATTTTGCGTGCGCAATAATTAATAGCAAATAGATAAATATCCTTGAGATCATCAGGTGCGATGAAGGATGCACTTTTCTTTAAAAATGCTTTTAAATCTTTATAATATTGCTCTTCCTCTTCTTGCAATAACGCCTGAAAAATGGTGTAATAAACCTGAATAATAGGTTCATTGAAAAAATTATGATATTCTAAATGTTTAATCCATCCAGTTGAAATATTATAATCATACGCCGCCTGGAAAATGGTCTGCCGGTCGAGCATGGCGCAAGCTATTTTAAGCCGGTTCAGAAAGTAATATTTATCCAGATCATCTGCATAATATTGTAGGCTTATATCATGTTTCCGGGCCCGCTGCCTTAGAAAATGCTCTTCTTTAAGCTCTGACCATTGCAATTGCGCCCAGAAAAATTGGCTGCTTTTCGCTGGGTTGGAGGTTAATTTTTTTTCCAATTGGCGGCTCGCCTGTCTGTAAGATTTGTTCAAGCCTCGTTCGGAAAGACTTTCCAAAAGTGCCAGACTTAGCTGATGTGGGTTTTGCTCCACTTTATGAAAGGCGAGAAACCGCTCCAGAAGTTTATTCAACCCACTTATCAGATAACGCAATTGCTTGTCATCGTAGGGCTGATCAGGAAAAACCATAGAAAATACCTGCTTTTTCTTTAGCTCGGGGGCTGAAAAATCAGGGTAAAAATCTTTCAGGTATTGAAATAAGCGTGTAACTGCCTCATCCTCATTGAAATAAGGAGAGCGCAGAAATTGCTCCATGTCATTGATTTCGGATGCTTTGCAGGATCGAAGCAAGAGCACGACTTTGCTTTTTTTCATTGTTTCAACATTAAAATGGCTGTGTTTTTGACTGGTTTAAATTACATTTTTCGACAAATTTATAATAATAAATAATAATATTTTTTAATATAAAAAGATAGAGCTCTATTTTAAAAAGGCTTTCGAGATGAGTTGCCTTATTGATGCTGGTTATTTGGCTTTTTATTTTTCTGACAATATAGGAAAAGTGTATTTTACATCATGTACGAAAAGCCTTAATTTTGTAGCGTAAACAACAATAAAAAATACGCTGTATGAGATTTTACTTACTTGCATTCCTTTTTTGGGTTTTTACCTTTTCCGGATCGTTATTCGCGCAAGAGGTTTGGCCAGGGGATGTCAATAACAATGGCGTTGTAAATGGAGTGGATTTGCTCTATTGGGGTGTAGCATTTGGAAGCAGTGGCCCGCCGCGTGCAACTGTTTCTACAGACTGGGAAGCGGTTCCGTTGCTCTCGCTCTGGTCGCAAAGCTTTCCGAATGGTTTGAACTATGTTTTTGCAGACTGCAACGGTGATGGCATTGTGGATGAAGACGACTTTGATGATGCGATTGAGGATAATTTTGGGTTGACGCAAGGCGCACTCCAACCAGAAGGATATGCAAATGCCCAGCCGGGAGCCTCGCCGCGCCTGCGTTTGCAGCCTGATTCCGAAAATGTTGGTTACGGCGCTACGGTGAATATCAGCCTAAGTCTGGATGATTCGGCGATGCCTGTCAGTAATTTTTATGGTATGGCTTTAAAATTGAGCTATACGACTGGAATTCTGTTGGGAGATGACGGGCCAGACTTCGATTTTGTGGAAAATAACTGGATAGCCGCCGATAATTCCTTTGTGCAGAATTTGTTTGAAGATAATAATGGGTTGGGAACCGCTGAACTGGCTACTACCCGTACCAATCAACAAACAATCCGGGTTAATCCGGCTGAAATAGGTCGGTTTTCAATCGTGATCGAAGATATAATTGTGGGAAGGGAAATTGATACTTTCCGCTTGCAAATAGATAGTATTTATTTGATTAATAATCAATTCGAAATTATACCTGTCGTTCCTGACACAGCAATCATCATCGTTTCAAAAGACCCCAAAGTAACTGCTACCGAAGAAAATCAAGTATTACCGGAGATCAAGGTATTTCCTAACCCTGTGCGTAATGAATTTTTTCTGGAATCGAATATACCGCTTTTTGAACCATATCTGATTGACAACCTGGGAAGGGTTTTGCAATTGGAGGCGCGCCTTTTGAGAGAGGGAATTTATCATCTTCAGGCGCCTCCACTCCCTTCAGGTGTATATTGGCTCTTTGCCAAAACGCATCAAGGATTAATAGGTCGAAAAATTATTTTCTTACAGCCATAAATTAATATTTCAATTATGAAGAAGCCATTAAACTGGATACTCCTTGCGGGTATCATGATATCCTTTTCCTCTTGTTTTAACCCTCCGGGGGATGATAGTATCAACCCGGGAGACTTGCCGGATGGCGTTATCGAGTATATTTCTGAAAATTATGCCGGATATCGCCTTGATGACATCCATACCGAAGACATCTGCAGCGATTCTATTTTGATAAAAGTAGAATTGGAAGATGGCCCGAGCCGCGACGTGGACTTGTATTTTTCTTTGGAAGGAACGTTTCTTTTTGCCGCAATTGAAATTTCCGAAAGCGACTTGCCAGATGCTATACGGAATACGATTGCAACTACATTTTCAGGATATTCCATTGATGATGACGACAATGACGCTATCGAACGGTTTGAATTTCCTGACGGCAGCCTTCAGTATGAAGTGGAACTGGAACGTGCTTCGGGCTCAGACCTGGAGGTGATTTTTGATGCCAACGGAAATATCCTTTGTCAGGATGATAGGCGCAGTAATGATGACGATGATGATAGAAGTGATGATAATGGCGGCAATAATGGTGGCAGCGGTTTGTCGGAAAGTGTATCGAATTATGTCCGCACGAACTATCCTGGCTACCGCATTGATGATTCTCATACCGAAGATCTTTGCGATCGCTCTATCGTGTTGAAAGTTGAATTGGAGGATGGCCCAGGACCAGATATTGACCTGTATTTTACTTTGGAGGGTGCATTTCTTTTTGCAGCAAAGGATATTTCACCCAGTGATTTGCCAGAGGCAGTACGCACAGCTATCGCAACACAATTTCCTGGATATGAGATAGAAGATGATGATACCGAACGCTACGAATTTCCGGACGGCAGCCGCCAGTACAAAGTAGAACTGGAGCGCGATTCCGGTTCAGATATTGAAGTTGTTTTTGATGCAAATGGAAATGTCATTTGCAAAAAAGACTGATCCCAAAGGCTTTTAATATTATCATTGTGATTGTCCAGCTAAAGGGCAATCACTTTTTTTATTTTCATTATAATAATATTATAGCACATCATAAAGCCGCCGCGTAGCGCGAAGGCGCCATTTGGAAATGCTTTTTAAAGGTTTTACTGAAAGCAGCCAGGTCAGGAAAACCGCATTCTGCTGCCACCTGCGAAAGATTTCTATCACCGAAACGGATCAATTTGGAAGCCAGTTCGAGCCGTTTGCGCAGCATATACTGGTGTGGCGTGATTCGAAACGCCTGTTTAAAACTGCGGAAAAAGTGGAATTCAGACATACAGCAATGCTGGGCAACTTCGCTGATTAAAGGATTTTGCAGGAAACGTTCATCCATGTAATTGCGTCCTTCCAGGAGCCGGCGATAAATTTCCTGCCGGGTGCTTGCCTTTACCGAGTCGAGGGCCCGGAGGGCACGATTATGCTCACATTCCTGTATAGCAATGAGTTCAGCTAATTCAAAATACCAGTCTTCGTTAAGCGTAGGAGTTTGATGATTCAATAAAGCCCGCTCCAGCGGCTGTATCTTGCGGCGCAGCGGCGATCTCTTGATATTATATACCTGATCAAAAATAAATTGCGTTTTGTCTTGATTTTCAATCAATTTGTCAGGATCTTGTCGATAGAAGCGGTTTATTGTGCGCAAGGCATCGTACATGGTGCCGGGATGAATATCAATGCAGATGCCGAGCGCCATCTCTTCATTATCAAAATGAACGCTGCCATTTGGCTGCTGATTAGCCAGGAGTAATTGCCCTGCGCCCAGACTGTATTCTTCCTGATCGATGCGATAATGCTCCAGCCCTTCGATAACATATTTGATACTGACATTCCGGAAAGAATTATTGGATGCTGCCTGATACAGCCGGGAGAAATACGTCCGGTTGACGTTGGCTGGTTGCTGAATCTTATGCTTGTTATTGTCGTCGATGTAGATTACACTTGGGTGATTCATACTTTAGTGAATTTTTAGTAAACAAATACCACAAAAAAAATACATTCCTGCACGGCTTTCGCACAGTTGCACTTTCTAAAAAAATCCACTTGGAATACAATCACCTCTTTAAATAGACAACCAAAAATAGTGAGGATTGCATGGATTGTCAATAAAATTGAGTAGCTTTTTCAATCAAGTGCATCAAAATACCCTAATTTGGGGGATACGAGACGCCCGGTAATACCTTTATTTTGAATAACTACGTTATTCGTTTATGCGATTACTTCGAACCACAATCTGGATTTTTCTGGTGTTCTGCAGCAGCTTGCCTGCGCAGAGCTTTCTCGATCAGGTATCTCTGGAGGATGGACTGAGTCAGAGTCAATTACAATGTATTTTGCAAGACAGCCGAGGCTTTATGTGGTTTGGCACGCAGCACGGGCTGAACCGCTACGACGGAGTGGAGATGCAGCATTTTTACCAGAATCCTTTTGATTCCACGACGATTTCTCAGGACGATATTCGCTTCTTGTTTGAAGATTCGCGTCACCAACTATGGGTGGGAGTACGCAACGGGTTGAATCGTTTTGATCCGATCCGGCAGGAATTTACCCGTTACGACAGTCTTTTTGCGGACGTGGAACCTCCCATGTCTCAACAAATCACGGGCATCGCCGAAGATGCCTGGAAGACGCTCTGGGTCAGCACGTACAATGGCGTTTGGCGTTTTACACCCACAGGAAATGCTTACAAAACAGAACGATTCTGGGTCGAACCTTTGAATTCCAATAAACCTACCAAAAGCACTATCCGAACTATTACGTCCGACCGCCAGGGTAACATCTGGTTGGGAACTGCCAAGGGATTACATAAGATTGTTGTAGAAAATCCAGAAGCTGCGCCTGAAAAGCAGTTGCTTCAGTTTAAATCGGTTCCATTACCGAATCAGCCTATAGACATGGCTGAAAATGAGTATTTCCCAATTTATCATGTTTTTTGTGATCGCAATCATGTTTTATGGATCAGCTCCGGAAAACACTTGTATAAACTAGAACCCGGTCAAAAAAAGAGTATGCTGCTCACCGGACAATCAGAGCAGCAGCAACCCATCACCAGCATGCTGGTGGATCGCTTTGGAGAGTTGTGGATTGGCACGGCGGGCAGCGGGATTTTTCGTTATCAATGCAAGAATGATCGCTTGATATTACAATCGCATATTTCAGAAAACGCCTATGCGGAAAAGGGCTTGAAAAGCAATTTTATCACGGTGCTTTACGAAAGCAATCACCCCGATGAAGACCTGGTGTGGATTGGTACCCGCGAAGCCGGCGTGCAATTGTACAGCCGCTCCAAGAACAGTTTCCGGCAATGGGATCAGTTGTTGGCAAAGGGGCAAAGCTCCGGGGCTACCGCTTTTTTTGGCATTTGTACGGATAGTTATGGTTATCTCTGGGTGGGCACTTATGATGGTTTATTTAGGATCGACCGACGCACCAATACATACAAAAAATATTTGATGGATCCTCAGTATCGCTCGAAGAATGCGCATCAGGCCATTCTTGAGGATCGCAGCAAAACGCTTTGGGTAGGCAGCGATCAGGGATTATTCAGATACGACCGTACCCGGGATGAATTTGTCAGCGTGTCACTCCCCGAGTTTCGGGGCAGACAACCTCTTATTATGCGGCTTTCCGAAGATAGAGAGGGTAATATTTGGGTAGGAACGGGCAGTTATTTATTGCGCATGCAAAAACAACCTGATGGGCAATTGATTTTAAAGCAAATTGCTGCAAATCAGGAAGATGTGAACCTTGTTGGGGTTAGCGCGATTGTTGAAGACCCCGGAGGAAATTTCTGGATTGGTACCCGGCAGGGACTTTATCAGTATCGTTCGAAGTCAAATGAATTTCAGCGTTTTAAAAACAATCCGAAAGACCCTAAAAGCTTGATTGACAACCTAATACTAAATGTATATTGTGGTGATGACGGGCAGATTTGGGTCTGTAGTCCTCGTGGATTAAGCAAACTGATCTGGGAAAACGGCAAGGCTACATTCAAACATTACACCGAAAAGGATGGATTGCCCAATAGCTTCGTGTACGGTATCCTACCCGACAAGCACAATCGCCTTTGGCTGAGTACCAACGCGGGTTTGTCCTGTTTCAACCCTAAAACCGAACAGTTCAGGAATTACGATTCCAACGATGGATTGGCGAGCCGCGAGTTTAATTCCGGCGCGTTTCATTTAAGTGATAATGGCGAAATGTTTTTTGGCGGATTGGGGGTCTTGGTCAGCTTTTTTCCTGAGCAAATGATTGAAAATCAACACTTACCAAAAACTGCGATTACTGCTTTCCGAAAATGGGAAGAGGAGGTTCCGATGAACAAGGTTTTTGCAGGAGATGGGAGTATTCGATTAAATTATAAAGACGACCTGCTTTCTTTCAATCTGGCGGCCCTGGATTTTACCAACCCGAGTAAAAATGAATTTGCTTATCGCCTTAAAGGATGGCAGGATAACTGGGCTTATATCGGCAATCGTCGCAATATCAGTTTTACGCATCTGGCCCCCGGTGATTACGTCCTAGAAGTAAAAAGTGCCAATAATCAGGGCCGTTGGAATGAAGATGAAATGTTATCTGTGCCGATTTTTATCAAACCGCCCTTTTGGCAAACCTGGTGGTTTTATACGCTGGCTGCCATACTTACGGGTACCCTGGTCATTTCTGCCTACCGTTATCGGGTGCAGATGAAAGTACAACGTGCTGTGGAATTGGAACGTGTAAAACTTGAAGAAAATGAGCGAGTTAGAAAATTGGCAGCCCAGGATCTGCACGACGAATTTGGCAATACGCTTACCCGGATTTCTCTACTGACCGAACTCATCAAAGCCAAATCGCTCAACGGAAATGGTGAAGTAGGCAGTCTGCTGACCAAAATCAGCGACAATGCCAACCGTATGTATCAAGGCACCAAGGATTTTATTTGGGCTATCAATCCCGAACACGACAGCCTCTACGAAGTGGCTATCCGACTCAAGGATTTCGGCGATGATGCTTTTGATACAACGGGCATCAACTTTCGGGTGAGTGGCATCGATGAACGCCTGAAAACTATTACGCTGCCTATGGGCACCAGCCGGCATCTGGTGATGCTGTTCAAGGAAGCGATCAGCAATACGCTCAAGCACGCGCAGGCCAGTGAGGTTTGTCTGCAATTTGCTATAGAGAATGAACAAATAGAAATCATATGGAAAGATAACGGAGTAGGGTTTGAACCGGCGAAAGCCAATAATGGCAATGGTTTGCAGAATATGCACAGCAGAGCCAAGCGTATCGGTGGCAAAGTAAAAATCGAGTCTCTATCAGAAACCGGCACGAAAGTCATGGTAACATTACAACCCCAAACTTTCGCAAATCCCCGATCCAATATCTGACATCCAAAATCAAACATCCAAAAAAATGGCTTATTACTCCTCATACCGTCCCGATGTTACACGCATTTGCATTGTCGAAGATGATCATGTGATCCGGGAAGCTTTTGCAACACTGATTGGCGCAATTGAAAACTACGATGTGGTGGGCGCTTACAGCAATGCGGAGGACGCCATTGCCGCTGTAGAAACCGCCCAACCCGATGTATTGCTCATGGATATTGAGCTGCCGGGCATGAACGGGATTGAAGGCATTGGCAGGATCAAAAAAATCCGCCCGAAAACCCAGATCATTGTGGTTACGGTTTATGAAAATGATGAACTGGTTTTCAAGGCTTTATGCGAGGGAGCCGGCGGTTATCTCACGAAGAATATGAAACCCGATCGCCTGATCGAAGCCATTCGTGAAATCCGGGAAGGGGGCGCGCCAATGAGCACCAATATTGCCCGGATGGTGGTTGGTTCTTTCCAGAAAAACCACAACTCGCCGCTCACCGCCCGCGAAACGGAAGTGCTCGAACGCTTCGCCGAAGGCAAAAGCTACTCCAGTATTGCGCAGGAACTCTTCGTGGACAAGGAAACCATTCGTACCCACATCAAAAATATTTACTGGAAACTGGAAGTACATTCCAAAGCCGATGCCATCGAGAAAGCCAAGAAACAGCGGTTTATTTAAAATGCAGTGGATTTTAGATAATTTGGAAAAGGCTTTAAAACAAAAGTGTCTGGCAACCACCAGTGCGATGGTTATTTGCCAGACACGAAGTTCATAGTCATGTGATTCAAATATAAAGACTTTTTTAAAAATTATAGAGAGCAGCCAGAAAATTATGAGGATGGATTACCGATAAGAAAGGGGTGAAATTAAATAAAGTGATTCAATCATTGCAAAGGCTCATGTTCTGGACAATCGATTCTGATATCTACGGTTGATAATGGTTTTTTCAAAAAGTGGCAATAATGAGCCTGAACGCCCTGGTTTTTGCTGTAAAAACGGCAGGTTTGGCACATGCGCTGGAGTGTGATAACACCGTTTTTATTTAGTTGATGAATCAAATGCATCAAGCTTTCTAGTAATAATACCTTATGTTCGGGGTGGAGTTCGTTGAGCGGTTGTTGGATTGCAGCCGCGAAATGAGCGGTTTTACTGGCAATTTTCTTACCAGCCTCTGTCAGGTGCATCGTATAACTTCGGTTGTCATTCGGCTCAGTTTCCTTGCGGATGAGTTGTTTTTGTTCCAGGATTTTCACAGCGTCGCTGACCGTTGGTTTGGTAAGGTTAAATTCTTGAGCGAGGTAGCCCACTTTGCATTTTTCTATCGAGTGGGCTTGTAAAAAAATCAGAATTTGAATTTGGATCGGACTCAGTGAAAATTCCTTGCTTTCCTGCCATAGCAATACCCGGAATGCTTCGGCGATGCGTTCCAATCCTACCACAATTCTGGCCTCCAGGTTTTCATTTTGGTAATCCAGGTCAAAAATTGCATTTTTTTTCATTATATTAAGATTAATAGGAGGCTTCATCTTTATGCAAAGACTACACCTCCTTTCGATTAATTGCAACCCTGCATCTCAAAAATGTAATAACCCCTCTTGGCAAAGGCGGCCGACACGGGCTCGGATGCCTGCTCAATATGACAAAACCGGCACTCGCTCGCTGTCAAGGGTTGTCCAGCCTGACCTTTTTCAGCGAGATAGATTTTTCCAAAACCGACAACTTGCTCAAAAGGCGTATTTTCAGGCACAATGATGTCAAAATGCATCAAAATACCATCTTTTCTGGTCACATAAGTATCAAATACTGCTGCTGACATCTGCTACAAATTTAAGTTTTAAATTAGTAATCCTAACTACTTTGTTCAAATTTTTTAGAATTCTCCTTCGCGTATGTATGGCTGGCACCACAGCAAAGCGGTGAGCGTAACCGCTTTGAACCAGGCAGCAAACATTTTTTCCACCTCCTCTGCGCTATGCTCTTTTTTTGCTAAAAAGCCTTTGATTGTGTAGGTAATTGGAAAGATAAACGCCACCATATAGCGAAAATGGATGATTGGAACAGCATCTACGCCATCGGTTTTATTTTTCTTGGTCTTGTGATGTCGAAGTGCAATTTCGTGTTGATAGTTAAGCCAATCCTGATCGTAAGGGCGGTTACACAAATCCATGATCCATGCGCCGAAGCGCTGCCGAACAGCAGCCAGATAATCAGCGTTGGGCTGCCCGTTTTTAGTGAAATAATACACCAGGTGTTCGAGATTGCCAACGTAGCCGTACCAGAGGTCAAGCACTTCATCGGTTTGGTCGCGCAAGACTTCACCTGCCAGACGAAGATAGCGTTCGTCTTCTTCTGTGAACAGGAGCGTCTTTTTTAACAATTGCAAGTCTTGTAAGCTTACCGGAGATGTGGGTAAAGAGGCTTTGCCAAAGTCGTAGCCTTTAATGATAGTGGATTCCATGTTAATTGAGTTTTGATGTTTGGAAGATAATTTCGCATCAAAGATAGAATTATTTAGTTAGGAATCCTAATTTAATAAGAAAATTATATCCTTCATTCAAACGCCCCATGATAAAAAAAGAGATTTCATTGGACAACAATGAAATCCCTGCGAAAAGACGACCTTTACAAATTTCCGGTTTACATGAATATATTGGGTTTCCGGTTTTTATGTGTAAATCCTGTGTTCAGGTTTTTTGTGTTATACAGTGTGTGGGTTTCACGATGTAATCAAGTAAGTAAAATCATGATACGATAATAAAATGCTAAATCTTTGACTGGCAAGTAAGAACGCGTCCTTAAGCCAGAAAACTTGATTCAAGTCATTTGAAATGAACGAGTTGAAAATATTTACTTTTTTTATTAGTGGGGGTCAGCCGAAAAATATCGTGAGGCCGTGGAAACGGCAGGAGTCTGATATTTATCTGGCTAACTGAAAAAAGAGTAGAAATGCTTACAGATAGAGGATGTTTTAAGGTTTAGGTGAATGTAATTACGTTATTACAATGCTTTCGATTGGCATTTTATTTTATACGAGGGAAAGTTTTTCAAATTTTTTAAATAAAAAGGAATTAAAATGTGTCACACCTTGAAAAAAACTGTTCTAACAAGAGAAAGTATAGTTATTTTGCGAAAATATCCTTAAATTGCTAATAAAAACCAATCGCCATGTCGAGACTGGACTATGTAACGATCGCAATAATTGTAGTATGTGCCGGGGCTTTGGCTGTTTTAATCTGGAAAACGGTCAGCTTAAGGAATCAGGACACTGCGCCGGATACGACCGAGAATACTCTTCAAGACTACGAATACGATTATTACAATGATACGACCACTGTTTTGCCACCTTCTGATGAAGAGCCTCAGGCAGGAGAAATAGAGGCTCCAACGAGTAACCAGCCGTCCACTACTTCCGGAGCGCAAAATACTGCTCAAACCAGCCGTCCTTCAGAAATGGAGGATCGCCCGGTGACCACTACTTCCCGTGGCGGCGAATATCTGGTATTGGCGGGGTCATTTAAGATCAAGAGCAATGCCGAAAGCCAGGCACAGAAGCTTCGCAATCTTGGTTATAGCAATGCTTCGTCGGAGATTTTTAACAAAGGCGCTTACGCGGTGGTGATGGTAGATCGCTTCAGCAGCGAATCGGAGGCGCAAAGTCTTGTAAATGAACTGAAAAAGAAAGGTGTAGATTCCTACGTTCATCAAAAAAGAGAGCAGTAGGAAGACACTAGTCATCAGATAGCTCGATTTGGCTATCTGATGACTAATCAATCAAATTATTGCTGTTTGCCGAATGTTTCTTCCCAGGCCAGCATGCCGCCTTCGAGGTTGCGCACGTTTTTGAAGCCCGATTGTCGCATGAACTCTTGAGCCGTGGCGCTGCGCTTTCCGGAGCGGCAATACACCACAATTTCATCCTCTTTATGATCATCCAGATCGTGCATTTTGATAGGAATATCGCCCAGAGGGATCAGTTCACCGCCTACATTAAATTCAGCGTGTTCGTGGGGCTCCCGTACATCGATCAGGATAAAATCTTCGCCTTTATCGAGTTTTTCTTTGAGTTCTTTTACGTTGATATCCATTTTATTTGATTTTGGTATAAAGTAGAGGGATAGTGATATCAGTTTTTTATGTACCCTTCCTTATACGCTCTACCTTCTACCCTTTACTCCTTACTATTTTGCAATAATAAACTTTTCATTCCAAATCCGGTTCGATTGGCGCTCAATGATTTTCAAAAAATACAATCCAGCCGGGAAATTACTCACATCCAGTTGAGATGACAATATTCCCTGAGCCAATAACTGCCCGGTTGCACTAAAGGCTTGAAAATGAAAATCTTCGTAATAGCCTTCCAGAGGTTGAATGTTTAAAACCGAACGTGCCGGATTCGGGAAAATATTGAAATTTTTATCCGGTTGAAATTTTTCATCCGTTGAGGTGGTCGGCGGCGGAGTCACAGAACCCACCACCGGGCGAAGCATGGCAGCGCCGGCAGCAAACCCCTGCGGAAACGGCGACCAGGTTTGATTCCTGTTAAAAAACAAATATTGCAAGCCTTCGGGCGTATTGCGGTCGTATCCCACAGGAATGCACTTGGTACCGTCGCAGGGCGTGATCTGTTGCCAGCCGATGTAAAATTTGCCGGCCGGCAGGTACAATGGCTGGAGTTGATTGTTTTCATCTACAAGCACGTAGGTGGTAAAACCTTGCAGCGTATCAAAAAAGATATCTGTATAGAGCGGGCGAAGCAGTATTTGTTCGTATTCCGGCGTGTTGTCCAATTCACCTACCCAGACCTGCAAGTTGAAACTCTGATCAGAAACATCGATCGTTGTTCTCGGAAAATGGAATTGAATAGCTCTCAATGAATCCGGAACGTTGGCGGTGTATTCCACGGCAATACTCACATTTTCCTGCGCGATCAAACCTGCCTCGGCGGTGCCGTCGTCGTAAGAGAAGTAATTGTCAAAATAGGTATAACGCCGTACAGCATCGTTGCGCCCAACTGCCTCATAACCAGGCGTATTTACCTGAGAAGTATTGATCAGGCTGTATTCCAGCAGGAATTCCTGGCGATCCAGATTATCAAAAACTGGCCCGGACATGATTTGCAAATAATCGGCCCAAACCGACGGAAAACCGGTCATGTCCTGAATGAGGGAATAACTTCGGTTCAAGGGAACACCATTAGGGATATTGGCTTGCAAGCCATTAAAGAGGGTTGGAATCGGATCAAACAGCTCCACATTCGTTTGTACCTCACGCAGGCGCGCCCGCGATGCATTGGTAGGCTGTGGCTGGTTGCCGTGGTTCCATAATCCCACTTTTATAGAATCGCGCAATTCATTGGCTTCGTTGCCTTCAAAATGCCACCAGGGCATACTGGTGTATTTTTCCAGAATAAAATTGGGCAGTCTTGTGAATGCTATATCAGCAAAAATAGAATCCACGAAATTATCGTCCACCCGCACATAATCGAGGTGCCACACATCGAGAATTCCCGTGCGCTCGGAGTAGTTTTTGAAGCGAAACTGGAAGCCATTGTATTTGAATTCGTTGGGGATAGGCTGTGCATAAAACCGGAAAGGTTCTTCAACCGTATTGGGCTGACTAACTGGTATGCCGCCGTAGCCCTGCATCCGGATCCATTTGCCGTTGCGGTCTTTGAATTCCAGGATCATCGAATCCTGAGGTTCGGGTTTGTCACCAAAACCGCGCCGTTGCAGCCAGTAGGTGAGTACCACATTGCTTCCGGCGCCGCTGAAATTCAGGTATTTAGATGTGAGCCAGTCGGCTTCGCCATAGCCGCCTCCATAGGAAGTGCCTTTGGCATCTAGTCCGTCAAAAGTAACCACACCCAGCGACGGCGGGTTAATCGCCATATCATAATTCACAAAAGCATCCCGGTCAAGCCAATGCGAAGCCGCCGGGTAAGGCCCGGGATAGGAAAAGTCATCCATAAACGGCAGGTTCAGCGTATCCGATCGGATTTGGAAAGCAAATTTAAACGTATCGCACACCGCAAAGGTATCGCACATCACTACACAGACAGAGTCAATGCCGGCGTAGCGGCTGGCTTTATAAGTCACGCGGCCGTTTGGTTCGCTGGTGGTGAAAAATACCTCCTGATTGCGACCCTGGTAATTGTCTTTACAATCCACAAATGAATTGCAAATCGCTTTTCTGCCTGGCAATAAAGAGGCATTGGCGATCACATTGGCAATTCCTTCGGGGCTCAGCATAATCGGTGTCTGGAAATGAACGCGATTGGGGCGTCTGGCTACGATACGGTAAGTTCGCGACCGACAATTGTTACCTTTACAAAGTTCTACCGTGATATTATCTTTGCCAGCTTCAATAATGGCGGAAGCTGTGTAAAACAAAGTATCATTAGCAACGCTAGCGGTACCGAATTCGGCATTCTGACAATTGGTGCAAGAATAGATTGCTGCTCCCTCGCCTAAGCCAGAGGTGTCAATTTCGATTTTGATAGCAACTGATTTGCCGATGGTGACGTAGGTTTCATTAGGGTTTTCTACCTGGCAATTATTTTTTTCTGTCACAAGCGAACGATTGCGCCATGCCTTGGGCAGCTGTTGTTCCAGTTCAAAAAGATAGCGCTGAATCGCCGGATTTTCAGTCAAGGGGATGAGTTCCTGTGCATTTACTGTGCTGATTGCTATTAAAAGCAAGGGGAATAAGTAGAGTAGTCTTTTCATGAGTAGATCTTTGCAAATCAGAAATTAGAAATGTGAGATAAGAAAAACGTTTTCAAATCTCACATTCCATATTTCCTAGAAACGAGTGTTCTATTGTTTTGTTGTTTAGCGGTTGTCTCCGCTGCCGGAATTGTCGCCTGTGGTATCCCGCTCCATCTGGCTGTCATCTCCAAGGCAACCCGCTGGGCGTTCTTGCGTCAGGTACAAGCTGATTTGCTCGCCCATCCGAACGTTTTGCCCTGGCTCGTAGGCAGGCTCCTGTTTCCAGATGTAGGCGCTGTTCAGGTCGCTGACTTCACCGTAAATATTGCCGATAGCCAGGTTATTGGCGCTGATCAGGAATTGTGCGGCCTCGTAGGTTTTACAGACCAAATCCGGGACTTCTACAAAGCCCGTGCTGCGTTCGGTGACCACAAACTCAAGTGTACTGCCCATCGGTACTTCCATGCCGTTACGCAGGTCATTTTCAGTGATTTTTTGACCATTGTAATAAAAATGGCGGATGGTATTTTCTTCCTCCTTGGCGCTGAATTCTCGTTCCCGGATTTTGTAGCGAATGTTCAGCTGCGCCAGTTTTCGGGTATATTGATCATAGTTGTAGTTTCCGACCAACTCCGGCAAAGTAACTTTATCCGGGGTGCTTTTGGTAACGGTCAGATAAATGCGGCGACGCTGCTTGACACGCGAAAGCGGCTTTGGATCTTGCTCCAAAACGGTATTGGGGCGCTCATCTACGATATAAACAGAATCCAATACCACCACCCGAAAATTCCGGTCGCGCGCGCGGCGCATGGCTTCGTCCACCGTCATGCCCACGTAATTGCCCACCTGCACCGATTCGTTATGCCTGGTGTACAATTTTAGTAAAGCATTGACGCCAAAGAACAAAACGAGCATCATGATTAGCCAGAGTCCGAAATTGCGCAGGAAAATCGGTGATTTGATAAAATCCCAGATACTGCCGAAGATGTTTTTTACATTTTCCCAGAGCAATTCCCGGGAAAAAGGCGATATTTGTTTGAATCGTTCCTGCCAGTCCATATTGATAGGGTCTTTTTCGGGTGTATTTTTTGAGGATTGCATATACTGCGAGCCTAAAGGCTGCCAGGCTTGGGGCTCTTTAATTTCCAGTGTTTCGGCGAGTATTGGTTCCGGTTCAGTTGGGAGTGCAGCCTTTTGTTTTTTCTGAAAAGCGAAGGTGAGAATTTTATCTATAAACTCAAACGGTTTGTAGCCGCTCAGTGCCGCCTGATGAAATATCGCGGTAGCCGGCGTCATACCCGGCAGGGAATTGATCTCGATAATGATCGTCTCGGCCTGACTGTCCTCGCTAACCCGCACAAACGCGTCGATACGGGCGTAGCCTTGTACATTCAGAATGCGTGCTGCCCGTTCGAGGTCGCTCTTTACCTGTTTTGCAATAGCTTGATAATCAGGCTTGAAACGTGCCGGGGTGAGGTTTTGACCCTCACCAGCCAGAAATTTTTCTTCCAATGACAATACCTCACCGCTTGCCAGTACTTCCGAAGGTTCAAACATTTCGTAGCGAATGCTGCCGTCCGGCTCAAAATGGGTAAGCAAGCCACCTGTGATTTCCATGAATTGCCGGGCGCCGTTTTTGGTCACCAGGGTTTCAAATAAAATCTCGCCTTTTCGGGGAAATTCTTCCTTTGGTTTTAATTTCAGTACCCGGCGTGCTTCTTCACCTTCCTGCCCCACAGGGCGATACATCAGCCTGACAAAAGATTCCAGTTGCTGACGATTATTGATGACCTTCACCGCCGAACTGCAACCATCGTCCACGGGTTTGGCGATAAACGGATAGCGGAAGCGGCTTTCAATGCGATTGAAATAACCGGCTGGATCATCTTCATATTCTGATTTTTTTATAACTAACTGCTCTGCTACAGTGAACCCATTGCGCTTGAGCGTTTGCAGCGTACGGTGTTTATTAATTGTGATTGCCGAAGAAACAGCATCCGAGCCGTTGTAAGGGATATCCAGTTTATCCAATTCAATTTGTAATTGCCCGTCTTCGCCCGGGCGACCGTGCAGGGCGATGAATACGCCATCCACCTTGGCTTTTAGTTCTGCAAAACTCAGGTGCTGCGGTTCAAAAATAACATCCCGTGCGCCGTATTTTTGGGTAATTTCCGCACATTGAATTTTGATATCTTCGATGATCGGATGATGCTTGAAATTCAGGATTTTATCGCGAATATCATCGGCATTATCTTTCAAAAGGAGGTTGATCGGCAGGCGATACAATTCAAAATTACCATCCTCACCGGTCAGAAACACCGGCATTGGATCATACTTGTCAGAACTCGACAGTTTTTCGTAAATATTTCGACCGCTTTCCACAGAAATATGTCGTTCAAAGGAATATCCGCCCAGGATCACCGCGATGTGCTTTTGCTTGGCTATAGCTGCCTGAAGCGCGCTTATCTGCTCGTCGAGGGTATTCAGTAAGGACTTATAGGCCAGTCGATCGGGATGCTCTTTGAGTCGCTCTTGAAGCGAAACGCGGATGATGAAAGTCAGGAATTGCGAGGGATTCAAGCCGATTTCCGCCGCCTGATGGAAAAAGAACGACGATGGCAGCATCCCCGAAGTAGTGTTTGGGTCGTTCAGGAAAATCTTGTTTTCCGGCGTAATAAATCCGTCAATCCTGGCGTACACATGGAAGCCCAATTCTGTAAACAAGCGCTCCGCCTCACTGCGAATGGCGTTGATCTGTGCATCCGGTAAATCAATCGGGGTGAGCTTGCGCGACAAGCCCGGCATATATTTGGAGCGATAGTCAAAAACTTCGCTGCCTTTTACAATCTCGGTGGGCGGCAGACCAACCGCGGTGCCGTCCTCTTTGCGAATGACGATACAAGAAAATTCCTTGCCCCGGATAAACTCTTCTACAATCACCTGCTGCTCGCTAAGGTGCCCTTCCAATACAAAAACTTCCGGCCCCGCGTCTGCATTAACGGCTTTTTCGTTCAAATACGCCAGGAGTTTTTCGGGATGGTAAAAAGTATTTTTTTCATCCTTGAAACGGACATCCATCGGGAAACCCAAGCCATCCCGGATATCAGTGAGGAATCGGATATAATCGGCACGTTCAAAATCGCTGCTGCGCTGCCAGCGTTCCATAGTAATAATTTCCCGGAAAAAAGCGCGGTTCACGGCTTCTTCAAAGCTTTCCAGACCACCTTCTTCGTCGATGATCGACACGCCGATAGACGAGCCCTGGTTCGCCGGGCGAATCACCATCGGGAAACCAACGGCACTCACCGATTTTTGATAAAGATCTGAAACAGAGCCTTTCAGCCAGTCGGTGCGGTCGAGCGTCAGGATATTTGGGCAAGCGAAGCCATGCTCCGCCATGAGTTGCTTTTGCCATACCTTGTCCATCCCGATTTGGCTTGGACGCACACCACTGCCGGTATAAGGGATTTTTAGATCGTCGAGTTGCTGCTGGAGCTGACCGTCTTCTCCGTATTCACCGTGCAAAGCCAGGAAAGCAATGCTGATGTGCTGGGGCAAGTCTTCCAGCGTGATTCTTTCACCAACTTTAGCGATCAGCGCTTCCATTTCCAGGTCAGACAATTGCCCAAGGCTTTCCAGATATACCTGAAAACCATGCGGAGATGCCGGTAAAAACTCTACTGGAGGGTAAAAATCGCGAACGCTGCCCTTGTAAATATTTTTCCAGTCGAGGAGTATAAAATTGCGGTGGCTGTCCACAAAAATGGGGATCGGCTCAAAAAGGGTCTTGTTCAGGTTGTCATAAACCGTACGCCCGCCGGCGAAAGAGATTTCCCGCTCGCGCGAAGGACCGCCAAAAAAAATGCCTACTTTGATTTTCATGCGCAGTTTCCTAAAGGATACTTACTTTTGGATGCTGTGATTCTAATGGTTACTATTGTTGCAATAGAAACGCGATGCGAGAAACAATAGTACCTATAGAGTCAACAGCAGGTTTGCAAAGGTGATGATTTTCAGTCAAATCGTGCGCAAATTTAACGGAAAAAGCGGAGTCGAGGAAATAAGGTCGGGTGTTTTTGGAACTCAACGCTCTCCGCATCTTGCTCATGGTTGAAATGAACCGAAAAATGTTGGAGTATAATTTATTTTTCCCGCTAATCGCGCAGATTATCGCAGATTTTCTAGTTTTTGTTGTATGAGAATTTCAAAATTCAATTCGCATAAAATCAAGGAATAGAAGATTCTACAAATAAAAATTATTTTGTAATAAAAGCATCAGGAGACGCGAAGATATTGGTTACAGATTAAAAATAACACAAAAGCCGCCACACCACGCAGGCGCAACGGCTTCCGCTCAGAAAATACGCAGTTATTATGGCTTAATGATCTTCCCGGCTTTGATGGCTTTTTGCATCGGGTTAGGTTGATCCTGCGTTTTATGTTGTTTGAAAATCTGGAAACGGTTCGGCAATTCCTTGACCGGCCAGTTATTGTTGCTTTCGTCGATGTCCGCGGTTTCCTTGAACGGATCAATTCGGATCGCCGTTACTTCCTTGGTTTTCATGAACACTTTGTTGAACTTTTCTTCGTTCTTCCGCCAGATCTCCACCGGAATGCGTTCGATCTCCGTGGTGCCGTCGGCGAAGGTCCATTCGATGATGACCGGCATCACCAGCCCGCCCTTGTTGCTGAAGAATAATTCGTAGTAGTTTTTATCGCCGAAACGCTCTTTCTTTTCTTTCTCTGTAAATGTTTCTGCGTATAATGTTCTGCTAAATGTTTGTACGGAATCCTCTGTTTCCCAAGGCTTATACGTATTGTAAAAATCCTGCAAATCTGGATCTTTTTCTACTGCAAATTCAATACCCGCCTCGCGGTTGCGCTCTTGCGTAAGCGTGCGCTCAGGCTTGCTGACCTTGCGCGGGAAACTCTGCTCTTTAGCTTCCGGATTATTTTCCAGATCGACTTTAAACCACTTGATGCTGTCCAGCGAAATATCCACCGGCTCGATGCCGTAGAACCAGCCGCGCCAGAACCAGTCGAGGTCAACGCCGCTGGCGTCTTCCATGGTGCGGAAGAAATCCGCCGGCGTCGGATGCTTGAACATCCAGCGACGCGCGTATTCCTTAAATGCGTAGTCGAACAGCTCGCGACCCATGATCGTTTCACGCAGTATATTCAGGCCTGCTGCGGGTTTGCCGTAGGCATTGGCGCCAAAGTTGACGATATTTTCGCTGTTGGTCATGATCGGTTCCAACTGCTCCTTGGGCAAGCGCATGTAGCTGGTGATACTCTGGAACCCGGGACGACGGTTGTTGTCGAACTCCTGCATGGTAATTTCATCCATAAAACTGTTAATTCCTTCATCCATCCAGGTCCACTGGCGTTCGTCGCTGTTGACAATCATCGGGAAATAATTATGCCCCACTTCATGAATAATCACGCCGATGGCGCCAAATTTGGTGGATTCAGTATAGGTGCCGTCTTCCTCCGCGCGTCCATAATTGAAACAAATCATCGGATATTCCATACCATTCGCGGCTTCTACGGAAATCGCCACCGGATAAGGGTAGGGGAAGGTGTATTTGGAATATGTCTTCAGCGTATGTGCCACCACTTTAGTAGAATACTTGCTGTAAACCGGATATGCTTCTTTGCCATAGTAACTCATACACATCACGCGCTTGCCGGCTTCGGTGATATGAGGCATGGCATCCCAAACGAACTTGCGGCTCGAGGTCCAGGCGAAGTCGCGCACGTTATCCGCCTTATAAATCCAGGTTTTGGTGCCGGTAGATTTCTTGGATTTTTCGTTTTTCTTGGCTTCTTCCAATGTGACAATTTCCAGAGGTTCTGTTGCAGTTTTTGCTTTTTCCCAGCGTTGCAACTGCGTGGGTGTCAGCACGGTAGAATAATTCAGGCATTCGCCGGTAGAACCAACGATGTGGTCATCGGGTACGGTCATTTTTACAATAAAATTGCCAAAAGAAACCGCAAATTCGCCCCGGCCTGTGAATTGCTTGTTCTGCCAGCCTTCAAAATCGCTGTACACGCACAAACGCGGATACCACTGTGTAATTGTAAATAAATAATTGCCGTCTTTTTCAAAGTATTCGTAGCCGCCGCGCCCGCTAAACGCAGAATTCATGCGATCAGTGATGTAATAATGCCAGTCCACGTGAAAAGAGAAAGTCTCGCCGGGCTTGATCGGCTGGGGCAAATCCACGCGCATCATGGTTTGGTTGATGGTGTATTTCAGCGGATTGCCAACGGCATCGGTGATTTTGTGAATTTTATGGCCGTATTTTTCCCGATCCACATCTTCGAGTCGTTCGAGCGCGCTTCCGCTCATGATATTACCCATCGAGCTTGGGTTTGCTTCCCGCAGATTAGATTCTGCAGCGTGCTCATTTTCATCGAGTTGCAGCCAAAGGTAGTGCAGCGTATGCGGCGACTGATTGTAATAAGTGATCATTTCACTTCCGTCCAGGCGCAGGTTTTTTTCGTCCAACGTGCATTCGATATCATAATCCACGCGTTGTTGCCAGTATTCCGGGCCGGGCGCGCCATCCATGCCGCGAATGTCATTACCTGGCGGTAAAATGGTGCCGAGCTGTTCAAATTTATTGCCGTGATTGGAGGTATTTTGCCCCCATGTTATAGTAGCCGAAATGCCGATAAAAATAAGCACCCAGCTGATATAACATAAAAATAGAGTCCTTGATTTCATGCTATCAATTTTTAATAGTTGCAAAATTTCGGGAGGTAAATTTAGCCGAAAAATTCAATTCTCAAAGTGCAAAATCCTGCTAATTAATAATACGGCATGTTTAGATTTTTCCATAAAATATTTCCGGAAAACGATGTGCGCAAATCCCTGTTCCTGACTTTTTACGTAAATAAATAAATAAAAAGGCAGGTATGAAAATTATTAACTCAACATTACATGGTTTCATTGATTATTTAGTGGTGTTGTTTCTGTGGCTGTCGCCCTCTTTATTTGGGATGGAGCACTTCACGGCGATGTTTACCTATGGGTTGGGCGCGATTCATTTAGTGCTGACATTGACAACTAATTATAAGGCTGGACTAATCAAACTGATTCCGCTGCCTGTTCACGGCTGGATCGAGCTGCTCGTGGGCGTGGCGCTTATTATATTGGCATTTACTTTATTTAGTGCCGATCCGGTCGGCAAAATATTTTACCTTGTTTTTGGGGCAGTGGTGTTGCTCACGGCTTTGATTTCTGACTACAATCCGGCCGCTGTAAAAATTTGAATATCAATCCAATAAACCTGATAGATTTACATGATCTTTTACGATCTGGATGGCGCGTTCCACTTTCCAGGGGGTACGAAGGTTAATCTTTACTTCAATTTTACTGATCTTCTGGGCGGCGCCGTAGCTGTCCAGCGTGGTGGCTATGACCGGAATTTTATTTTGTTCGATGTAATCCTTGCGAGTGAAATTCGCCAGAAACTCTGGGACGTAGTTACGCTCGCCAATGACCAAAATCCCTGATAATTGAAGGTTTTCCACCATGCGTTTCCGGGCCAGTTCTTCCAGTTTGTCGATCACGTCGTTGATCCGTCGGAAGCCCACGATCAACAGCAAACGCTGAAAGCTCTCCACCTCATCGCGCTCTACCAGTGAACCGGATATAATATTTTCCACCCAATTATCGAGTTTATCTTCATTAAATAAAGTTTGGCCGTTTACCGCGCGGCGGATGGTTTCCATGATCGGGAAGGTGAGGTTTTTGTCAAATGGAAGCGTACCAAGCAGCGGAATCTTCATTTGCTCAAGCTTTTTACTTACGTAATGGCGCACTTTTTCGAGCTTTTCGGGCAACACTTTATTTAAAATAACGCCCCGGATCTTTACATTTTCTTCCCGGAATAATGATAATTTTACATTCAAGTCATCAATTGTGCTGCCGATGCCGCCCTCAGCGATCATGATGACGCCGGCGTCTAAAGCGCTGGCTACCTGTGCATTAGATAGGTCGATCACACTGCCTACGCCCGGATGCCCGGTTCCTTCATAAATAACAATATCATGTTTTTTGTGTAATAATTCAGAAGCATTAATAATGCGCTCCTTGAAATGAAACTGCACCGGATTGTCGATGTAAGCGGTGGTCAGGCCGCTGCCCACGATCACCGGGCTATGCTCATCCGCTGAGAGTTCAAAATTCATCATACGGGCGAAGAGCAGGGCATCTTTGTCCACTTTCAGATCGCCCAGGTCCACAAATTCCTGCCCGACAGGCTTGCAATAACCCACATTATAGCCCATTTCTCGCAAAGCCGAGAAGATGCCCAGCGTGCAGGTTGTTTTGCCCACATGCTGGCTGGTCGCAGCTATGTAAATTCGGTTGGTCATATCGGTCGTTACTGTTTGGCTTTTTGGGATTTGACAGATTTAGTTTGATGATTTTCGCTCAAATGATGATAAATGTTTTTAAAACGCAGCCGCTGATGATAGGGAAAAACGTCCACAATCTCGCTGCGACGTAGTTTCTCCTGGGTTTCCTGCCAAAAATCAATATCATACATATCGCCGTGCAATTGAAAAAACATATCGCGAATATCTTGCCTGCCAATGAGAAACCGAGCAAATTCTTCCGGAAAAATATCGTTTGGCCCGACCGAATACCAAGGCTCGCTTGCCATCTCATCTTCAAAGGTGCGCGGCTCGGGAATCCGCCGGAAATTACAATCCGTAAGAAAAACAATTTCATCATAATCATAAAAGACGACCGTACGCAGGCGCGTCACTCCAAAGTTTTTCAATAACAGATCACCGGGAAAGATGTTGACCGCGGCCAGTTGCTTGATTGCTTTACCGTAATCGTCGATGACCTTTTCAGCTTCAGCCATGCCGGCGGTTTCCAGGAATAAATTGAGCGGGATCATTTTCTTTTCAATATATAAATGCTTGATCTCTATTTTATTGTCTTTGATTTTAACTTTGGAAGGCGCTTCGGTGAGCAATTCTTCCAATAAATCATCCGAAAAGCGATCCACATCAAAAATGAAGTTTTCAAACATGTGGCTGTCGGCCATGCGCCCTACGCGGTCGTGCAAAGACACCAACTGGTATTTTTCTTTTACTTCTTTTTCAGTCACATTTTTTGGGGGGAGAAATTTATCCTTGATGACTTTGAAAACCATGTTGTAGGAAGGTAATAAAAATACGCTCATCACCATTCCTTTGATACCCGGAGCGATGACAAATTTGTCTTCCGACTTCGACAGGTGGCGCAGAAAATCGCGGTAGAGCACGGTTTTGCCATGTTTTTCAAAGCCAATAGAATTGTACAATTCACTCAGGCTTTTCAAAGGAAGAATAGTTTGCAGAAAATCCACCATTTCGCTGGCGATGTCGGTATCCACCAGGAAATAAGAGCGGTTATAACTAAATATCGAACTGACATCGTTCATTTCACTCAGCAACGCATCCACAGAAATGCCGTTTTCTTCATTCAAAAGCGGCAATACAAAGGGATGAACGCGTTCGTCGAGGCACAGCCGCCCGACCAGATAAGCGCCCTTATTGCGAAAAAAGATGGAGCGAAGCATTTCGATCCGAGCGCTGCGAATGGTTTTTTGTTCGGTTTGAAGTTTTTCGCGTAAAGCATTGGAAATGTAGCGAATATCTCGATCAAGGTCTTCAAAAGGGGCGTCAAATTTATAACAGGCAAAAATCTGGCGGATGGTTGTTTCGATTGGGCTGGCGACAAAAAACGTGTGATAAATCGGCAACATAGATTTGAATTCCCGATAAGAGCCGGTGGCATGTACAAACATCAGTTCTTCATCGGCGCTAAGGCCCTGGTGGCTGTGCCGGAACACCGAATTAAAATAGGTTTCGGCGATGTTGCGGGTATTGAAATTCAGAATTTCGTCGAGGTACATTTGCTTCATTTCCCGCCACATTTCCCGATCATGAATTTTTTCACCCAGGAATTCCGTGAGTTTTTCGGTGGTGCGGCCGACCCGCTCCCGATAGAAGGAAAGCCGTTCGCGCGAATCCGCCTGAATGCCATGCCAGTCGCGGTTTTCAAAGCGAATTTTGGCGCGTTTGGTAATGCGCTTGAATTGATGATAAAACCGGATATAATCGCCCAGGATCAGGTACGCCGCATCATAGGGCATCAGTTTTTCAAACATGGTCAATCGGATTTGTCCTAAATATACATAACTGAACCGCTATTTTATAATTATATTTGGTGGGAAGTCCAATGCCTAAATGCGAAAAGTTTTGTTGATTTGTGAATTTTGGCTTTTGCAACGACGCTTTTAGCGCCATAGCATTTTTACATTTTAAATTTTTCGGTTTTACATTTTGACTTTACTTAATGTATAAATTTCTCAATTTCAATTACCGGACTCTCTTTCCAATCCAACATCGCATTTAATAATTTAGCGTATTGAAAATGTCGTAAATCCTTTGGCAGCAGGGCTTCTGCGATGATCTCGCCGGCGTCGAGCAATAACTGGCGCCTGATGCCGGGCAGCAGCGGGGTGGCGGGCGTGCGCCATTTTACACCATCAAAAAAAGTAATATTGGCGTAGGAAGTATCGGTAAGGAAACCGTTTTTTACGATTAAAATATCATCGCTTTGGGTATTCGCCAAATGCGCGGCAAAGCGACTGCGGTCGAGCCATTTGTAATGATAGTCAAAATTATTATCTGGTACTAAATGAATGGAATGAATAGGCTTGATTTGATAGGGCTGAAACTCGATTTTTATAATATTCACATCATAAATGATCCGGCATTTATAAATATCATTATTTAGTTCAGATGGGATTTTTATTACATCTTCTAAATAAATTTTATCTGTACAACTAAATAACTCCCGCCGTGTACGGCTCATGCGCTCATCGTGGTAATGAATATTACACAGTTGGCGGTTTTGTACTCTGATCGTTTCCAGACAAGCGTTCAAATTAAATATTTTGATCAGGTTTTGGTAATCAATCTGGCATCTGGCATCTCATATCTGGTATCCGAAGTTCCAATCGGCACATACACCTTATCAATCATTTCCTCATACTCTTTCTCCACTTCGCTGAAGCTGGTAATACCGCCGCCGCTCTTGTAAATCAAGCCTTCCGGCGTTTTTTCAATAAAGCGGATCATCACGCCGCAATCCAGATTCTCACCGTCAAAAACACCAAAAATGCCGGTGTAGAAGCCCCGTTCGTACTGTTCCGCCTCGCGGATGATCTCCACCGTTTTGGGCTTGGGCGCCCCGCTGATGGAGCCGGCCGGCAGCAGTTGCCATAAAATATCACCGAGCTGGTGCGGCCAGTTGGCTTCCAGGTCACCAACGATTTTTGAGCTGACCTGTAGCAGGATTTTGTCATTCGTTTGCACGTGTTCCACGTAGCGTAGGCGTTCTACATGCACGTTGCGGGCGACCATACTCAGGTCATTGCGGATGAGATCGACGACGGTGTGATGCTCCGCAGTTTCTTTTTTGTCGTTCAAAATCAATTGTTTAGCATTCGGAATCGCGTTGTCGATCGTTCCTTTCATCGGATAGGAAGCTATTTGTCCGTGGCGGATTTGCACAAAAATCTCGGGCGAAAAGACTACAAATTCATCGCGGAACCAGAGTTTATAACGCGCTTTGCTGTGGTGAAAAATTTCCTGCAAAGTCAGATTCGTCACAATCGGCGTGGGAGAGGTGAGATTCACCAAAAAGCTGTTGCCCGTCTGGATATGGTTTTTTACGATTTCAAATTTGGCGGCGTATTCGGCGAAAGCCACCGGAAATTTGTCAAAAAATACGGGTTTGTCCAGTATTTTTGCTTTGGGCACGTTGGTAAAACCGTTGATATTGAACAGTGTTTCCTCCGGCGAAACCTCGCTCAAAGGCAGCACCAGCGGGCGTTGCAGGTCAAAATCGATCAGGAATAGAAACGGCTCGCCGCGCCCGGCCAGCTCGTTGATACTAGCTTTTGCAGATTCGTGCTTCATATTGCAACGATAACGCCAAATCCTCTGCGGAGGTTTCCTAAACGTGCCATCTTACGACAATTTATCCAAGTCTATTTCCCGAAGTTAATCCAGAAAAGTATTTTTGTTGACTGTAACCGCCAAAACTTGTTTGGCGAGCGCTCACAAATGATGCCAAACAAGTTTGGCAATTACAAAAAAACGTATCATGAAATTAAACATTACAATATCGCTGATGCTGCTGACAAATCTGGCATTGGCGCAAACAATCAACTTCTGGCAAGACATCTCCGAAACCGAAATCGTATTGCCCCGGGAAGCCGTAAAAGAAGTGAAAGCAAGTGAATACCGAGCCTTGAGCCTGGAATTGGCAGACCTGCAAGTCGCTTTGCGCAATGCGCCGCTGGAATTTTCTGCCGCTGCTAAAAATAAGCCCTTGCGTGTGGTATTGCCCTTGCCCGATGGCACGAGCGAAACATTTGAAGTTGTAGAATCGCCGATCATGGAGCCTGGGCTGGCTGCGCGTTATCCGAATATCAAGACTTATAAGGGGCGTAGCGTAAATGACAGAGCGGTTATGGCACGATTTGGCCACTCTGATCTGGGTTTTCATGCGGTGATAAAGACTGCTCAAGGGCAAGTTTATATTGATCCTTTGGTAAAAAATTATACTCAATATTACCAGGCTTATTATACAAAAAATGCAATAGAAGAAGATACGCCGATGGAGTTCAGTTGCGGGACGCCGTCCCCGACGGAAGTTTTGGAGTACGAGGAAAAGTCATTGGAAGACAATGAGTTATTGAAGCCGCGTAGCGCAACCCCGGTCAATTTATACACGTATCGTTTGGCCGTGACCACCTCCGGGGAGTTTGCGCAGCGCTTTGGCGCGACTACGAAGGCGCAAGTGATGATGAATGTAGTAAATATATTAAATAAAGCCAATGCAGTTTTTGAAACGGATGTAGCGATTCGCCTGGTGCTGGTGGCTAATACGGATACTGCATTCTTTTTGGATGCTGCAAGCGATCCTTTTACCGATGGTTCCTCGATTACTGCTGTATATCAGCAAGTTGCAGCGGTACTGGATGCGAATATCGGGATGAATAATTATGATGTCGGGCACGCTTTGATCGGCGGCTGCGGTAGCGGTACGGTGGGTATCGGCGGCGGTGACGTTTGTAATAACAATGGCATAAATACTGGTCAGTACAAGGGGTTCGGTGCTTCCTGCATATTTTCTATAAATGTCTCTTCCATTGAAATTTTTGCACACGAATTGGGGCATCAGTTCTCTGCTCAGCACACCTGGAGCAATTGCCCTGGCAGCGAGGGGCAGTTGGCCAGCGGCTCTGCCTATGAGCCCGGGGGCGGTACTACGATCATGTCTTATACCAATGCCTGTGGCAATCAAACCGTTCAGAGCAATGCGGATGCTTATTTTCACACAAAATCCTTGCAGGAAATCATTTCCTATAGCCGGGTAGGAGCGGGCTCTAGTTGTGCCTCAATTTCGCAAACCAATAACGATGAACCGGAGGTAGCCCTGAATTACAAGAATAATTTTTACATTCCTATCAGGACGCCTTTTGAATTGAATGCCTCGGCCACAGATGTCAATAATGATCCACTTACTTATTGCTGGGAGCAGTTTGACCTGGGCCCCATGAGTCCGCTGGGTAGCCCGACCGGCAATGCCCCGAGTTTTCGGAGTTTTGCACCGAAATCGGCGTCCAACCGGATTTTTCCGAGAATTGAAAATATTGTGAATAACACCTCCTCCTCGGCAGAGGTGCTGCCTACCTATGACCGGACGCTGACGTTCCGTTGCACGGTGCGTGACAACCACCCGGGGGCGGGTGTTTCGGTTTGGAAACAAGTGCAATTTAAATCAACTTCTTCTGCCGGGCCGTTCCTGGTATTGCATCCGAACGAAGATACGGTAAAATGGAGGGCGGGAACCTACGCGCAGGTGCGCTGGGATGTGGCAAAAACAAATAATAATCTGGTGAATTGTCAGGCAGTCACGATCAAACTCTCTGTGGATGGTGGCTTCACCTATCCAATCACGCTGGTGGAAGCAGTACCCAATAATGGCTCAGCGATGGTGCCTATTCCTGACGTGGTGAGCAATAAAGCCCGTATTCGGGTGGAAGCTTCGGACAATATATTTTTCGATATTTCCAATCAGAATTTTGAGATTCAGGCAGCTACGCAGCCAAGTTATACGCTGGCTGTAGCGCCGCGTACCGTGCAGAAACACTGTTTGCCCGAGCCTTTGCAATTTGCGATCAGCAGTGCCGCTTTCCTTGGATTTAATAGCCCAATCTCGCTTGAAATTATTGACACTTTGCCAGATGAGGTGGAAGTTTCCTTGTCAAAAACCTCTATTCAACCCAACGAAAGCGCTATGTTGACGGTGAATTTCACCAAACAACTGGAGGGAACGTTCAACCTTCAAGTGAAAGCTACCGCCAATGGGCAGTCGATCTCGCTACCGGTTTCATTTTCAACGATTTCCAATGATTTTTCGGATCTAAATATGTTGGCGCCCACCAACGGGCAGACGGGTATCGTGCTTTCTTCACAGTTCAGATGGAATCGTGTGAGCAGCGCAACGCTGTATGATTTTGAGTTGGCGACCAGCCCGGCTTTTGGACCCACGGTGATTGCCTCAGCCGTGGAACTACAGGATACCTTCTTCACACCGGAGGTCTTTTTTGAAGAAAACCAATTGTATTTCTGGCGAATTCGACCCTACAATAAAGATTGTAATAATCTTGGCGAATTTCTGGAACCATTTGCATTTCATACTGCCACCGTGCAATGCGAGACGACACAAAGTGCAAATGTTCCGATTTTGATTTCTGGTTCAGGATTGCCTACGATCAATTCAACTTTGAATGTAACAAATTCCGGGGTTATTAATGATATCAACATTCCTCTGATCCGGGCCAATTATCAGCCGGTGAAAAGTATCAGGGTCAGCCTGATCAGTCCGGCCGGTACGGAGGTAAATTTGTACGATCAGAGTTGCGGCAATACCTTGAAGTTTGAAACTGGTTTCGACGATGAATCGCCGACCGCCATTACTTGCCCGCCCGATGACCGCCTCGTGGTGCGACCGGCGCAGTCTTTGGCTGCGTTTATTGGTGAAAATAAGGCAGGCACCTGGACCCTGCGGATTAAGGTCGTGACATCCGGCTTTGGCAGCGGTGGCGCCCTGGAAGCCTGGGGCGTACAGTTTTGCAGTACTTTCTCGCCGAATAACCCGTTTGTGGTGAGAAATGATACGCTTTTTGTACCGCCTTCAAAGACTAACACGTTTACCATCAATGAATTAGAAGTCCAGGATACCGACAATAGCCCGGTGGAATTGGTTTATACACTGGTGACGCTGCCGCAGCACGGTACGCTGAAACTGAATGGAATCGAATTACAAGTTGGCAATACTTTTACTCAACTGGATGTCAATAGCTTCCGACTGCAATACACCCACAATGGCGATAATAGCCTGAACGACAACTTTGCTTTTGTAGTGGAGGATGGCACAGGCGGTTTCCTTGCGACGCAGCGCGCGCAGATCAAGATCGACGAAAATGCTACAGTGGACGCAGATGATGTTTTTATGAACAATACCATCACGGTTTTTCCGAATCCCGCGCAGAATTTGCTGAACGTTCATTTTGAAAAGGCGCCGAAGGGCAGTTTGATGGTGAGTTTGTACAATGTACAAGGTCAGGAATTATTGCGACAGCGTATAGAAAATGCTGAAAATCAGTTTCAATTGAATACAACTAATTTGTCAAATGGCATGTATTATTTGTCGCTCCGCGCCGAAGGAGGCGTGCTGACCAAAAAGGTGAGCATTCAAAAATAATATTACAATTGGCAAAAAAATGGATTGGCGTTTGGGTATTCCGGGCGCCAATTTTTTATTTTACATGAAAAATATTACAAAATGCCAGAAACGCAGCAACCACAGCGCTCGCGGGGATTTTCCAAGGAAATGATCGTGGCGCTTTCCGCGAATGCGGTGAGCATTATTACACTGCTGATTTTTATTTATCAAACCAATCTGATGCGTGAGCAACAGCATATCTCGGTGTGGCCTTACCTGGAGTGGCTGCCTTCGTGCTGTTCGGAAGAGTTTGGAGCTTATATACAAGTGGAAAATAAAGGCATTGGTCCAGCGGCGGTACAATCGGTCACAGTTCGCTTAAACGGTAAGGAAATGAATTCGGTGGAAGAGCTTTTTACTAAGGCTGTTGGTCACAGTAATTTTGATTATTATACATCTACGGTTGAAAGTCGCGTGCTGGCGCCGGGAGAAAAAATCAAAATGATCTCTATTCCGGATATTAATTGGGCAGTCAAGGTTGACAGTGTGCTCCGCCGAAACGGACTGGAAATTGAAATCTGTTACTGTTCTGTTTATGAAGATTGCTGGACGTGCACAGGCACAAGCAGTATACCCACTAAAAGATGCACTAGAAGTGAAGTGATAAAATTCTGAAAATCAGCTTTTTACAGAATGACCCTTATGGACGAACAAAATTACTCGCCTTTTGCAAACGGCGTGTGGTGATGATCTTACCCTTGTCATCCAGCAATTGCACGAGGTACAAACCACCTTGCAAATCCGATACGTTGTAGCGTTGCTCTTTATCCACCTGGAAGGTGCGAACGCGCTGACCTAGCAGATTGTACAGATTGATCACGTTTGCCACACCCTTTTCCACAGATTCCTGATCGAGTGAAAAATAATCGGAAACCGGATTCGGGTAGATCGTATAATCTACCTTTTGGGCGGATTCAGCCTGCTGCGCAGCCAATGCGGCATAATTGTGCTGGTTTGAATTGGCGTGTCCCATGCCGGGCTCACATTCACGGGGCGGATGCTCCTGCACCTGCGCAAACGCTGCAAAAGTCAGTATAGCAAAAAAAGCCAGGAGTAAGTTTCTCTTCATAAGAAAATGATTTTATGCAAATTAGCGAAAATTAACAACAGTTGCAATTGTTAAATACAGAAAGCGCGTAGAAAGTTCAATCTACAAGGGTTTCTTTGAGGATTTGTTTGATGGATTGGATTTCGATGGGAGAGAGTTTGGCGGTGATTTTGGTGATTCTGGCTTTATCAATGGTGCGGATTTGGTCGATCACCACCCAGCCATCTTTACCTTGAAATTTTACTTTTATACGGGTTGGATAATCTTTAGAACTGGAAGTCAGCGGTGCAATAATGACCGTCCGCAAATGCTTATTCATTTCATCCGGCGAAATGACCACACAAGGGCGTGTTTTTTTGATTTCGCTGCCGATCGTTGGATCAAAATTGACGATAACGACCTGATACTGTGCGATTTTCATCAATCATCCCAGATTTCGTCTTCAAAAACATCTTCGATCATCAATTCATCATCGCCGGCTTCGTGCATTTGCCGGAAAGCCTCTTCCCAGCCCTCGCGCGGTGCAGCGATCGGTTTGATGACCAGATGATCCTTTTCCAGCACCAATTCCACTTTATCCTTGATGTTGTATTGTTCCAGGATCGCCTTCGCCAGCCGGATTCCCTTGGAATTGCCTATTTGTATAATGGAAATTTCCATGAAAATGTATTTACAAAATAATTACAAGGTTACAACATTTTTGCGTGGCTTGCAAGTTCCGCGAATATTTTAAAAATAATACAAGCAATGAAATTGGAACTTTTTCTTTAAAAATTGTATTTTTGAAATGTAAATATAATTCTAAAATATAAAGTTTATGGCAACTTACACCAGCACCTTGCCAAATGACATGCTAGATCAGCTCAATGAATACGCTCAAAAGCTGAACATGCCCAAGAATCAATTGATTGAGCGGGCATTACGCAATTATTTTGACAAGCTGAAAAAGGCAGAATACATCCGTTCATTCCAGCGGGCAGCACAAGATGAGGAAGTGATGGCACTGGCAGAAGAAGGCTTGGATGATTACTTGAAAATGGTGGAAGAGCTATGAAACAGCGGGAAATTTGGCGCGCCAATCTGAACCCCACCAAGGGCAACGAACAGCAAGGCTTTCGCCCCATCATTATCATCAGCGGTAATGCGATGAACGACAATCTCGGCGTGCTTATCGTATGCCCGCTCACCAGCAAAATCAAAAACTACGCCGGTTGCCTGGTGCTGGAAGCTGATAAACAAAACGGACTGAAAACCGATTCCGAAGTGCTCACCTTTCATGTACGCAGCCTCGCCAAAGAGCGCCTGGTGGAAAAACTCGGCGAAATTACGGAGGAACAATTAGAGCAGATCAAGCAAGGGCTGGTGGAGATTTTGAGGTATTGAAAACGAGAACTTCGATAGTTGCAGTCGGCGGCTAAAGCACGCCGCTACTCAAAACACTGCCGCCACCTGCGCCCGCCCTGCGTGCACTACGCGGGCTTCGCCGGTTTTGTGGACTTTATAGCTGAGCTTAAGGCTATAACTTTTCTATCACCACGACTTCGATTTCTTCAATCTTTTGCAAAGGAATATCATTGGTGAGAAACTGTTGGCAATCATGTAGTAAGGCAGTGCTGATTTGTAAGGCGTCCAAGCCTTTCAGCGCTGGATATTTAGCGCGGAGTTTTGCTGCCAGCAGAGCAATCGGTTCGTCAATATTTAGTAATTGTAAGTGGAGGCGATTCCAGGTGGAGCGCAATTTAGTAATGGATTCCGTTTTATGATCACGTTCTGGTTTGACGCTAAATTCCATCAAAGTAATCACACTGGTGAGCAAGCTATTTTGATCGGCAAAAGCGGTCGCGATAAATTTCTTGGTTTTTTCGGCATAGATCGGATGTTCTTCTGCCAGGTAAATGAAAGGCGCGGTATCAATGAATATTTTCATGTGGCGATTTAAGCATCTTCTCTTCTCAATTCATTGACATACTGTTGCGCATCGGTTTCCCAGATACCTTTTCCGCTGCCGATGTAATCATCCAGGATGGATTCGGCTTGTTTGTAGGCATCCATGCGTTGAAGGATTTCCCGAAGAAGGATTTCTAATTCTTCGGAGTTCAGATCATGGATTTCTTCTATGATTGTCTGAATTTTAGTCATACTGTATATTCTTAATCGTACAAATATAATAACAACGCTGCACAAATTCCAGTTCCGGGGTTTCCAAAGTCAAAATGTAAAACCGCAAAATGTAAAATTTAAAAGTTAAAACACCGCCGCCACCTGCGCCCGTCCTACGTGTACCACACGAGCTTCGCCGGTTTTGCGGCCTTCGTAGCTGAGGTTCAGGCTATATCATTACAAGCCCGGTCACTCGTTCAAAATCCTTGCGATTATTGGTTTTGACGGGTAAATCATAGGCGAGCGCAGTTGCAGCAATAAAAATATCCCGAAAACCGATCATTCTATTGCGCTTGCGAAGATCGTGGTAAATATCTGCTGCTTTGCGGGCTACTTCATCTGAGAATGGGAGAATTGGAATGGCATCAATCAAAATAGAAACTTCTTTTTCTTTCTCCTCGGAAGTGGCGCCCATCAATAATTCATAGAAAGTAACAGCAGAAATAAATAGTTCAGCATTTGCCGGAATTTGCATCAAGACGGTCTTACTCTTGTCTTTTGCTCGAAGATGCTCGATAAAAATATTGGAATCAATTACCATTCGATTGGTTGCCATTCATTAAAGCGGTTTTTATTTTCTTCAAAAATGGCAAGGTCTTCCTCACTCCAAACTGAAATTTCCAGGAGTTGCTTTTTGTAAGCACTCAAATCTGGTTTTTTCTTTTTGCTTTTGGTAAGCAAGAAGTCAAGAAAATCAAGTAGCTCTTGCTTTTGCAAGGGTTCGAGTTGATTAAATTTTATTAATAGTTCGCTCATCGTTTTTGATTATGCTTCAACAAATATAATAACAACACTGCACAAATTCCAGTTCCGGGGTTTCCAAAGTCAAAATGTAAAACCGCAAAATGTAAAATTTAAAAGTTAAAACACCGCCGCCACCTGCGCCCGTCCTACGTGTACCACACGAGCTTCGCCGGTTTTGCGGCCTTCGTAGCTGAGGTTGAGGCGGAGGTTGCGCGAGAGCTGTCGGTCGAGACTGAGGTTCCAGAGGAAGTTTTTGCCGGGCTGCAAGCCATTGAGAATAGCAAAACCGACCGGTGAATTGGGCGTGCCTTCAAAATCAATATTCACAAAGGAACTGCGCGCGCGAATGCTGGTGTTGCTGCCGCTGTTGAAGGTCATTTCCAGGCTGAGGTTGTTTTGCGTGGCTTCGGCCGGATTATCATCAAAGATATTGCGGTCAGTCTGGAATTTGTAACTCACAATGGTGCGGAAATCGCGGCTGGGAAGCCAGGTAAATTGCGGCTCGATCTGCCAGCTCAGGATGTTGTAATCCCGGTTATCAAAAAACTGCGAATCGCTCAAACGCTCGCCGCGCGTGAGGTTGAGCTGGGCGCTGATGCTTTTGGTGGCGTTCACGCGGCTGCGGAAGAATTGCTCGGTGTTTCTACGACTCTCAAAACCAGAGGTTTGCACAAATTTGTTAGATAGCATCGAATTGCCGATTTGCAGATCGTATTTCGGGTTGGCGCGATTGAAAAACAAGATGTTACGGATATTAGAACTCACTGATACGAGGGAAGTGTCCGCTACATCGAGCTGGAAAGGATTCCAGGGGGAGATGTCGGCGTTGTCCAGCGTTTTTCGATTGATAATCAGCGTACTCTGCGTGGAAAATTTGCTCATGAAATTGCGCAGGCCCTTTTTGTCAAACCACACCGCCTTGGGCGTGAGCAGCAGGCTACTGTTGAGGTTCACATAGTTGGCACGGATGTACTGGTTGGTGAAGGTGCTCACCCGCACATAGTCAGCGATGTCGGGAAAGGGCGCGATTTCCATTTCATTGGGCTGGATCACGCCGTCGTTGTTGTACAGTGAGTCGAGCCAGATGTGCGTGCCTTCGCCCTGACGCACTTTCACGTAAGTAAAATCCACCCGTGGTTCCTGCCCGGAGCCGATTTCGTAGGTGTTGTTGGCGCGGAGTACCCCTTTCCAGAAGGTGAAATTGACATCAGTACGACCCAGAAAAGTTTCGGATTCCTGTTGCACATCTTTTACCAGTAGCTCATTGAGCAGGTGCAGCCGTCGGTAGGTGAAGTTTCCAGCTAGTTGCAAAGTGCGTTGTATATTCCATGTGCCGTTGACATTCAGTTCATTAGCTATGGTGCTTTTTTTAAATTCATTGCCAAAAGGCGCAAAATCCTCGCGCTGCTGATATTTTGTTGAAAAACTAAACTTCTCCGTCACCGGACTCTCCAGAAACACGCGGTACAAATCGTAGTAAAAACTGCTTTTGTTCAGCGTATCGCTGGCGGTGGCAATGCGTTCGTTTTTTTCACGTTCGCTATAAATGCCTATTTTCCAATTATTTAACTCTTGAAAAGTCTTTGAAAAACTGACCCGTGGCCGGAAAAACCGATTGTGTTCGCCCAGGGCATCTGCCAGCAATAAGCTACCCTCGGTGCTGAAGTCCCAGCCTTTGCGCTTCAACTGAAGCTGAGCAAAATGCCGGTTACCATTATATAAAGAATCCCGGAAAAAGCCGCTGAAAATGTATTGTAATTGCCCCAAACCAGCGCGTTTCAAGGTAAAGCCGCCGCGGCCCAGGTGTTCGGTGGCCCGGGCTACATTGCCCACGCCTTGTACATTTGCCAAGCTCCAGTCGCGCAAAAACTCAGGATTCCGGTAAGGATTCAGGGGTTGGAAACGTTGTTGTACAAATTCGTACCCAAAATCGGTGTCGATGCGCCACAAACTGTCGAGTTTAAAGCCTTTTCGGAAGCTGGTGTAGGCCGCGATGCCCGTATCGTCGCCGCTATCCAGATTGGAAAAACGATTCTGGTCATTATTGCTGATGGCGAGTTCCGTTTGCAGTCCTGCATTTTTCCCCAATTGATATTCGCCACCAAAGGTAATGAGTTGTTGCTGTTTGGGCGCAAGTAACTGAATCACAGGCGCATACTCGCCACGGGGCTGACAAGTGAGCGGGTCGGGTTCCACGAATCGGTACACACGCTCGTTGGCGATTTGGGTATTGTCCAGCACATAATTGCCGCGATTGGCGCCCACAAAGGAAAACCGGGCGGTGTATTGCGCCGAGTCGGGATCGGTGGAATAGATCAGGATGGTATCGATGGTGCCGCAGGGGCGCTCGATTGCCCGGATTTTGTACAACACCCGCGTGGGCGTAAAAGCCAGGGTATCAATGCTGGAGATAATGGCTTGCGCCGGATTGTCGCCGGCCTGAGCCAGGATGCGTTTTTGCTGGTCGCTGAGGTTTTGCCCGCCGGTGCTGGTGCGGCTGTCGCTTTGGTTGAAAATATTGGCGTACAGCCGGAGTTTATCTTGCTTGTATTCCACATTCCCAGCATAAAAGGAACGCAGATAATTCTGGTCGCTGTATTCAAATTCCACAATAATACGTGAATCTTTGGTAATCAGTCTTTTATTTGTAAATAAAATTTCACCTGTGTTGTAATCAATGATGTAATCATCCTCGATGCCGCGCTGCAGGAGCTGCCCGTCGAGCCAGACTTTTTCAGTGCCCGAAAGTATGATGATAAACTGCTCGCCCTGGCTGCCCGTGAGTTTGTAAGGTCCCTGATTGCCTTCCTGCTGCTGGATTTGGTTGCGAGCAAATTGCCCCCGCGAGATGGCCACGCTGCCGCCGGTTGTAATCGTGCCTTTACCCAGTTGGCTGATATTGCTGACCGAGGCGCCCTGCAAGCGTTTGAAATAATTCATAAAATAGCTGTTGGGGCGCTTTAGATCGTAATCTCCGGCGATCAGGCTGGAATTATTTTTTTTCAATTGTATAAAAATCCGGTCAAATTCCTGGAGTTGACGCGTGTTACCTTCGGGTTGAATGGGGATATTTTCATCGGTAATGGCGGCCAGGATTTCAATACCATCGCCGATTTCGCCGGCTAATTGCAAATTAAAATTGGAATTCAGCACCAAATCCTGATTATTTCCAAAGGAAATTCCGCGTGCGAAGCTACCGTTATAATCCAGCCCTTTAAAATCGATAAGCGATTCCTGGCGGTCGCTGTAAGGATTGTAACTGATGATAATGTCGCCGTTGGCGGTGGTTTGTGCCTGGGTCGTGTCGAGCCGGACGTAGGTTTTGCCGAGGTTGTAGGGTAGCACGCGGTAACGGATCACCAGTTGGTTTTCTATCGGTTTGTTCCAGATGATGTCGGTGTTGTTGATGGTGAAAAATGAGGTGTCGAGGCGGGCGCCGAAGGGAAGTTTGAAAATCTCCACAGAATTGGGGATGATTGTGAGCGAATCGAGCGTTTGGCGGGGTGGGGCAGGGATGATGGCTTTGGTGCGCAGATTGGACAAACCCTCGCGTTGGGCGAATGCTGTGGTTGCCAATAAACACCAAAATAGTATGCCAGGGAAAAGTTTTCTCATAACCCGTAAAACCGCAAAATGCAAAATTTCCCAAAGGAAGCCGCAGAATTCTACTTCTGATTTAAGTTCAAAAAAACAGTCTTGTTGTTAACGCAGAAAATGCAGTGGTGTTACGTAGATTCTCTTGAACGGCGGAGAATGTCGCTTTGCAAACAGGTTTTTTATAAAGTTTTGATTATTAATAATATAATTAAAATATAATAGCAATGCTATTGTGTGTAATATTTTCTCTGTTCTTTATAGGTGTAATATGATGATATTTTGCATTATAAAATATTTACAATATTTGCGGAAATGATTTTTTTGCGATGTAAATTATTGTAAATCAGCATTTAACCAAATATTAATTGTGTTTATACGAGCAGTTGGCAGCATTTTGTATCAAAAATCGTTTCATTTTAAACTTAAATATTTTGTAAAATTGCTGCTAAATAAACTAAATGGAAACAAAGAGGAGGATTTAGGTTTCTGACTCGATGTTTTCAACAGTTCTTTGAAAGCTTGTGATTGCTCTTAAAAAGAAAAAGTAGTGCCAGTAATCAGACACTCTTAACAAAAACATTCTTCCCCAATAGCTAGGCTTACCTCATGAACGTAAAGGGCACTGCTTTGAAATAAAGTCTTTCATTTATAATTATTTCACTTACAAATTGGATTAGTTTATGAAAAAACTCTTCGCGTGTTTAGTGTTGCTGTTATGCTTTACAGGGCTAACCTTGGCGCAGCGCACTATCAAAGGCTCAGTCACTGACCAAGCTGGAGACCCCCTGATCGGGGCCAGTATTTTGGTCAAAGGAACCTCTGCCGGTACAGCTACCGACATTGACGGTTTATTTTCACTTGAAGTACCCGAAGGCGGAAATACCCTGGTAGTCAGCTACACGGGTTTTACTTCTCGGGAGATCGCCATTAGTGCGGCCGACACTTATTCAATCACACTTTCAGAGGGGATTACGCTGGACGAAGCGGTTGTTACCGCCCTGGGTATTAAGCGTTCTGAAAAGTCGGTTTCCTATTCTGTTCAAACGGTTAAAGCCGATGAATTGAATACAATCCGCCAGACGAACCTGAATAACGCCATTGCCGGTAAGGTAGCCGGCGTGCAGGTACGTAGCCAGGCTTCGATGGCTTTGGGCCGGGACGCGGCTATCCGTATTCGCGGTGCAGGTTCTCTGTCTGACAAGACGCCACTGTACGTAATTGATGGTACACCGACCAACTCCAATGACATCAACCTGGATGACGTAGAAAGCGTATCCATTTTGAAAGGTCCGAGCGCTACGGCTTTATATGGTCAGCGTGGTGATGCTGGTGTGGTGGTAATCACGACAAAGAAAGGAGAATCCAGAAAAGGTTTGGGTATTGAAGTGAATCAAAGCTTTTTTGTGGACAACATGTACGTGTTGCCAAAGTACCAGAACTCTTATGCAGGTGGTGGTTCAGCCGACCTGATCCGTTTCTCCTGGCAAAATGGTATGCCTGAAGAGTGGAAAGTTTTTGAAGGTAAATACTACCACGATTACTCGGATGATGCCAGCTGGGGACCACGCCTGGTCGGTCAGGAATATATTCCATGGTATGCCTGGTATCCGGATTCTCCTTATTTCGGTCAAACCGAAAAACTGCTTCCTCAACCGAACAACATCAAAGATTTCTACGAAACGGGTAGCACTTCCAATACCAACGTCAACCTGTCGCAAGCAGGCCAGGGCTACTCCACTCGTGTATCTTTGACCAATCAGAACGTGCAAGGCTTGATTCCAAACACAAGCCTGAATAAGTACACTATTTCTACTCAGAACACAGTTGATCTGGGCAAGTACTTCACCGCCGGCGCAAACATTAACTTTACGACCCAAACGGTGAACGCAGAAAACCAGGATGGTTATGCTAACCCATCTTCTGGATCATTCAACCAATGGTTCCACCGTCATCTGGATATGAATAAAATCCGCGAGTTGAGTGGTTTGAAATCACCGGAAGGTTATCTGGCCAGCTGGAACCACAACAACCCGGGTTCTTATCTTTCCAGCCCACGTGATTTCTACGCCGGTAACTATTGGTACAATTTCTACGATTATTTTGAAAATACGCAGTATGTAACGGCTCGCGAGCGTTTGGTGGGTGATATCAACCTTACTTTCAAACTGGACGATCACTTCAAAGTGACCGGATTCCTGAGAAGAAACCAGGTGACTACCAACAACGAAAACAGAAGATACTACGATCTGGAAATCGGCGGAACGCAAACCGGGGAATTCAACTATTATTACACCAGACAGGTCAAGTTTATCGAAGACAACTACGAATTGATCGCTACTTATTTCAACCGTTTCGGCGACTTTAGCGTAGAAGCCAACGCAGGTGGTAACATCCGTAAAGAAAGCTCCCTGACAAACCAGGGGAATTCTAACAATGGTTTGATTGTGCCCAACCTTTTTGCTTTAGCTAACTCCCGCAACCAGGCTTCATTCAGCGATTATCGTGAATTCAAGCGGGTGAACAGTTTCTACGGACGTGGTTCTTTCGGTTTCAAGGAAATGCTTTACCTCGAGTGGTCGGCACGTAACGACTGGAGTTCTGCGCTTCCGAAAGATGCGAACTCTTACTTTTACCCATCTGTTGGTATGAGCTTTGTATTCAGCGAATTGACCGGCACTGCATTGCCATTCCTGTCTTACGGTAAATTCAGAGCCAGCTGGGCACAGGTAGGTTCCGACCTTGATCCCTATCGTTTGAGCCTGAACTACTCACTCGGTAGCTTGCAGTTTAATGGAAATCCGGTAATGGGTACGCCGAATACACTGGTTGACCCAAATATTCAACCATCCTTGTCTTCCGCTTACGAAGGCGGTTTGGATTTGCGTTTCTTCCAGAATAGACTGGGCTTGAGCGCAACTTACTTTAACGAAGAAAAAATCAACGAAATCATCAGCGTAGCGGTAACGCCTGCGAGTGGTTTTACCACCAAGTTGATCAACGCCGGTAAAATCAAGCGGGACGGTATTGAATTGGCATTGGATGCAACACCTATCACAACTGGTTCTTTTGTATGGAACCTGGGTGTGAACTTCGCAAAAATCACCTCTTCCATCGCTGAGTTGGCAGAGGGTGTAGATGCGATCGTACAAGAAACCGGTACCTTCGGTACAACTTCGGGTGTACAATTGGTGCATGCAGTAGGTCAGGAATGGGGGCAACTGAGAGGTGGCGCCTTCAAAACCATCAACGGTCAGAGAGTAGTAGATGCAAGTGGTTTGTATGTGGCAGAAGCCAACCAGTATCTCGGTGGCGTATTGCCGGATTTCACTGGTGGTATGTTCAACTCGCTTACCTACAAAAACCTGGTACTTAATTTCAACCTCGACTTCCAGAGCGGTGGTAAGTACTTCTCACTTTCTGACCACTGGGGAACTTACTCTGGTTTGACTGCAAGAACAGCAGATGTGAATGATAAAGGTAATCCTGTACGTGACCCGGTTGCAGATGGTGGTGGTGTACACGTAGTAGGTGTGGATGCAGAGGGTAAACCTGTCGATAGATATGTAGAAGCATTCGATTATTTCCACCAGTTCCGTAGCCGTCGCATCGGTCAGGAGCACGTGTATGACCTTTCTTTCATTAAGCTGAGAGAAGTAAGCCTTGGCTACCGCGTTCCGGTTAGCAAATTGGGTGGACTTAGCAAGTGGATCCAGAGCGCAACGGTCTCCTTGGTAGCGCGCAATCCATGGTTGATTTATGCGGAAAACCGTGATTTCGATCCGTCCGAGATTTCTAATGCTTATGGTGAAAACGGTCAGTTCCCGGGTTCACGTTCTGTTGGTTTTAATGTAAGACTTGGATTCTAATCAAATCCGAACTAAAAAAAATGATGAATATGTTTAAAACAACTTTGAATAAAATCCTGCTCTACGTCGCCTGCACTTCTTTGGCCTTTGCCATTAGCAGCTGCGACCCGAGCGAATTCGGGGATCTCAATGATAACCCGAACTCTACTACTGTGCCGATTACCTCGGCTTTGCTGACGAATGCTATTTCCCAGATGGATGAGCTGTCCAACACGGCGGCCAGTTATGCACAATACGTTGCAGAAACCCAGTATCCTGGCGTTTCATTGTATGACAATGTATTTGGTACTTTTGGGAACCATTCAGGTCCGTTATACGATTTGCAAAACATCATCAACAACAATACTGATCCGGCTACTGCCGAAAAAGTTTTGGTGGATGGTTCTAACAATAACCAGATTGCCGTAGCTCGTATCATGAAAACCTGGTATTTCATGTATGAAACGGACCAGTTTGGCGATATTCCATATTCTCAGGCATTGATTGGCGAAGCACAGCCTGCTTACGACACACAGGAGTCCATTTACGAGGGTATGTTCAAGGAATTGGATGAAGCGGTGAAACAATTTGATGGCGGGTTGGCTGCTAAAGGAGATATCCTTTTTGGTGGCAATATCACCAAGTGGAAAAAATTTGCCAACACCCTGCGTCTAATCCTGGCGTTGCGCGTATCAGACGTGAAACCAGATCAGGGCAAGACCCAATTCAATGCTGCTTTGAATGCAGATGGTGGCGTGATTGAAAGCAACAGCGATAACGTAACTTTGAATTATCCGGGCGGTGGATTTAACAACCCCTGGTTCAATACTTATAATGGTCGTAAAGACTGGGCGATCAGCGATGTAATAGCAAATACACTTGCAGGATTGGGCGATCCGCGCCTGAACTCTTATGGACAACCAAACAGCAGTGGTGCTGTGGTGCCCGTGCCTTATGGTGTTACCCGCGATGAGGTGATTGCATATACTAACGCACACCCGGATTTCTCTTTTGTTATGGCTCAGAAATTCAGAAATGACAACTCTCCGTTCGTATTCCTTTCTGCTTCACATGCTTATTTGGCACGTGCCGAGGCAGCGCAGCGTGGCTGGACGGGCGAGAATGCTACCACTATGTATAATGCCGGTATCAAGGCAGCTTGGGAACAATGGCAAGTTTTTAATCAGGATGCATATGATGCTTACATCGCCAAAGCGGAAGTGAGTTTGGCTAGTGGTAATCCTTTGGAAAAAATAGGTACGCAGCGCTGGATTGCTTTTTATCCAGATGGTCATCAGGGCTGGGCTGAATGGAGAAGAACAGGTTTCCCGGCACTGACGCCTACGCCAAATGCAACTAATACCAGCAAGCAAATTCCGAGAAGATACCGCTATCCGACTACCGAACCGAACCTAAACAAGCCAAACTACGATGCTGCAGCTCAGCGCATCGGCGGTGATACACAGGAAACAAAAGTGTGGTGGGATAAATAATTCATTTTATTCAAACAAAAACTAATAGAAGTATGAAAGTACTCAAAATATTCATGCTGCTTTCTTTACTATCATGCACAGGACTGTTCCTGACGTCCTGTGAAGAGGAAGCAGAAAATGCGGTAGATGGCGTAGGCGACAATTTTGTACGCCTGCCTGATGCTGCGGAAGACGCCGTGGTAGTCGCCATGGAAGCTTCGCCCGGAGTAGTAACTATCAACCTAGCAGAAATTCTGCGTGATGCCAATTCTGAAAAAGCACTGAACCAGGCTGTGAGTGTGACTCTCCAATTAGACCAGTCTGTAATTGCTGCTTATAATGCCGCTCACGGAACTTCCTGGGAGCAGTTGCCAGGCACCTTGTATCAGGCAGATCCTTTGGATGTAAATTTCGCAGCAGGTGATTTTTCCAAGTTCTTTACGATTAAGTTGGATCCGACCAAATTGGATCTTTCTAAAAAGTATGCTTTGGGAATTACCATCGCCGGCGCCAACAATGGCTACAAGGTACGTAACGGACTTAGTAGTGCCATGTACACTTTTGTAATCAAAAACAAGTACGACGGCACTTATCGGGCTACCGGTGTTTTTCACCACCCAACCGCCGGCGATCGCGACATTGCGCGCGACAAAACGCTGGCAACGGTGAATGCCAACACGGTTATTACCGAATTGGGTGATCTGGGTGGTTCCGGTTATCAAATGCTGCTAACTGTCAATGCTGACAATACAGTTACCATTGCACCTTCAGGGGTTACGCCAAACATCGACCAGAGCTGGGGCGATAACTATTACAATCCGGCTACCAAAACCTTTCATTTGCATTATTCTTATAATGTAGCTGCACCGAGGGTAATTGAAGAGGCGATCAAGCGTAAATAATGGTTTATCAACGGTAATAATTTTTCATACTAGTTACAATTTTGAGGGCTGTCGGAGTTTTCCGGCAGCCTTTTTTATCACCCGCCAAAGCTTTAGCGACAGTTTCTACCTTCCTTGGTTACTTGGGAAAATCTTAAATAGCAAGTTAAATTATTAAGGGAAAAAAAGTTTCAGGGAAGATACCCCCCCCCTTCGTTCCAATACTTCAGAACTCCGGCGGGTAAAAAAAGAGAAGGCGACACTAGTCGCCCTCTCCGATAGAAATCACCCGACTCTTGGTCTATCCCTGACGGGATAGAACCGAAAAGAGATTCTTGTATATCTTGCTACCGACTTTTCAGCCGGCAATTTATGCTCTTTCTAAAAATCAACCGTTCGCTTTTCTTCGCTCTTGCCGCTTTCGTTGCTTGCTTGCAACACAATGGTATTGGTACCTTTTTTCAGTTGAACCGTCGCTTTTAATTCTTTTGACGCAGAATTATAGGAAAAGTCATCAATTTCTACGTCATTTACTAAAATTTTAACACTTTCCTTTCCAGAAACGTTCTCTATACGCGCAATTATTGTGCTGCTGCCCACTTGAGGGCGAAACGGATTGACCGTAGGCTGCGAAATCGAAACAATCGTAATGACTGGTAAATCTGCGGCTTCATACACAACAATCGTTTCTGCTTCGTGCGAACCGCCTTTATTTTGGGCTGTTATACGCACTGTATTCTCACCAGGTTGCAAAGTTACAACAGAATTTAATTGTTTGCTACGCATATTGTATTCAAAATCTGCTGTTTCTTCGTCATTTATCCACATTTTGACTTCTCCTCGGTTTGCAACATTAGTTATACTGGCTTTAATGTTGTAACTTCTTTCTTTTGAAACAATTCCTGGTTTGGAAGGTTGAACGAAGCGCACGTTAGGTTTCAGCAATTGTGCGGCTTTTAACTGAAAAATAACTTTTGTGCTGGCTTCCGCCAGTCCATCCTCATTTTTTGCGCTGATGGAGATGGTGTTTTCACCAGCCTGCAATTCTGCAACCCCGCTAAATTCCTCACCTTTCAAATCAAATTCACCGATTGCTTTGCCATTCACCTTGAATGAAATATTACGTTTGCCATTCATATTGGTGATGATAGCCCGTACCGTGGCTTTATTGAGCTGCGTGGTACTGCCCTCTGTTGGCTCGGTAATGGTTACCGTTGGCGGTTTGGGCGTCTGATAGCGCAAAGTTACCCCAGTTTCGGCACTTCCTCCTCTATTACTGGCGCGAATTGTCAATGGATTATCCCCTTCTTTCAGGTTGATGGCACGAATCACTACTTCACCGCTTTTGCCGTCAAAATTGAAAAACGAGTAGCTTTCCCGATTCAGCTGAATGCTAATATCGTTTTTACTTTCCACATTTTTTACAATAGCGCGGACTACATAGTTATTTTGTGCAATTTCAAACGGCGATCGCACCGGATCGGTGATCGTAACCACCGGCTTTTGGAATGCCTGATAGGTCACATTAACACTTGCCTCATCTGATCCATCAACATTACTCACCCGAACCGTGATAGCATTGCTCCCTTCGCGCAAAACGATGTTTGCACTCAGATCGCTGCCTGCCAGGTTAAAATTGCTCACCAAATTGCCATTTACACGCAGGGTTACGTCGTTGCGGCTACTGATGTTAGTTACAATGGCGCGTAAATTGGTATTCGCTGATTCGGTCGTGCTGTTGTTAGCCGGGCTGCTGATGCGCACGGTTGGTGGTGCAGCGCGTCTGTAACGCACGGTGACTTGATCGCTGGCATTGCCAGCATTGTTTTGGGCTTCCACGCGAATCGTGTTGTTGCCTTCGCTCAGCATTACATTTGCCGTAATATCCTGGAGGTTGCGATCCAGATTAAAGTTGGTGTTTCTACCGTTTATCAGCAATCGAATTTGGCTTTTGCTTTCCACATTTTCCACTCGGGCTCGGATTTGTGTGGCGGCAGTACCCGTTTCCGAATTATTACCCGGGCTGGAGATTTGTACGTATGGTAATTGAACTTTGCGGTAGCGAATGCCCACCGAAGCTTCATCGTTGCCATCGCGATTGCTGGCGCGAACCTGAATCGTGTTGTTGCCTTCCAGTAAAGCTACGCGTGCATTCAACTGACCTCGATTGAAGTCAAAATCATAGATATTCCGGCCGTTTACAACCAAATAAATTTGGTTTTTACTGTCCACGTTGTCAATGTTGGCACGCAGATCGGCATAAGCCGATTCGGTTTCACTGTTGTTGGACGGTGCATAAATTCTCACCACCGGCGGACGGGGTATTGCGACTTCTGCACGGCGGATGGACACGCTTTCCTGGGCTTCACCGTCGCGGTTGACCGCACGGATAATGATGTCATTATTGCCCAATAACAAACTGATATTCGCTACCAAGCGCCCGTTTCTACTGTCAAAATTAAAGTCGGAACGGCGCGATCCATTTACCACAAAACTGATGTCCCGGCTATCACTGACATTGGAAATGATCGCTTCGATCCGGGTTGTGGCTTGCGTGGTAGTCGTTGACGTGCGGGCAGGCTCGGTTATACGTACTGCCGGCGGATTCTTTGGCTCGGGCAGTGGTTCCTGATAAACAATTATTACTTCATCGCGGGCCTCGCCTGCGCTGTTGCGTGCGGCAATGACGACGCTATTGGCGCCGTTATCCAAATAAAGGGGCGCAATGATATACCCTTTGTTTGCATCGTATTCAAAATTATTGGAATTTCTTCCATTGATGACCAAATAAATTTGGTCTTTACTTTCTACATTCCGGACCTGAGCCGTCACCCGGGCATCCCGATAGCGACTTTCCACGCGGTTTCCGGTTGGTTCGGTAATGTCCACAATTGGCAGTGAAATGCGCACTTCACGAATGATATACACCTCAGCTTCATCGCTACCGGCGGTATTTCTGGCGCGGATTTGTACCCGGTTGTCGCCTTCACGCAGCGGAATATTCGAGCGCAGGATGCCATTTTCAAAGATAAAATCACGTTCCACGCCATTTACAGTAAAGCTTACATCGCGGCGATCCCGTACATTATCTACGCTTGCCCGAATGCCATAATCATTTGCTTCCGTCCGATAGCCGCTGTTGGCAGGACTGGTAAAACGTACACGTGGCGCTTCGATCCGGGGTGTTTCGATGATTGCTTCTTTATAAACCAGGATCAGGTTTTCGCGATCCTGTCCGTGTTCATTCCTGGCAATAAGCAGCATTTCATTATTTCCAGGCTTTAGGGAGGTCGTCACCGAAAAACGACCATTTTTATAATCAAACGGTACAGAACGACCATTTACGATGCAATCCACATCGGCGGCACTATTCACATAGCGGATATTTGCAATGACTAAACCATTGACAGTGTTTGTAGTGTGAGGGGAACCGAGCGGCGAGACCAGATCAATTTCCGGTACACGGGCCAGCGGCTTGTCTTTGGCAGCGTTGATTGTCCAGCGTAAGCCGAGGTTGGTATAATGGTACAAATCGTTGTTTGGATCGGCAAACCGTTCGCCATCCAGCGCGTCGGTGCCGCTAAAGGTAACGCGATGCCCACCGTACACCAGGAAATGCGGCGATAGTTGCAAGCCTAATTCCACACCCAGCGAAGGCATGAATTTCAGCGAACCGTTATCTTTATTGCCATCTGCCACGGTTTCATAATTGCCATCCAGAATACGCTCCAGTTCATTGCGAATGCTCGAAGTACTGCGGGTTTCATTGATATTGGCGTAAGCCTCGAAATATTCTTTACCATCAAAACCCGCCTGGTCGGTTTTTGCTTTGAACCAATCCAGCCCAAGCCCGCCGAAAAGCCCCAGGTGCACGCCGGTGCGCTCGCGGAGTTGGTTGAGCGTGATCAAGCCCTCCAGTCCCAGCTCGGCGGTAGTCGTCTCATGGTTTTGAAATACAAAACCGCGCGGTTCTTCCAAACTGGAAGGGTAAGTGGTATAATCCAGCAAGCCGGCGCCATTGAGTGCGAGGTTATTTTGGATATTGTAAGAACGCAGCGAATTCAGTCCGTACTGGCGCGTGTAGAGGAAGCGTCCCCGCAGGTCAAACGCCAGCGGTGCATCCGGCTGGTAATAAATGTTTTTACCCAGCGTAGCCCCAAAGCCAAAGCCTTCGATCTTCGCTTTTACATCACTGGATTGATAAGCCAGACCGGCATTCAAGCCAAAAGTCCAGTAACCGGGCAACAGGGTAGAAGTGCTCTGCTGTGCGGAGGCGATGTAACCCAGGCACAGTATAAGCAACAGCATGTAGATGTTTCGATTGGTTTTCATACTATTTTGATATTTAGAACTTTAGTCAATTTTTTGTGTCAATTTCGTTACTCTTCAACTTTTCAAACTCGTTCCAAAAGCAAGACTCCCCAAAATAAAGAGAAGTTACAGTCCTAAAAACAAGGTCATATTTAAAATTTAACAAATGTAAATTAAATGCTTTAACTCCGGTGTAATAAAATCTTACCCGAAAGATTTTCCGGAATTGTTAAAATTCATGCCGGAAAGACCGCGATTTAACGCTATTTTAATAGAGAAATCCCTTTTGATAAGAATACTTTTGCAGAAAGTCTTTGATTTTCAGGGTTACATCTGGCTTTGATCGCAATTATTGCTTAAATTTGGCCATACTTCTACCCTTGCTATCTACTACAAGAAACTCCCCTTCCCGTTCACATGGATTTGACGAGAATGATTTTTCTCATTCCAGAAGTGAATAACAAATCATTGTTTTACCTCATGAATAAAAATCTATACTATGAAAAGACGGCTACAACTCTTGCTATTATTATTTATTGGTGTACAAGCATTCGGGCAATTTGATGCCACTAAATACCGCACCATCGATGGCTCCCAGAATAACCCCAACCACCCCGAATGGGGCGCAGCACATACCAATCTGCTTAGGGTGGGCCCCGTGAGTTATACCGACGGTATTTCAGCGCCGGCGGGCACCACCCGTCCCAATCCACGCGTGATCAGTAATACAATTTTCGCGCAGCCCGGACTTATCAATGATCCCAAAGTGCTCAGCGATTTCTGTTGGGTTTGGGGTCAGTTTATTGATCACGATTTTGGTCTGACGCCCGATGGAAGCGAAGCTGCCAACATCTCGGTGCCGCAGGGCGATCCCTGGTTCGATCCAATGAGTACAGGGCAGGTAGTGATTCCGATGAAAAGAAATAAATTCGACCCGAATACCGGCACCAGCGCTGCCAATCCGCGCCAGCATCCCAATGAAATCACGGCATTTATCGATGGTTCGGGCGTGTATGGCTCCGATGAAGAGCGCTCGCTCTGGCTCCGCGCTTTTATCGGCGGAAAGCTGAAAGTGTCTGAAGGAAATTTAATGCCCTTCAATACCATCACCGGAAAATTCGATTCACCCATTCATCCCGGTGCGCCGGGCATGGATAATGCAACTGGGTTGACCAATAAGCTATTTGTAGCGGGCGATGTGCGCGCCAATGAAAATCCACTACTGGCTTCGATACATACGATTTTTGTTCGTGAACATAATTTGTTGTGCGATGAGTTATCCAAACAACATCCGACCTGGAATGACGAGCAATTATATCAGCACGCGCGTAAGCTTGTGAGCGGCTCTATTCAGGCTATTGTGTACGAAGAGTGGCTGCCCGCCCTGGGTGTAAATTTACCGCCATATGACGGGTACAAACCGGATGTCAATCCTCAACTGGCCAATTCCTTTACTGCTGCGGCTTTCCGCTTGGGGCATACGCTGCTGAATGGCAATCTAATGCGGGTGGATGAGAATGGCAATTCGATCCCGGCGGGTAGTATGCCTTTGCGCAACGCGTTTTTCAATCCACTGGTGCTGCGCGAAGATAAAGCCATGGAGCAGTTTCTGAAGGGAATGGCGATTCAAACCCAGCAGCAGTTCGACGCTAAAATCGTGGATGATGTGCGCAATTTCCTCTTCGGACCTCCGGGTGCAGGCGGACTTGATCTGGCTGCGATCAATATCAATCGCGGGCGCGAGCGTGGCATCCCTGATTTTAACACCCTGCGTCAGGCATACGGCTTACCGGCTTATAGTTCTTTTGACCAAATCAACACCAACGCTGATGCGGCCAATGCCCTGAAAAATCTGTACAACGGCAACATCAACAACATTGACGCCTGGGTAGGGCTACTTTCTGAAACGCCAATGCCGGGTTCGCTTTTCGGGGAAACCCTGCTGGCAATTATGCAAAAGCAATTCACAGCGCTTCGGGATGGCGACCGGTTTTATTATGAAAACGATCCGGTACTAACCGACGAGGAAAAGGCGCATATCAAGAAAATTCGCCTGCATTATATTATCATGCGCAACACCGGCGTGAGCCTCATGCAGGATCATGTTTTTAATTCTATGCCGCATAGTGATATTTGCGACAATTTGAATGTAGATTTTTCCGGCCGCGTCTTCACGCCCAAAGGTAACCCGATCGTCAATGTTTCGGCCACGATGGGCGTGGGTGAAAATACCTACGCTACGGTGACTTCTGATATCGGCAAATTCAAATTCGATCCGGTGCCGGGCTGCGATGTAAATTATGTGGAGTTGCAAAAAGATGATTCGCCGCTCAATGGCATTTCGACTTATGATCTGGTGGTGCTGCGTCGCCATCTGCTGAATATTACACCATTTACCTCGCCATATCAGGTGATTGCGGCGGATGTGAACGGTTCGGGCAGTGTTTCGATTGTGGATCTGGCTGCGATCCAAAAAGTGATCCTGTCGCTGGAAGAAGAATTACCAATGGGTATTACCTGGCGCTTTGTGCCGGAGGATTACGACTTTACCAATCAAACCGATCCATTCGGTTTCCCGGAACGGCTTACTTACGACGTGATGCGCATGAACACGGTTCGCAATTTTATTGGCGTCAAACTGGGTGATCTGGATAATTCCGTGCGGGTAAACGAGCTGCAAAGCACGCCCGAAATCCGCGAAGACGCACCGGTACTGGCATTCCGCGTATATGATATGCCTTTGCAAGCCGGGGAAATCTATCGGATTCCGTTCAAGGCAAGTAATTTCAAAAACATTGAAGGGTATCAATTCGCACTCAGCTATGAGCCAAATGCCCTGGAATTCCTGGGGCTGGAGCGTGGCGCATTACCGGACTTGTCAAACAATAATTTCGGCATGATGCCGGAGCAGGGCTTGATCACCACCAGTTGGATCGGTGATGCACAAGTGACTGATAATGAGGCTTTATTCACGCTGACTTTCCGCGCGCAACGCAATGGCCGCCTGAGCGAATTCCTGGCGCTGAATCAGTTGAAACTTAACGCTGAAGCATATAATCGAGATTTGGAAGTACAGCCGCTTGCTTTGACCTTTGACCAGACGCTGGAAACCGCGCAAAGCCTGATCGTATATCAAAACCGCCCGAACCCGGTGACCAACTCGACGGTCATTCCGTTCCAGTTGCCCGAAGCAGGACAGGTACGCCTCACCGTGCTCGACCTCACCGGCAGAACCCTGCTGAGCCGGGTGACTGACTTTGGCAAGGGGTATAACGAATTTTCGATCAATAAATCCGAACTGAATGCTACCGGCCTGCTCCTCTATAAAGTAGAAAGCGGCAACGCGGCAGTGACAAAGAAAATGTTGATTCTGGAGTAAACCCAACGGGTTGAAATAATGAAACGGAGATGAAATCTCTTAAATAAACCCTGAAAGGGTGGCATGAGGCTGCACTTTCGGGGTTTTTGTTTTGAATTGAAAATAAAAAGTAAATGGTTTCACTCCTTCGGGATTTTTAAAAAATTCTGATCTGTAATTATAATTATTCCACCCTTCGGGTTTGCGAATCGAAAATTATGTATTTTAGCGAAAATTCGCTGAATTGTAAATCCAAAATATGAGCAATCCTTATCCGCATCTCCTCCAACCCCTCGATCTGGGTTTCACCCAATTGAAAAACCGTGTGCTCATGGGCTCCATGCACACCGGCCTGGAAGAAACCAAGAATGGTTTTGAGAAAATGGCGGCCTACTACGCCGAGCGCGCCCGGGGCGGTGTGGGTTTGATGGTTACCGGAGGCATTCCCCCCAATATCGAGGGCTGGCTCACGCCCTTTGGCAGCAAGCTTTCCACACGCAGCGAGGCCCGGAAACACCAGATTGTGACCAAAGCGGTGCACGATGAAGGTGGCAAAATCTGTCTGCAAATACTGCACGCTGGGCGGTACGGCTACCATCCCCTGGCGGTGGCGCCCTCCAGCATCAAATCGCCGATTTCACCATTTAAACCCTGGAAACTCAGCAAACGCGGCATCGAGCGGACGATCCGGGCCTTTATGCGTTGCGCGGCGCTGGCGCAGGACGCAGGCTACGACGGGGTAGAGGTGATGGGCTCGGAAGGCTACCTGATCAACGAATTTATCGTTTCAAAAACCAATAAACGCACGGATGAGTGGGGTGGCAGTTTTGAGAATCGCACGCGCTTTCCGGTTGAAATTGTGCGGCGGATTCGGGAAAAGGTTGGTCCGAATTTTATCATCATCTATCGCCTTTCCATGCTCGATCTGGTGGATGACGGCAGCACCTGGGAGGAGGTGGAGCTTTTGGCAAAAAAAATCGAAGCGGCAGGCGCAACCATTATTAATACCGGCATCGGCTGGCACGAAGCGCGTATTCCCACCATTGCCACGATGGTGCCGCGGGGCGGTTTTGCCTGGGTGACGAAACGCTTGATGGGCAAGGTGAACATACCACTCATCACTACGAATCGCATCAATATGCCCGATGTGGCCGAAAAAATTCTTGCCGATGGCTGCGCCGATATGGTCTCCATGGCGCGGCCCTTCCTGGCGGATGCATTTTTTGTACAAAAAGCCCAGGAAAACCGGGCGGATGAGATTAACACCTGCATTGGCTGCAATCAGGCCTGCCTGGATCATATTTTTGTGCGCAAAACTGCAAGTTGTCTGGTGAATCCCTATGCTTGCCGCGAAACGGAATTGATTCCCAAACCCATTTCCAACAGGAAAAAAATCGCCGTCGTTGGTGCGGGGCCGGCCGGCTTAGCCTTTGCTACTACAGCCGCGGGGCGTGGTCACGAGGTACACTTGTACGAAGCTGATCATCAGATCGGTGGTCAATTTAACATGGCGAAGCACATTCCCGGCAAGGAAGAATTTTACGAAACGCTACGCTATTATAATAAAATGATCGAAAAACACGGCGTGCACCTGCATTTGAAAACCAAAGCGGACGCGGAATTGCTCAAAACCTTTGACGAAGTGGCCCTGGCCACCGGCGTACTGCCTCGGAAGGTTGATATTCCTGGAATTGATCATCGTAAAGTGCTGGGTTATATTGATGTACTGAAACATAAAGAACCAGTCGGCAAGTCGGTGGCCATCATTGGCGCGGGCGGTATTGGCTTTGATGTGGCGGAATTCCTGGTGCATCAGGGCGAATCGCCGAGTTTGAATGTAGAAACTTTCATGGAAGAATGGGGCGTGGATATGGATTATCAGCAGCGTGGCGCCCTCACCAAACCTGACCCGGAACCGCCGGCCCGGCAGATATTTCTATTGCAACGTTCCAAGGATAAACCCGGCTACCGCCTGGGCAAAACTACGGGCTGGATTCATCGTACGAGCTTGAAAATGAAGCAGGTACAAATGCACGCTGAGGTGCAATATCACAAGATTGACGATGAGGGTTTTCACGTAACGATCAAGGGAGAGCCGCAGATTTTAAAAGTGGACAATATCATCGTTTGTGCCGGACAGGAACCGCTGCGCGATTTGCAAGAACCTTTGCAGCAAGCGGGCATTCCGGTGCACTTGATCGGCGGGGCTTTTGAAGCCAGAGAACTGGATGCCAAAAGAGCCATCGAGCAGGCGACAGGAATTGCCATCTCAATTTGAGACTTGGAGAAAAGAGATGTAGAGCAAAAGAGACGCTGAAACTTTGGGGAGGCAGCGCTCCCAGTCATCAATTCCCCGTCTCAAAGTCACCCCGTCTCCCCCTCTTCCACCGCTTGTGCGACCACAGCCAGTCCGCCGGGCGTTCCCGAATGGATTGTTCCAGCCTTTGAGCAAATAAAGTCGTGACTTCCTTCTATGTCAATGCGGTCGGTTCGCGTAGCAATT
>CAZGAU010000015.1:0-18523 GCA_964523725.1 uncultured Saprospiraceae bacterium
CAACGATTAACAATTTTGATAATTGCCTAAAACAAAACGATCGCAATGAAAACCTATCAAAATATAGTTTCAAGCCTATTCTTGCTGGCCTTGCCATTTTTTCTGGCTGCTCAGGAAACGCTGCCTTCCGGACAAGTAGAAGTGATCCGGAATTTTGATGCGCGCCTGCTGGACACGGAGCCTGTGAAAGTACGTCCAGAATTACCGCCGCTGGATACAACGACCAAGCGCCAGTCTTACAATATTCTCAGCAAAACCTTTGAGGTAGAATATTTACCTCCAAAGATTCGTCCTGTAAGGTTTGATGGGGAAGCGGTACAGGATAGCTATAATGGCTACGCCAAGCTTGGTGGTGGCTTCCCATCGGCACTTTTTGGGGAATTTTCTTATGACCTGTTTGCCGAAGATCAGTACAAATTTGGGATTGATTTATACCATAACTCTGCAAATAACACCAAAAAGGTTGAGAATCAGCGATTTGCTTTTACAAAACTAGGGGCGCACGGCACCTATTATCTTGATCAGGGTTTTGCCGTAGATGCCAATCTGGGTTACACCATAGACAATGTATTTTTCTATGGTTATAATGAATTTAATAAAGAAAATGATACGAACATCTCGCTGGATAAGGAAGATATACAGCAGCGTTTTTCCATTTTTGATGTGGGCGCCAAGATTTACAACGGTAAGCGTACACAGGCGGATTTTAATTACTCTGCCGGCTTCGACATCTATCTGATGCAGGATGATTACGCTGCGCGTGAAAACGGTTTTGACCTGAAATTCGGCGCCAATAAATGGTTTAACGAACTGCATGAGTTGAAAATTAATCTGCGCACCGATTTTACGTCCTACCGCGACACGGCGACGCAGTCGTTGAATAACTTTTTTCTGCAACCTAGTTTTACCTTTCATGGTGATATTTTTAAGGCAAAACTGGGTCTGAATGTGGCTTCACACGAGGATGATTTTCAGCTGTTTCCGGATGTGGAATTGTCGGCCGCGCTGCTGGGGAATGTGCTGAGTGCATTCGTGGGTGCAGAAGGTTCATTGCAAAAGAATAATTTCCGGAGCTTGACGGATTATAATCCTTTCCTGGTGTCCAGAATTCAGGTGGAGAATACACGTTATATTCAATATTATGGCGGTATTAAGGGCAATTTCCAGGGTATTGATTATCGCGCGCAATTGAGTTATAAAGATGCGGACAACCTTGCCCTGTTCCTGGCAAATCAGGATTCTATCCCGCGATTTAATGTGTTGTATGATACGGCTCAGATATTTAGTATTCATGGCGCCTTGACCTTTGAAGTGCTGAAAGGACTGAATATCACAGGCGCTGTTACTCAAAACTTCTTCTCGCTTGAAGGTCAGGATAAACCCTGGCATTTGCCTTCGCTCACCTTGAATGGTGGTGTGCGTTATACCACAATGGAAGGTAAGTTACTAGTGAAGGGTGATTTCTTCCTGGAAAATGGAGTGCCTTATCTGGATCGGAATAACGAAGCTCAGAATCTGAATACACTGTTTGACATAAGTCTGGGTGCAGATTATCTGTTTACCGAAAACATCGGAGCGTTTGTACAGGTCAACAATTTGGCAAACAATCGACGCCAGCGCTGGAATTATTACCCTACGCTAGGTTTGAATGCACTGATTGGGGTAACGGCAAGGTTCTAAGGAAAACTGTAAAATAAATTAAAAAAGCCTCTTCAACAACCGGTTTGAAGAGGCTTTTCCGTTTGATCAGACTTTTATAACAAGAACATTTTCATCAAAATAAAGACAATGGCGCCTGCAACGAAACCCACTGCCGCCAGCCATGCTATTTTTCTAAGATACCAGATAAAGTCAATTCTTTCCATACCCATAGCGGCTACACCGGCTGCAGAGCCGATAATCAGCATACTACCACCTGTACCGGCAGCATAAGCGATGAAGTGCCAAAGCTGGCTGTCAATTGGCTTATCGTACATACCCATAGAGGCTGCCACAAGCGGCACGTTGTCGATAATGGCAGAACATACCCCAAGCAGCATGACAACAATATCCTGATTTGGGATCAACCGGTCCAGCGATTCGGCTGCATACCGCAAAGTACCGACATCCACAGATTTTCCATCGATTTGTACGCTGCCGAAAACCAGGCTTTCCAATGCTGTAACCGCCATCAGGATGCCCAGGAAAAACAAAATGCTCGACATCTCAATTCTGGAGAGTGCCTTATGCGCAGAGTACATTTGGCGTCGTTCTTCATCAAATTCTTCTTCCGGATGAATGTATTCTGAAACCAGCCAAACCAAACCCATGCTCAGCATCATACCCAGATAGGGAGGCAAATGTGTCACCGTTTTAAAGATCGGTACAAAAACAATTGCGCCCAAGCCTAGATACAGCATAGTGCGGCTACTCAGCAGTTTGTTGGTTTTCATTTTTGTTTCCGGGTCGTTGGTCAAATCTCCGGTGAAAATGGGCAAAAATGATGCGATCGCAAACGGTACCACAAAGCATACAATGGAAGGTAATACGAGGTGTTCGATCAAGCCCAGCGCAGAGACCTTATTACCAATCCAAAGCATGGTGGTGGTGACATCACCAATCGGCGACCAGGCACCGCCGGCATTGGCCGCAATCACGATCAGCGAAACATACCAAAGGCGTTCGTTCCGATCATGGATAAGCTTGCGTAAAAGAGTGACCAATACGATTGTGGCGGTCAGGTTGTCAATAATTGCCGAAAGGATAAAACCAAGCACACCAACAATCCAGAGTAACCGGCGCTTGCTGCGCGTTCTCACATAGCTTTTGAGTACTTCAAAACCCATATGAAGGTCGATAATCTCCACAATAGTCATGGCGCCGATCAGGAAGACCAGGATTTCCGCAGTTTTGCCAAGATGGTGAAGCAAAGTGTTTTCAAATCCTTCTTTGGCATGATGAATCGCTTCGTCGCCACTGGCATTCATCAAACTGTACACATGCTCGTGAGAATCTACTACCGATATCCAGCCGTTGTAAAAAAAGATGGCAAGCAGTGCCCAACACAAAGAGCCCATCAGCAGGGCCGGTACGGTTTTGTCCAACTTTAGCGGATGCTCAAAAACTATTACAAGGTAACCTATTATAAAACAGGCAATTACAATTGATACCATGAAAATAGGCGTTTTAGGTTGATTCTAAAATCTATTGAAAAATAATTGCTATATCACGGGCGTAAAAATAAAATTTTATTCTATCAGGTAGAGTGCTTTGGGAGAATATTTCACACTTTCTTAAAATTGATGGAACTTGTGTACGTGTTTATTCCTTATACTCAGGATAGTTTCAGCAAATTGCTTTATTTTTGCAAACCAAAATTTATTGTCAAACAGAACCTGCAAACAACAATTTTAGAACATGGTAAGAATTGGAAATGTGGAACTGGGAGCGTACCCGTTGTTGCTTGCGCCGATGGAAGATGTGAGCGATCCGCCATTTCGGGCATTGTGCAAAGCCCAGGGAGCAGACATGATGTACACGGAGTTTATTTCTTCCGATGGCTTGATTTACGAGGCGGCTTCCAGTCTCCAAAAACTGGATATTTACGAATACGAACGCCCCATTGGGATACAATACTTTGGTGCTCAGGTGGAAAGCATGGTGAAAGCCGCGGCTTTGGTGGAGGCAGCAAATCCGGATGTGATTGATATTAACTACGGTTGCCCGGTGGCGAAAGTTGCTTGTAAAATGGCCGGCGCAGGTATTTTGCAGGATATTCCGAAAATGATCGAACTGACCAAAGCAATCATTAATTCTACTAAAAAACCGGTGACGGTGAAGACCCGTCTTGGCTGGGACGAGAAAAGCATTAATATTGTGGAAGTTGCGGAGCGTTTGCAAGATATTGGAGTCCAGGCAATTACAATTCACGGGCGCACCCGCAAGCAAATGTATAAAGGCCAGGCTGACTGGTCATGGATAGCAAAAGTGAAAGAAAATCCGCGTATGCATATCCCGGTGTTTGGCAATGGCGACATTGACAGTCCGCAACGTGCCAAGGAATACCGCGAACGCTACGGTGTGGACGGCTTGATGATTGGTCGGGCGAGCATTGGTTATCCCTGGATTTTCAGGGAGGTCAAGCATTATTTTGCCACAGGTGAATTGTTGGCGCCGCCGACGGTGCAGGAACGAGTCAACGCTGCACGGCAGCATTTGCAGCACGCCCTCGAGTGGAAAGGTGAAAAACTGGGTGTTTTGGAAACACGTCGGCATTACACCAATTACTTCCGGGGATTCCCGAATATCAAGCCTTATCGGAGTAAGCTGGTTACCCTGCACGAACCGGAGGAACTCTTTACGGTGCTGGCGGAAATTGAAGAAGTTTATAGCAATCAGGAGAACCTGGCTCTGGTATGAAGCCTGCCCTGCTCGACACTTTGATCAGCCCAGCCGGAAATCCATTGCATTATGATGTTTCCAAACAGCGACTGGAAGATCAGACTACCGGCGAATTCTTCGAGGTAATTGGGCACGTACCGGTGCTACTATCTGCAAATGCAGGTGAAAAGTACCTGGATGTGACGTTGAGCAACGGTGTGCGGGCAAAGTTCTTTTATGCAGATCATTATCAACAGGATGCAGTAGTCTTTGATTATTTTGAAGCAATGCCCGATGGCGCTTCACAACATGAAAACCGGCGGCTCCGCGAGATGATCCTGTCGCAAATTCCGGATGGCGCCACCAAAATCCTGGATGTGGGCTGCGGCAGTGCCTGGGTGGCGGCGCACTTTGCCAATAATGAAAATAAAGTCGCGGTTTATTCGATGGATATTTCCCTGGAAAATCCGACCCGGGCTTTGAAAGAATATCCTTTTGAACGGCATTTTGCGATCGTAGCGGATGTATATGCTTTACCCTTCCGGGAAAATACCTTCGATTGCATCATTGCCGCAGAGGTAATGGAACATACCCCTGATCCGAAGTTGTTTATAACCAACTTATTACGTATTTTGAAACCTGGTGGAACTTTGATTATTACTACACCGTTTAATGAAAGAATTCCATATTCACTTTGTGTACATTGTAATTGCCCTACGCCACATAACGCCCATTTGCATTCGTTTTCAGAACAAAAAGTCCGTGAATTACTAACCGGACAAGCTGTACAAAACTGGAAAACCATTACTTTTGCGAACAAAGCCCTGGTGAAGCTGCGCACGCATCCATTGCTGCGATATTTTTCCCTAAAGGTGTGGAAATTTTTGGATAAGTGGGCTAATTTGTTGTATAACAAGCCATTGCGGCTTTTGATTAAAGTGACAAAATAGGACATCGAACGTGGTTTTTAGCATACAAGAGAAAGAGCGTAAAATCCTGGAACTCATTGGTGAAACGGGCAAAGAGCTTGGTTACCCGGTCTATGCCGTTGGTGGTTATGTACGCGACCGGTTGCTGGCCCGCCCTTCCAAAGATATCGATATCGTATGTATCGGAAGCGGCATCCGCTTAGCAGAGCACATGGCGGCGAAGTTGCGCCCTATTCCGAGAGTGACTGTTTACAGTCGTTTTGGTACGGCTATGCTCAAGCATGGCGATTTGGAAATCGAATTTGTCGGCGCCCGGAAAGAATCCTATCGTTATGATTCCCGCAAACCGACCGTTGAAGAAGGCTCTTTGGAAGATGATCAAAACCGGCGGGATTTCACCATCAATGCCCTTGCCGTGAGCCTGAATGAGGAAGATTTTGGAATGATCATTGATCCCTTTGGAGGTTTGCAGCATTTGGAAGAAAAACTGATCAAAACACCACTCGAACCCGGTAAAACTTTTTCCGATGATCCCTTGCGCATGATGCGCGCCATTCGTTTTGCCACACAACTGGATTTTACCATTGATCCCGAAACCCTCGGGGCGATAGCTTCTTACAAAAACCGCCTGAATATTGTTTCCAAGGAACGGATTGCAATAGAGTTGAATAAAATTATTTGTACGCCGAAGCCCTCGGTGGGGTTCAAACACTTGTTCAATACAGGGTTATTAAAAATCTTTTTCCCGGAAATGGTAGCGCTTCAGGGCGTGGAAGTACGCAACGGCCGCGCGCACAAGGACAATTTCTATCATACTTTGCAAGTGCTTGACAATTTGTGTAAGAAAACGGAGAACCTATGGTTGCGCTGGGCTGCCATCCTGCATGATATTGCCAAACCGCCTACCAAGCGCTTCCATCCTGAACAGGGCTGGACTTTCCACGGGCACGATGCTGTTGGCGCCAATATGGTGCCAAAAATCTTCCGCCGCCTGGGTTTGCCGATGGATCATAAGATGAAATTTGTACAAAAGTTGGTGCTACTGCATTTGCGCCCGATCAGCCTGACCAAGGAAAATATCACCGACTCTGCGATCCGTCGTTTGTTGTACGAAGCCGGCGACGATATTGACGATCTGATGCTGCTCTGCGAAGCGGACATTACCTCCAAAAACCCCGAAAAAGTTAAAACCTACCTCGAAAACTATGAAATGGTGCGCGAGCGCCTCAAGGAGGTAGAAGAAAAAGATCATCTGCGCAACTGGCAACCGCCGGTCAGCGGAGAGCACATCATGGAAACCTTTGGAATCGAGCCTTCCCGGGAGGTGGGCATTATCAAAAACGCCATTCGCGAAGCCATTCTCGACGGAGATATCGGCAATAATTTTGAAGAAGCGCACGCTTTTATGCTCGAGAAGGGCAAGGAACTGGGGTTGGAAGTTTCAAAGAGTGAATCATAAAGAAAAAGCATTTTTGCAATTCCTTTGCACGGTTTCAATGCTTATCTTTGCGACATGAAGTGGTTTATTATTTTTTTCACCGGCTGGATACTGTTCATTTCCTGCGTGCCCTGCGCGGACGAACTAGGTGCTTGTGAGGCAGAAGAAACCGCTTGCCAGCAAGCTGACCACTCTGAAGACGAGGAACACAGCGCCGATCTTTGCTCGCCTTTTTGCGCCTGTGCCTGCTGTACAAATTTAATGGTTAATAAAATTTACTTTCCATTACAAAAACTAAATGTTATTTCTGTTCTGAATTCATCTCATAAAACTTCTCCATTTTCTGAATTTATTTATCGCCACTGGCAGCCGCCGAAGCCCTTGAGACTTGGATACTAAGGGATTTGGTGACCGGGAGACGAATGCTCCGGGCATTTCTTTATTATAAAACTAAAAACTCATTTAGCATGCATTTAATAAAAAATGTAATGTCAATACTGGCATTATTACATTTGTCTTTTGTTATTACACTTGGGCAAAATTCGATTCAAATCATTGTAAAAGACGCGGATAGTGAGGAGCCTCTGCCGGGTGCAAGCGTTCAACTCAATAAAACTTCGATTGGTACCACAACCGATGTAAATGGCGTGGCGATTTTAAATAATATTCCCGACGGGAAACAAACATTTACCATCAGTTTTCTGGGATATGAAGAGGAAAAATTGACGTTGAATTTTCCGATAGAAGGGAAGGAAATAGAGGTATTGCTGGAACACCACCACGAAGAATTGGAGGAGGTGATCGTGACCACCACCCGCAGCAGCCGTACCATTGAAGAAATTCCAACCCGCATTGAAACGATTGCTGGGGAAGAACTTGCCGAAAAAGGTAATATGAATGCCTCCAATATTTCCATGCTACTGCGCGAAAGCACAGGGATTCAGGTGCAACAAACCTCGGCGACTTCTGCGAATATGAATTTTCGCATCCAGGGATTGGACGGGCGCTACACGCAATTATTGCAAAACGGATTCCCTCTATATTCGGGCTTTTCAAGCGGTTTGAGTATCATGCAAATTCCGCCGCTTGATCTTCGCCAGGTGGAAATTATCAAAGGCAGTAGCTCGACTTTATACGGCGGCGGCGCCATCGCCGGGATCATTAATCTTATTACCAAAGAGCCGACCGAGGAGCGCGATTTGAGTCTGATGCTGAACCTTATCAGTACAAAAGGCGCGGATTTGAATGGCTTTTACACCGAGAAATTTGATAAAGTTGGCGTTTCGCTGTTTGGTTCTTATCATTTGCAGGAGCCTTACGATCCCAATGACGACCAGTTTTCAGACATTCCGCAGCAGCGGCGGTTTAATTTCAACCCCAAGATTTATTTCTATTTCAATGATCGGACCGAGCTAAGCATTGGTTTGAATACAACTTTTGAGGAACGCAGCGGCGGCGATATGGATGCTATTCTCAGCGGCCCGACCGAGGAACATCCGTATCTGGAGGACAATAACTCGTCAAGAGTGACTTCCCAAATTCGATTTGACCGGGAGTTGACCGAAAATTCGCAGTTTTTTGTGAAAAACAGCGTGAGTTATTTCGACCGGGAAATTATGGTGCCGGATTATCGTTTTGGCGGTGCCCAACTGTCCAGTTTCTCGGAAATTGGCTACGCCCGGCAAGATGAAAAAATGGAATGGATCGGTGGTTTGAACCTTTGGACGGAGTCTTTCAGTGAAGATCAATTTCAATCAAATCAGCCTTTGCGGGATTATGATTTCAGTACCATCGGCGCGTTTGTGCAAAACATCTGGAACATCAATAACGCTGTAACCTTGGAATCCGGTTTGCGTGCCGATCACCAGAATGAATACGGCTGGTTTGTATTGCCAAGAGTATCCTTGTACTGGCGCTTGAATGAAGCGGTTTCCACGCGATTTGGAGGCGGTTTGGGCTACAAAAGTCCGACCGTTTTTCTGGAAGAAAGCGAGCGTAATATCTTTCGCAATGTGCACCCGATTGACGTGAACAACACGGTAGCCGAAACCTCTCAGGGCGTGAATTGGGACCTTAATTATCGCACTTCGCTCGGCGAAGACTGGACATTCTCGATCAATCAGTTGTTTTTTTATACCCGATTGAATAATCCTTTGATTCCCAATAGGGATAGCTTGGTAAACAATATCCTTTTGTATGAGAATGGCGACGGACACCTGGATAGTCGAGGCTCAGAAACCAATGTGAAGTTGACTTTCCGTGATTTTAAACTGTTTTCTTACTACGCACTCGTGGATGCGCGTCAGCATTTTAACGGCACAGATCGCCCAATTCCATTGACGGCGCGGCACCGCGCGGGCTTTATTCTGATGTGGGAAGAGCATGGCAACTTCCGGGTAGGCTATGAGGCTTACTTCACCGGCGGGCAGGAATTAAGCGATGGTACTTCGCCGCGTAGTTTTTGGGTGATGGGCTTGATGAGCGAGAAACAATTCGGGCGTTTCAGCGTGTATCTCAATTTTGAAAACTTCACTGATTCCAGGCAAAGCCGCTGGGAACCAATGGTTTTCGGCGCCCGCCAGAATCCGAGGTTTGTTTCTGATATCTGGGCGCCCACAGAGGGCAGATGGATCAACGGTGGAATCAAAATTCGACTTTAAGCCAATAAATTAAAAAAAATTGCGTTAGCAAAAACGATTTTGGTGCGAGTTTCCGTTGTAAGTCCGGGAACTCGCATTTTTATTTTTTAAATCTGTAACGAAATTAGAAATCAGGCATTCTATAAAGTGAAATGCACTGAAAAATAGATATAGATTGATATTTTCTGATATTGCAAATGTCTAACGAATAAAGTTAATAGAATAATGCGACTGAATGCAACGCCCTTTTTCTTAATTATACTCTTTTCTGCAACTCTTGTAAACATTGGCTACAGCCAAAAAATTGACAAAGCGGCAGAACGCCTCGAAAAATACCGCAAGGAAAACTGGCCGCCAGAGCGCAGCTATTCCCGGATTTCCCTGGGCTATGCCTTGCAGCAAAAGTTTAAAACGCATGCGCAGTATTGTGGCTTTGATTTGCCCGGCGACAGCCGGCGCGATTATGTGCCAAGTGACATCAGCCGATTTCTGGGCAAGCGCGACCTGCGCACCAAGGTAGAAACCGCCGACATTCGGGGCGGAGGGCTGATGTACTACATTTTTCATGAATCGGAAATGATGCAGCCGTTCAACGTAATGAGTTATTCGCCGACTAAGATTTTGCAAATCAATGGTTTGGATGATCAATTCGCGATTAATCCGAATGAAAATTTTGATACCTATATTCTCACCAAAACTTGTGGCGGTTATCTGAAAGCAGCCTTAGATGCAGGCATTGAACCACCATACGCTGCCCTGCGTGCAGCCCTGGAAACCGATAGCCGGCGCGAATCTTCCATCATGGCTTTGTCGGGATCTTTTGTTTCACCCCTGAAACTGGTGCTGGACGCCAATAATGACGAGACAACCGAGGTGATGATGAAATTGTGGAAATTTTATGCGGATAACCCGAAGTATATCAATCAGGCATATTTCTTACGCGAGTTTGAAGGGGTTTTGATTCGCCATGTTAGTTCTGCAGAAGAAAATCGTAAAATCGAAATGGAGGGCGGCTTGAACCTGAGCGGTTTATTGCCCGCGCGCCTGAAAACCAGTTTTGGCGTGGGGAGCGCTTCTCAGGGATCTTTCGCAGGAACGGATTGGGAGACCATTATTTATGCGGATTATGAGGAAAAAGGCGGATCGCGCAATCAACTTTTTTCTAAACTTCCTTCTCCAGAATACATTCGCCGTTATTTCGAGAGTGTAGCGCCCGTTTTTCAGAAATCCAAGGATTTTCCGGTAATGACGGAGGGCGTAGATCATAAACATTTTGTGATTGTGGAAGGCATTCCTGAAGGCATGACCAACAATTTTTGGGAAATCGAATCGGTGAAACCTGGTGTTTACAATGGAACTCCGACCTTGCAGGCAGAATATTTTAAAGACAGCAAGACCGGATCTTTCGGATGTCGTTTTACAATCAATGGCAAGCCTTTGCGCGCCAATTTTGAAGGAACAGCCGCCACGCGTCCAAGCCGTTTGCCTTTGTCCTATGCGATTCGCAGCAAAAATCCGATCGGCGGAGAGTACATCCGTTTTTATGTAAATGAAGAAATCCAGACCAGCGCGCATCCTGTCGCTTCGATCGGCGCCGGCGAGTTTGATTTGACCAAGAAGGAAGACCGCAAATTCGCTTTTCAATGGAAATTTGAGGTCGATATTGAAGATAGTTACAATCCGGTTGATTTTAATGAAACGCCTTATATCGGTAACCTGACCGTTCGCCGCAGTGATAAAAACTTGAATGTGAGATTGGCAAAAATTCAGCCGGATGCACAGCGCAAGAAATTCATCATTACGCTGGAAACCTTTGATACGTATCCTTTGGATAAGATTGATGATGTAAATATGCAGACGTATAATCTGGCTTTGGACGTGTATCTGAAAGGTAAAATCTCAAATAATACCTCGGTTCGCCCGCTGCGAGGAATTCTCTATTTTCCAAGCATTAAGCCTGATGCGCCCAAAGAAGAAGTGGCTGAAAAACAGGGCGGACAATTGCCACCGCTACCGGAAATTGCGCCGGTGAAAAGTAATGGAAATGAAAATTAATTGGCTTTAAGTTGCTATAAATCAATTATTTAAATCTGAGATGATTTTTCCCGTTTTTACAGGAACTAATCTCCTCTAACTTGAGGTTTGCAGTTAAAAAAATTGCACCCTATGCTCACCCGACTTACTGCGCACCAAGCCGGTGTGTTGGCAGTGATTATTGCTGCAATACTGTGGAGTACTGGTGGTTTGGTTATCAAACTGCTGCCCTTTGGGCCGATGGTTATTCTGTTTTACCGTTCGGTTTTTGCTGCTTTAATTTTTGGCTTTCTTTTCCGGAAATCCATTTTCAAAATCAATGGTATTACGCTTTTTGTCAGCATCTTCTATGCCTTGCTAATGATATCTTTTGTTTTCTCTACGAAAATGACCACAGCTGCCAACGCCATTTTTCTGCAATACACCGCCCCGATTTATGTGCTGCTTCTGGAGCCTTTGTTGTTTCGCATTCCGCTGGAAAAAATCAATATCTGGACGATCATCGTTTGTTTTTTGGGCATGGCACTGTTTTTTCTAGGAGATTTGGAAATGGGCAATATGCAGGGAAATTTGATTGCGCTGGGCTCGGGTGTATTGCTGGCAGGCATGATGCTGGGGCAGCGGAAGAACGACCCGAACCGCCACGGGGCTGCTATTTTTTGGGGCAACGCTATTGTGGTAATCGTTGGATTTCCTGCGTTTCTGGAGTCTGCTGCTCCAACCGCCAATGAGTGGATGATGTTATTATTTCTTGGATTTGTACAAATGGGCTTAGGGTTCCTGTTTTTTACATTTGGTTTGAAAAGGATTCTCGCCATTGAAGGTTCGCTCCTGGCCATGCTGGAGCCTATTCTTAATCCGGTCTGGGTGTTTCTGGGCTATGGCGAAATGCCTTCCAAGCCGGCAATTCTGGGGGCTGTGATTATCATTGCTATGCTGACCATCCGGACAGTGATTGTCGAGCGGCAAAAGTATCGAAAATATAAGGCTCTTGGTAGCTAAATGTGAAAAGACAAAACTCATGAAAATTTAATAAAATCGAGGCAGTATTTTCATCCTTTTTATTTAATTTTGGTTAATTAAGTTAAAGAACATCTTATCCAATTGAAAAGAGTTTTAATTATAGAAGACACCGCCGAGATCAGGGAAAATGTTACCGAATTACTCGAACTTCGGCAATATCGGATTTTTGCAGCCCAGGACGGAGCGGAAGGGCTACAGTTGGCATTGGAACACCAACCGGACGTAATTGTCTGCGATGTAAAAATGCCTGTCATGAATGGTTTTGAACTGCTGGAAGCCCTACGCGAAAATGAAATTACCTCCGGGATACCTTTTATTTTTATTTCAGCTTCTGCCCAAGGCGCTGATATTCAGAAAGGTAAGATGTCGGGTGCTTCAGCGTATCTTACCAAGCCATTCAAGTTCGACGATTTAATTCAAATTATTGAACAGGTCAGCTAGTCTTCTAATACGTCATTGGTAAATAACTGATAGGGATTGAGCTTATCAATCAACCGCTTGTTTGAATCCTTCAATATTTTGTGTTGTAACAGCCATTCTACGAACTCAACCCAAACTTTATTTTGCATGATTCCCCATTCGCCTTTTTCATCCAGATAATACTGTGCAATAAATACCTGGCTTTGTTCTACCAGCGCCTGGTCGTGCAAACTCGGATGTTGAGAAGTTTTGATCAGTATATCAGCTGCTTCCAGTGGATTGTTTTTCGCAAAATGATAACCTTTGGCGGTGGCTTTGAGGAATTTTCGCAAACGCTTTTTGGTGAGAAATGATTGGTGCGTAAGCACGACGGGGCTATAGCCATAAGGAATATTATAATCTGCCAATTGAAAAATATTTAGCTGAATGCCTTTCAGACGAGCTTCGACGCCTTCCCAGGGCAGAAATATCCAGGTTGCGTCTGCTTTGTGCTCCAGGAGGGTGTTCCAAATGCCCAATCGCTCAGGATAAATAAGCTCGAGGTTACCTTGTCCTCCATCATTTTTTATCAATTCCCGGATGATCTGATCCTCAAACCTGGCTTTGTAGGAAGCATAAACCTTGCCGTCTAATTGAGCCGGGCGCTCAATGCCGCTTTGGTGCAGGGTGGCAATTCCGCTGGCATCTCTGGCAAGGATAGTTGCTACCGCGATCAATGGCACCGGATTTTTTTTGGTTTGAAAGCTAATGGCGCTCTCCGAAGGTGCAATGGCTACCTCTGCAAGACCTTTGGCTACTTTTTTGGCAGGTGATACACTATAGTCATCTGTCTCGGGGGAAATAAATTCGACCTCTAAACCCAGATCGTCGAAATAACCTTTGTGGGCAGCCACATAAAACCCCGTATGAATGGTATTCGGGGTACAGTCCAGCGCTAATCGAATGTGTTTTGCCATTGTTGGGAAAGAAATATGCTACATTCTATCCCTAATACACCCTAATAAGAATATGGTTCATTATTCAAATACAAATATAATTGTTGGCGTTTATTAATAATGATACCACTCCAAATAACCAAACTTCCGATTAGAATCGCATATTTCAGATGAAAATCTGGTTCATTGCCGATTGTGATATTGTTTAAGGCAGCATAAACAAGCACTAGCGTTCCGACAAAAGCAATAATTACCAACATTATTTTCATATCAAGATGGGGTTATCGAAAAATCCCAGGTGATTTTTGCCGTTTTTTCCAGGATTCTGGCCACCGAGCAATATTTTTCCATAGAGAGGGAGATTGCTTTAGCCACTTTATTTTCATCCAGATTACCAAACAGCTCAAAGTGTACGTGTATATCGGTAAAAAGCGAAGGCACATTGTCGGGGTCGCGCTCGCCCGTGAGCGTGATGCGAATGTCGTCCAATGCTTGGCGCTGCTTTTGTAAAAAATTGATCACATCAATTGTGCTGCAAGCTCCCAGGCTGGACAATAGCATCTGCATGGGGCGCATACCCTTACCGCTGCCGCCGATGGACTCGGCGCCGTCTGATTCTACGGTATTCCCATTTTCATTGCTTGCCTGAAGGTGATAAGCCTGGTCGAGGCGTTTGATTTCTATTTTCATTTTGTTCCTGATTCTTTCATTGCAATTCTAAAGAAGGAAACTGGAAAAATGACTTTTTGGTTGTATCAAAATTTTTTAACAAAATTTTATGAATCATTGAATCTGGAAAATTACCAGACTTTATTTCAAAATAAAAATCTGTTATAAATTTAATTGGCAAATTATGAATTTAAATATTTTAATTTTTTAAAATAATATATGTGTATTGAAAAATTCAGGCTATGTTGCTTATTTGCCATCAGGAGGTCAGAAAGCCGCAAAATATGAATATATGAAGAAAGCTTGTTTGATTATTTGAAAAACTGCCTCTACTTTTGTAGAATCAATCCGATCTTTTCGAAAGATTGATTTTATATCGAAGGGTGAAGAGAACAGGCTCTGTGAAACCCTGGCAACCATTTTCATGGACGATATATCATGGACCAATCTTGGAAAGTGCTATATGTTACATGTCAAACGGTGCCAAATCCTGCCAATTAAATTGGAAATATAAAATCACAACCAATCATGGCAAACTTAATTTTCAACTTGCGTTTTTCTTCAGTCAGAAGCCTTACTGTCTCTGCATTTGCTGCCGGTTCCGGTATGCAAAATTCCATTACGCGTTGTTGTTGCTGTTGTTGTTAATTGCTGTCCGGTACTAATATCGAACATTGCGGTTCACTTAGGTTTTATGTGGATTTTGTAATGTTTTGATTTTAGTTTACCGTCGAACAGAAAGGGATCATTGTATCATCTTATTTTATTTATAAAAATTATATCACATGTCTAACAATCTGAAATTCGAAACTTTACAATTGCACGCTGGTCAAGAAGAGGTGGAAAGCACTACGCGTTCGCGTGCGGTACCGATTTACCAAACGACTTCCTACACTTTCGAAAATTCCGAGCACGGTGCGAATCTCTTCGCCCTGAAGCAATTTGGCAATATTTACACCCGCATCATGAATCCTACGAATGATGTTTTTGAAAAACGCGTGGCAGCGCTGGAAGGTGGTGTGGCAGCTTTGGCGGTAGGATCAGGACAAGCGGCGCAGTTTATTGCATTAAATAATATTTTGCAGACCGGTGATAATTTTATTACATCGGCTAATCTTTACGGTGGAACTTACAATCAATTTAAAGTTGCTTTCAAACGCCTGGGTATCGAAGCACGTTTTACCGAAGGTGAAAAGCCATCGGACTATGAAAACCTGATCGACAAAAATACCAAAGCAATTTATCTGGAGACAATCGGCAACCCGAGTTTCAATGTCCCTGATTTTGAGGCAATTGCAGAAGTGGCAAAAAAATATGATCTCCCCTTGATCGTGGATAATACTTTTGGTGCAGCCGGTTATCTGTTTCGTCCGCTGGAGCATGGCGCCAACATCGTGGTGCAATCGGCTACCAAGTGGATCGGCGGGCACGGCACGTCCATCGGCGGTGTCATCGTGGATGGCGGAAATTATAATTGGGGCAACGGCAAGTTTCCGCAATTTACCGAACCTTCGGAGGGCTACCACGGGCTGGTTTTCTGGGATGTTTTTGGCACCGGCGGACCGTTTGGCAATATCGCTTTCATCATCCGGGCACGCGTGGAAGGCCTGCGCGACTTTGGTCCGGCGCTGAGTCCGTTCAATTCCTTCCTGCTGTTGCAAGGCTTGGAAACACTGTCTTTGCGGGTACAACGTGCGGTTGACAATGCCCTGGAACTGGCAAAGTGGCTCGAAGAACATCCCAAGGTGGAAAGCGTGAACTACCCAGGCTTGGCGAGCAGCCCTTACCATCAATTAGCCAAGAAGTACCTGAAGCACGGTTTCGGCGCGGTATTGTCATTTAACATCAAAGGTAGCAAGGAAAATGCTACAAAATTCGTTGATAGTTTGAAGCTTGTGAGCCACCTGGCCAACGTTGGCGATGCGAAAACGTTGATCATTCAACCATCGGCGACTACGCACCAGCAATTGAGTGAAGCCGAACAAGCAGCGGCCGGCGTCACGCCGACTTTGTTGCGCATTTCCGCTGGTATTGAGCATATTGATGATATCAAGGCGGATTTGGAGCAGGCTTTTGCCCAAATACCTGCGGTCAAACCGGAACTAGTTTAAAGTCAGAAATACGAAATCGGAAGCCGGAAAATAAATTCTGGCTTCCGAATTAAATAAAATCGTTGTGAAATATTACAAACATGATGCTCCTTTTAAACTGGAAAGCGGAGCAGAACTAACTGAACTTGATATTGCTTATTGCACCTATGGCAATTTGAATGCAAAGAAAGATAATGTTATTTGGATTTGCCATGCACTGACCGCCAACGCCGATGCAGCTGACTGGTGGAATGGACTCGTGGACGAAGGCAAAGCTTTTGATCCAAATAAACACTTTATTATTTGTGCTAATATTATAGGCTCTTGTTATGGAACTACCGGACCGGCTAGTATCAATCCCGCTACCGGCAAGGCTTATGGTAAGGATTTTCCCTTGGTTACGATCCGGGATATGATAAAAGCGCATCAGTTATTACAACAACATTTAACTATAAAAAAAATCAAACTCGCTATCGGCGGCTCTATGGGCGGGCAGCAGATATTGGAGTGGGCTATTGTTGACCCGGATTTGTTTGAAAACATCGTATTGCTGGCCACCAATGCCCGGCATTCACCCTGGGGCATTGCATTTAATGAAGCACAACGCATGGCCATCACCGCCGATCCGACCATTTATGAAGATACGCCAGATGCCGGTCAGCGAGGTATTGAAGCGGCGCGTGCCATTGCCATGCTTTCCTATCGGCATTATCAAACCTATCATAAAACCCAATCTGAGGAAACTGACGAAAAAATCGATGGCTTCAGGGCCAGTTCATACCAGCAGTATCAGGGCTTGAAGTTATACAAACGTTTCAAAGTTTTGTCGTATCTTACTTTGAGTAAGGCAATGGATAGTCATAATGTTGGTAGAGCCCGGGGTGGGGCAGAGGCTGCACTGGCGCTAATAAGCGCAAAAACACTGGTTATTGGTATTGAAACCGATATTTTATTTCCGGTAAATGAACAAGAATTTATTGCAAATCATATTCCCAATGCACGTCTGGAAGTGATCGGCAGTACCTATGGTCATGATGGTTTTCTGATAGAAAGCGAAGCAATTGAAAAATTAGTACGCCCTATGCTCAACGGTGAGTGGCAGAAAAGTGTTTCTAAAAAAAAATTGAATGGACAAGGGCTGCTTGATAAGCTCGCTTTACCTGGCTCAGAAAAGTTTTAACCAGCAGATTAATAAAATATTAAATAACCTAAAAATCACTAAACTATGTCACTTCGATTAGGAGATATTGCACCCAATTTTAAAGCGCAAACTACCGAGGGAGATATTGATTTTTACGAATACCTTGGTAGCAACTGGGGAGTACTGTACTCTCACCCTGCAGATTTCACACCGGTTTGTACGACCGAATTAGGCCGCACGGCCGCATTAAAAGCTGAATTCGAGAAGCGCAATACAAAAGTAATTGCACTGAGCGTGGATCCGCTTCCTTCTCATAAGGAATGGATTAAAGACATTGAAGAAACGCAGCATGTAACTATGAACTTCCCGATTATAGCAGACGAAAACAGAAAAGTGGCAGAATTATATGATATGATTCACCCGAACGCTACCGAAAAAGCTACCGTTCGCACAGTTTTTGTGATCGATCACAATAAGAAAGTTAGAATGACTTTAACCTATCCACCTTCTACAGGTCGCAATTTTCACGAGATTCTGCGTGTGATCGACTCACTACAGTTGACGGATAATTATAGTGTTGCTACGCCGGTGGATTGGGAAGCTGGTGGAGATGTGGTAGTATTGCCATCTGTATCGGACGAAGCCGCTGCTGAAAAATTCCCGAAAGGTGTGACCAAAATCAAGCCGTACCTGCGCACTACACCACAGCCGAATTTGTGATTGAGATTATGGAAGTTAGGCTCTAGATATTAGATGTGAGAGCATTTGGGGTTATGAATTGAAGGTGTCTAAAAGTCTATCGCCTAAAGTCTTAATATCTAAAAGAAATAGTAATTGCGTAAATAT
>CAZGAU010000015.1:18623-34843 GCA_964523725.1 uncultured Saprospiraceae bacterium
AAAGTCTATCGCCTAAAGTCTTAATATCTAAAAGAAATAGTAATTGCGTAAATATAAGAGCGCCGTCCTTCGGGGTGGCGTTTTTTTATTATTTTATTCACTCAATTGACTGAATAAAAACCGTAAATTAATCCCAAAAGAATACAAATGAACAAAACAATCGGACTGGCGCTTTCGGGTGGGGGCGTACGCGGAGCGGCACATATCGGTTTATTAAAATATTTAAAGGAAATAAAAATAGAACCTTCCGTGATTGCCGGTACCAGCGCGGGAGCTATCGTGGGCGGGTTTTATGCAGCAGGGCATGATGTGGATACTATGCTGACCTTTTTCAAAGAAAACAGGTTGTTTGACTTTTCCCACTTCAGCTGGATGAAACCGGGATTACTTGATACGGAAGGTTTTATGGAAGATTTAAAGCCTTATTTCCCGGAAGATAAAATTGAAAACCTGGATAAAAAATTATTTATTACAGCCACCGAAATTCTTCAGGGTACTTTAAAAATATTTGAAAAAGGCAGCATCGTAAAGGCGATACTGGCGTCGGCAGCTTTCCCCGGCATTTTTTCTCCGATTAAAATTGATCATGATTTATATGTAGATGGAGGCACTTTTAATAATTTTCCTTCAGATATTATACGGGATAAATGTGATTTTTTAATCGGTTTGAACGCCAACCCCATCAACGAAGTATCTGAGGATCAGATGGATGGAACCCTTAATATCCTGAGGCGTGTTTATGAGTTGAGTGTCAGGAGGCAAGGCGCGGTAAATGAAAAATATTGTGATGTAGTAATTACCCCCGGAGAACTGGTGAATTATAATGAGTTTAATCAAAATAACGTGGATGAAATTTTTGAAATAGGCTATGAAGAAGCCAGAATCAAATTGCACGATGTAGAGATTTGAAATAAGGAGTATCACTTGATCACTTCAAATTTTCTTCAGATTCATTGCTTATTTTTGTAATTACTATGAAGTTATTAATTGTAGAAGACGAGCGTGAATTGGCAGAAAACATACGCGCTTACCTTTCCAGAAGTGACGTGATCTGCGAAGTAGCATTTTCCTTTCAGGAAGCGCAGGATAAACTGCTGTCCTTCGATTATGATATCGTTTTGCTCGATATTATGCTTCCGGATGGTAATGGCTTCAATGTACTTCGCTTGCTCAAAAAAGTAAATCCGGAGACGGGCGTACTGATAATTTCTGCGAAAAACGCGCTGGATGATAAAGTCAACGGACTGGAACTGGGCGCCGATGATTACCTTACCAAACCATTTCATTTACCTGAACTAAATGCACGGCTCAACGCTATTTACCGCCGCAGGAAATTTCAGGGACACAAAGTGCTGGAGTTCAAAAATATTAAAATAAACACCGATACACATGATGTAATTATTAATGAAACACCGATCACATTGACGGTAAAAGAATATGAATTGTTACTGTTTTTTATTACCAATAAGAATAGAGTTCTTACAAAGCAAAGCATCGCCGAGCACCTTTGGGGAGATAATGTAGATTTTATGGATTCGTTTGATTTTGTATATCAGCATATTAAAAACCTGAGGAAAAAAATTGCCAACGAAGGCGGTGCGGATTATATTAAAACAATTTACGGATTGGGGTATAAATTTAGCGATTCATAAACTAAATAAAAGATAGATAAGATATAAACGCAGGAATGAACTTAATATTAAAAACAACATTATTGTATCTTTTAGTTGCCATGCTAGTTTTTAGTATTGGAGGCGTGGTGACTTATAATATGGTGCAAAAAGAAGTAAAAAAAGAAACCGATTATGATTTAAGATATAATTATAAACAAATCGTAAAAGCCATTGAAGCCGGCGCTCCTGTGGAATTGCTACGAGATGATCGAGTAAATATTATAGCATTAAGTACCGGTTCACCGAAAGACACACAAAGAGTTTACGCTGATACCCTGGCGCCGCATCCTTACCTAGACAGGCTGGAAGACCAACGCATGCTCACGGGGGTAGAAGAAATAGATGGTAAATATTATCGCATTACTGTGATGGATGTATTCATCGAATCGGATGATATTTATGAAGGCGTAGTGAATGTAATGATGCTTTTATTTATCTTTTTAGGTGCTGTATTGCTTTTGTTCGGATTTATGATCACCCGCTGGATGTTTCAGCCTTTTAAAAATACATTAGAGAAAATCAGAACGTTTAATGTGAAAAAAAGCAAGGAATTGCAATTGCCAAAGACCTCAACCAAAGAATTTCGCTTGTTAAATACCTTTGTAGGGCAAATGGCAGCCAAAGCCCGGCGTGACTACCTTTCGGTGAAAGAATTCTCAGAAAATGCTTCCCATGAAATGCAAACGCCGCTTTCCGTGGCCCGGGGCAAACTCGAATTATTGCTGGAAACACCCGGTTTGACGGCAGAGCAGCTGACATTAATCCAGACCGCGCAACAATCGCTCGGCAAACTTTCCAAACTCGGAGAAGCCTTGTTGTTATTGACTAAAATCGATAATGAAGAATTTGAAACCCAGCAAACCGTGGATTTTTCAAGGATTGTGCGCACTTGTTTGTCCAATTTTGAAGAGCTGGCCCAATTGAAAGAACTTCGGCTCAAAAGCGAAGTGGATAGTGATGTAAAAGTGGAAATTGACCCTATCCTGGCTGATGTACTCATCGGAAATCTTGTCAAAAATACGATCCGGCATAATATCGAAAATGGCTGGATTGAAGTACAACTCACTCAAAAACAACTGATTGTAAAAAACACCGGCGAAACGCCCAAGCTTTCTCCACAACAATTATTCGAACGTTTTCAGAAAAGTCGTCAAAGTAATGGCTCTTTGGGGCTGGGGCTGGCTATCGTCAAAAAGATCTGCGAAGTGCATCATTTTGACGTTTCATACGAAGTTTCCGAGAACGTGCACATCGTAACTGTTAAATTTTAATTAATTCAGAATTCCTTCAGAATTTCTACAAAGTCCCCATAATATTGGCACTTACCTTTGTATTGAGCCCCGACAGGTAATGTTTCGATGTAATATTTAATGAACCAAACATATATTCTGACATTACCTTCTTGATTGATTAAACACCTTGAAATTGTAATTAACAGAAAATGAAGAATCTACAACATTTACTATTAACTATTTTTGCGATATTATTGCTCATGCCGGCTCTTTCCGCGCAAAACCAGAAAGGACTGCTTAAAGGTAAGGTGATAGATGAAGGAACCGAGCAGGCGCTGGGATATGCCACTATTTCCGTGTATTCGGTGAAAGATAGCTCACTTGTAACCGGGGGTATCACCGACGACGCAGGCATCTTCGCCATTGAAGTAGCGCCGGGGAATTATTATGCAGATATAACATTCTTAGCATTTGAAACAAAAACCATTGAAAATATTACAATATCACCAAATAAATTAACAGCAGATCTGGGCGTGATCGGCATTTCCTCTGATGCGACCACGCTCCAGGAGGTGGAAGTGCGCGCCGAGAAAAGCCGCATGCAGATGTCGCTGGACAAGCGTGTTTTTAATGTAGGTAAAGACCTTGCCAATAGTGGTGGTAATGCTGCTGAAGTATTGGATAATGTGCCCTCGGTTGCCGTAGATGTAGAAGGTAATGTGAGCCTTCGCGGTAGCGGTAACGTCCGGATTCTGGTTAATGGCAAACCCTCGGGTTTAATCGGTATCAGCAATACGGATGGACTGCGACAATTACCTGCTGATTTGATTGACCGCATTGAAGTGGTGACAAATCCCTCTGCCCGTTATGAAGCGGAAGGTAATGCCGGTGTAATTAATATCATATTAAAAAAAGATTCTGAGTCTGGCTTGAATGGCTCATTTGATTTAAACGCCGGACAACCAGATCGTTATGGCGCTGCTGTAAACCTCAATTATCGAAAGAATGATTTAAATATATTTGCTAATTACGGCGCCAATTACAGAAGCAGCCCTGGGGGCGGTTCTACCTACCAGGAGTTTCTGAGTAATAATACCTTGTTTATTTCGCAGCAGGATCGGGAGCGTACCAGGGGCGGTTTTTCCAACAGTATTCGGGCCGGACTTGATTATTTTTTTAATGAAAATAATATTTTGACTTCCGCATTTACTTACAGAATGAGTAATGATGCCAATATTTCAGAAATTGAATACCGTGATTATATTAATTCCTTGGATAACCTGAGTGGTATCTCGATTCGGCGCGACGAAGAATCAGAGCTGGAGCCGAATCTGGAATATGCCCTGACCTTCCGTCGTAATTTTGATCGCCATAAAGATCAGGAGCTTGTAATTGATTTTAGATATCAGGATAATACCGAAGTGGAAGAATCCGACATCCGAGAACGTTATTTTACCCCCGAATTTGTTGAATCGGATGCCCCTAATTTATTTCAGCATTCTTATAACGAAGAGATTGAGCGTCAGATGATTGCGCAGTTGGATTATATTCACCCTTTTGGCGAAGAAGGAAAATTTGAAATTGGTTATCGCAGTTCTTTCCGGTTTATTAATAATGATTTTTTCGTGGAAGAATTTATGATGGGCGATTGGACAGAATTACCCGGCGTAAGTAATGAATTCCGATATAATGAAGATGTGTATGCTGCTTATGCCATATTCGGTAATAAATATGGGCGTTTTTCTTTTCAATTGGGCGCCCGGGCTGAGCTATCCAACATCCGCACGGAATTGTTTGAAACCAATGAAGTAAATGATCGCAACTATCTTAATTTCTTCCCGAGTACGCATATTTCTTATGAGCTTCCCTCCCAAAACGCTGTACAGCTTAGCTATAGCCGCCGCATCAGTCGCCCGCGTTTCTGGGATTTGAATCCGTTTTTCTCATTTAGCGATGCGCGAAACTTCCGCAGCGGTAACCCGAATCTGGATCCCGAGTTTACCCATTCTATTGAATTCGGACACCTCAAGTACTGGGATAATGCTTCGCTCAGTTCTTCGGTGTATTACCGCCATACAGATGGGGTGATTGATCGCATTCAAACCATTGATAATCAGGGAAATACCATTTCGCAACCGCAAAACCTGGCTGAAGAAGATGCCTTTGGTGCAGAAATGACCTTTTCGGTATCGCCCTACAAATGGTGGGATGTGGACGGAAGCGTCAATTTTTATCGCTCGATCGTGAATGGTGGCAATCTTGCCCCAAACCTTCAGGCAGATTTTTACAGCTGGTTTACCCGAATCAACTCAAAAATGGAGGTATTCAAATTCATGGATGCTCAGTTGCGATTGAACTATCGGGCGCCCCGAAATACCACCCAGGGTCGGGACAAGGCAGAATATTATATGGATTTGGCATTTAGCAAAGACATATTAAAAAATAAAGGAACGATCACACTCAGTGCAAGAGATGTTTTTAACACCCGTAAGCGTCGGTTTATCACGCAAGGCGCTAATTTTTATCGCGAAGGCGACTTCCAATGGCGGGCACGTCAGGTGATTCTCACCTTTAATTATCGCCTGAACCAGAAAAAGCGTGACCGAGGCAGAGATCGCGGTGATGATTATGACGGGGGTGGTGATGAATTTAATTAATTAAAAGTGCAAATGTGAGTGCGCTGCCTGGTTTTCGGGCGGCGCTTTTTTATTCCTTCCTTTTTAATAATAGTCTTGATCCGCCATCAAATTTTTGGATAATCTTAAAACGAGGTTCAAGGGTTTGATAATCAGAGTCAAAAACGTAATAATAATCTGCATTTGTTTCGGATATAATTTCTTTATTATAATCACCTAATGTTAGCCAGGGGGTCTTGCCCGTTGCACTATAAAAATAAAAGGAAGGATGAAAAGCCCAGTTGGTTTGCAAGACAATCTGTTCCTTTGAAGGATTTTCCGATTTGATAATATTCAGCACCTGAAAGGTATTGGTGTCGTACCACCACTCGCGCACACGGTCGAAGCTCACCGTTCTTGCCAGATGCCAGATACTGAAAATCAATAAGATACCGGCGATCATGCGCGACAGGGCAAGCCTTTCTTTTTGTAAATGAAATATCATGGAGCATAATAAAAGTATAAATAAAGGATAAAATCCAAGCGCCGTGCGGGTGGTCAAATTGGGCGTTTTAAGAATGATCGTTTGCATAATATTTACAAAAACGGTGAACGCAAGCAAAAGAAAAGCAGTAAACACAGGTGTTTTAATCAGTTTTTGCCAGGAATGCCTGCCCCAGTAATACATAGCAAAGGCGCCTGCCGCGAAGCATATCATAACAGCCAATACCGCAAAATATTCAGTTGGGATATCAATCATTCGGGAACCGTAGCGTGTATTATCCATCAAACTTACGATCGTATCCTGAAAAAAACCATTCGCTGTCCAGTAAACAAATTGATTGGTACTCTGCATTTTATGAATGGGGGTGTAAATAAGCGCCAGATATGTGAGGTCAATTCCGGCAATGATAGCCGCTTTACCCAATAAGGGCCGGATCTCCCGGGTTTGTAAATAATTATTAAAAAAGTAAATAAAGATCATCCCATTTATAGCACACCAGTAAATAAGCTGTGTAAAATTGGCATAAGAAGCCAGGATCGCAAAGGCAAAACTAAGCCATATCGAGGCTTCCCGGCGTTTTAAATAAGCATCCAGACAAAACATGGCGGAGCAAAGCAACAGCGCATTGGATAGCCCATAACCCCGGCAAAGTGAGAAGAAATCCAGCAGAAAAGGGTTGAAAATAAAAAGTGCTAAGCCACTCAAAAACAACAAGTTATCGTACTTAAAAAGTGTTTTATTGATTTTGTAGGCGGCGAAAAGGTAAGCCGCAAAAGATAGAACATTAGGCAATCGCCCCGCCCATTGTTCCTGCCCGAAAACTGAAATACTGGCTTTTGCCAATAAAGTATTGAGAATGTGATTATTGGGCCAGGGATCTGGATACATCATGATTTCCCAGATGCTGAATTTATAATAATGAACCATGGTTGCCACTTCATCATGTGTAACGGGAATCATTAAAGCTTTGTAAATGATCAGCGTCCACGCAGCGAGCCCGAAGAGCAGAGACACAATCAGGCGTATGGGTTTGGTATTCAGCATATTGGCTTTAAGTATTTAGCGCTAAATTAAATGTTTATCCGGTGTTTTGATATAATGTTGATTCACAAATTATTTGTTAATTCATCCAGACGCTTCTGCTCTTTTTTATTCAGGCTTTCCATGCCGTGCTTACGGATTTTATCCAACAATTCATCCAATTCATCCTGTTTGCTTTTACCCGGAGTCCGTTTTTGGGTCATATTTTGAACCGAGCGCACATTTTCACCCCAGTAATTGTGAATCATTAAAACTGCCGGATTTCTTACAATCAAAATTAAAAAAGCCGTGGCCGGAACCAGTATTGATGCTACAATCCACCAGCTAATTTCCCAAAAGGAGGGCGCCAGAAATAAGGTTAAAATAACGCCAACAATGGCGCCGCCGAGGTGCGCTTCATGTCCGATATTATCTTTCTGACTTTTGATGCCAAAAATGGAAATAAGTATAAATAAAAGTCCAAAAATCCAGCTTTTTATTTTAACAGGTATAATAACAAAGGAAATAGTGCTGTCAGGAAATAAAATAATGGAAGCGAATATTACACCGCTGATCGCGCCGGATGCGCCAACCGCGCGATAATCGCCATGATTGCGGTGAATCCAGAGCGCTAATAAATTACCTCCGATCAAACTGGCAAAATATAATAAAAGGAATTTACCGTAGCCCAAAGTGATTTCGAGTGAAAAACTGAATGAAAGCAGCGCAATCATATTAAAACCAAAGTGAATCCAGTTGGCATGGAGAAAGCCGGAAGAAAGCAGGCGTTTGTACTCCTTGTCTATCAATATTTTATCCACATCAAAGAGGTAAGCTTCAAAGAAACCGGTGTCCCGAAATCCTTTATAGGAAATCAATCCGGTGATGATAAGCAGCGCCATGCCGATTACGCTCGTGGGTTCCATATTATATTTGTTATATTACTAATAGCTTTTCCGGGCCGGATATTTACTTTTTTTATAAAAATTCCGGTATGAAGACACTTCTATGATATCTCTCAGTGCTTTCTTTTTATCAGCTGCCTGATGGTAATAACTTTCGCAAATTTTATATCCGATATAATAACCCAGGTCAGCCGGACGATCTTTGGATTTGCTACCATTATATAGCCATTGCGAAAGATCATTTTTATACATGATTTTTGAAAATTCCTGCCATAAATCCTCCTCGTGCACTTTGCCGTACGCGTGGATCGGCTGATTGATGGTCATGCCGGCTACATTTTTGGCCACAAAATCGGCGGCGCCCTCCAGCAGGGTAAAAGTGAGCAGCCGGTGATTGAAATACCCCCAGATGGTACCCAGACCCATCTTTTGCTGGGCGTGTACGGTTTCATGCGCGATAAGTTCGAGTACATGATTTTTTTCCTGCATCACCGAGCGGAGCCAGGAACCGAGTTCGCTTTTGTCAGTGGTACTATCTGCGCAGGCGATTTCGCTGCCAATGAGCAACCAACCTTTTTTGACGGTGCCGCCGGTACTCAATTGCCCAATGGCAAAGCATACATTTGGTCTTTTAAAATTGGGGTAAGCTGCTTCGTATTGATCAAAAATTGTGTTGATCTGTTCAGCATAAGCCTCTAAATTCATCGTATTTGATCGAATAGAGCTCCAGAATTTCGGGACTTTTGAAAGCAGATCCACGTAGCGCTCCGCCGAAAAATTCCTGGCTTTGATAAATAATTTCAATCCCGTGCTCGCCTTGTCGAGGTACTCCGTTTGTATCACGCGAATGCTGTCTGCTCTCGTTTTGCAATCTTTCAGTTGAGCATAAGCCGCCCAGAAATTATGAATATCGGAAGTTATGATGAGCGCTTTATTGTTTTGAGCATTGAGGCTACAAGATATTATTAAAAAGTAAATCAAAATATGATGTGGCTTCATTGTATTAATGGTATTTAAATAAAAAATATTACATCATGTTTAATATCCCCGTGCCGTATCATCCGGATTGCGCGGATCAGCAACGCCGTGCAGCCTGCCGTCGGGCAGCACCCGGATCGCCTTGATGACCGCCATGTAATCTACTTCCCTAAACCGGTGCCCCATTGCTTCCAGGGCTTTCACAGTGGTTGAATCCAGCGCGCCTTTTTCCATTTGAATCTGATCGGGTAACCACTGATGGTGAAACCTGCCGGCATTTACCGCCTCTTCCAAATCCATATTAAACTCTACTACATTTATAAATATCTGAAAAACAGCCGTCATAATGGTAGAGCCGCCCGGCGCGCCGAGTACCATAAATACTTTGCCGTCTTTTTCTACGATGGTTGGCGTCATGGAACTGAGCATGCGCTTACCCGGTTGGATGGCGTTGGCTTCTGCACCCACGAGTCCAAATTGATTTGGCACGCCCGGTTTTACACTAAAATCATCCATTTCATTGTTCAGAAAAAAGCCGGCGCCGTCCACCCAGACCTTGGAGCCGAAATTAGAGTTCAAGGTGGTAGTTACCGAAACTGCGTTTCCTTCCGCGTCAATGACCGAGGTATGTGTGGTTTCAAAACTTTCTTTTACTAATTTAAAATTTCCTGCCATTACAGAATCACTTATTGAAGCCTGAGCAGGGGAGAAGTCGGACATCCGTTGTTGCAAGTACGCTTCGCTGATCAAAGAATCGATAGGCACTTCATAAAAATCGCTGTCGCCCAGATGTTGCGCGCGATCGGCATAGGCCCGGCGTTCTGCTTCCACCATCAAATGCACCGCATCCGCAGAATGAAAGCCCATACTGGGCAGGTCAAAATTTTCAACCATACCCAGCATTTGCAATAGCGCCACGCCGCCACTCGAAGAAGGGGGCATGGAAATAACACGGTAACCCTTGTAATCCCCGACAATTGGCCTTCTCCACGTAGCCCGGTAATTTTTCAAATCTTCATGGGTGATCAAGCCACCACCCGACTGTATTTCTGCCACGATCTGATCGGCGGTTTCGCCTTCATAAAAGCCTTTGGTACTACCTGTACGGATACGCTCTAGTGTTTGGGCAAGTTCCCGTTGCACCAGGTCATCGCCTTCCACCCAGCGTTCTTTTAGAAATGGGCTTGGACTTGTGTTATATTTTCGAAAAGATTCCTGATACCGGTTAAATCGCTCGGCTTCTGTAGCGGTGACCACATAACCTCTTTCCGCAAGACGAATGGCGGGGCGAATCAGTTCATCCATGGGCAATTTCCCATATTTTTTATGTGCTTCAAATAAACCTGCTACCGTGCCAGGTACGCCGGATGCCTTGTGCCCTTCAGTGCTCATGCCTTCGATCACATTTCCCAGGCTGTCGAGGTACATATCGCGATGCGCATTTGCCGGCGCTTTTTCCCGGTAATCGAGTGCATCGATCGTGCCGTCTTTGGTGCGAATGACCATAAAACCACCACCGCCGAGGTTGCCCGCACGCGGATAGCAAACTGCGATAGCAAATTGTACAGCAATGGCGGCATCCACTGCATTGCCGCCTTTTTTCAGAATTTCTACACCGATGTCAGAAGCAAGCGGATGTGGCGACACGACCATTGCATTTTCCGTAATGGTGCTTTTGGTTGGATTGTAGGTAGGTTTAGCCCGTTGGCAGGCAAATTGCGTAACAAATAGCAGCAGAATCAAAGAAAGTTTCAGGTGTTGCATTTTTGGCATGGTAATTGGTTTATTTCAATTGAAAACTTTACAAAAATAAATCTAGCCCAAACAATATGGACGACATAGTTCCGAAAGATAACAATCACCAATATTTTTTCATAAAGAGAAATTAAGGGGTGCGACCTGAAAAGCAGTTTTTAGATTGGAAACCAAGTAATTAGAAGGGGTCAAAAAGGTTTTTCCAGCTTTTCGTTCATGAGGTTGCGCCCTTTCTTATGCTTAAGTGATGGAGCTAAGCAAATTTAATAAAGTAAATAAAAATATTTACCGGCTTCCCTTTTGGTTAATATCAACTTTCCAGTAATTTCTTTAATTCATGCAGTTTCATCATGCAGTCAATTGGCGTCATGGTATTGACATCCAGATCAATGAGTAGTTCCTTAACCTTTTGCGCCGCCGGATCGCTCGCCTCAAAAATGCTGAGTTGCATCGGTTCGTTGATGTTTTTGGTGTTGGCGCGTTTGGCTTTGGCGAGGCCTTTGGAATCGCCGTTTTCGATCACTTTTTGTTCCAGTTGCACCAGGATTTCTGCGGCCCGCTCCACGATACTCTTGGGCATGCCGGCCATTTTTGCCACATGAATACCGAAGCTGTGCTGGCTGCCACCGGGTACTAATTTTCTTAAAAATATTACTTTTTGCCCCACTTCTTTAGTGGCGATATTATAATTACGAATTCGGGGAAACTTTTCCGCCAGTTCATTTAGTTCATGATAATGCGTTGCAAATAATGTTTTCGGGCGTGCCAGTCCGTTATTATGCAGAAATTCAGCGATCGACCATGCAATAGAAATGCCATCATAAGTACTGGTACCCCGGCCGATTTCATCCAATAATATTAAGCTGCGGTCGGAAACATTATTCATAATGCTCGCCGTTTCATTCATTTCCACCATAAAAGTAGATTCGCCAGAGGAAATATTATCGGAAGCCCCTACGCGTGTAAAAACTTTATCAAGCAGCCCGAGCTTGGCGCTTGCCGCCGGTACAAAACTGCCCATTTGCGCCATGAGGCACACCAGCGCCGTTTGCCGCAGTACCGCGGATTTACCCGACATATTCGGACCCGTAATCATCAGAATCTGCTGATCCTCAGAGTCTAAATACACATCATTGGGCACATAACTTTCACCCAATTCGAGTTGCTGCTCGATCACCGGGTGCCGTCCTTCTTTGATATCAATGACTAATGATTCATTCATTTCCGGGCGGGTGTAATTATTTTTTTCGGCGATATTGGCAAAAGCCATCAGGCAGTCGATGCGGGCAATCAAATGCGCATTGTGCTGGATCGGCTGGATATAATCGGAAATGGTAAGTACCAATTGCTCAAATAGTTCCGCTTCCAACTCAAGGATGCGTTCTTCGGCGCCCAGGATTTTGGTTTCCAGTTGTTTGAGTTCGTCGGTGACGTAGCGTTCAGCATTGGTCAGCGTTTGCTTGCGCGTCCACTCCGGCGGCACCTGATTTTTATATTTATTGGTCACTTCCAGATAATAACCAAACACCGTATTAAAGCCAATTTTCAGGCTGGCGATGCCCGTGCGTTCCACCTCGGTTTGTTGAATGTCAAGCAGCAAATCCTTGGTGTGGCTCACCACATTGCGCAGATCATCCAGTTCCGGGTGGAAGCCATCTGCGATCACGCCGCCTTTGCTCAGGTTGACTGGAGCGTCTTCAATGATCTGTTTGGCAATCTCATCACGCAGCACTTTGCAAGGATTTAAGCCCTCGGCAATTTTTATTAGATAAGGATTTTGGCTTTCGTTCAGTAATTTTTTGACCGGTTCGATGGCATTCAGCGCACGTTTTAATTGCACAACTTCCCGCGGATTGAGCTTGCCCAACGGTGCTTTGGAAATCAGGCGTTCGAGGTCGCCCATTTGCGTGACGAATTTCTCGATCTCGTTTTTTATACTCGCATGTTGGCTAAAAAAATCTACGATATCCAGGCGTTCTTCGATTGCTTTTTTGGATTTTAAAGGCAGTACGACCCATTTCTTGAGCAGCCGCGCGCCCATCGGCGAGATGGTTTTATCGAGGATTTTAATGAGTGGAACGCCCGTTTCATGCGGGCTGTGCAATAATTCCAGGTTGCGGATGGTGAAGCGGTCAAGCCAGACGTAGCGCTCCGGCTGAATCCGGCTGATGCTGGAAACGTGCCGCAGTTTTTTATTTTCGGTAGAAGCCAGGTAATGCAGCGTCGCACCTGCCGCGATTTGTGCCAGCGTCAATTCCTCCACACCAAAGCCTTTCAGGTTTTGCACTTCAAAATGCTCCAGTAGTTTTTCGCGGGTATAATCTTCGGTGAACACCCATTCGTCAATCGGGTAGGTATAAAATTTTTCGCCAAACCAGCGTTCAAAGTCCTTTTTATAATTTTTAGGAAAGATCACTTCCGCCGGATTGAAACTTTGCAAGAGCTTGTCAGCGTAGCCCTGATCACCTTCACTCACCAAAAATTCACCCGTAGAAATATCGAGGAAAGCTACGCCAATGCTGTCTTTTTGGAAAAAGACCGAAGCCAGGTAGTTATTGGTTTTGTGATCGAGTAATTTATCATCCACCGCGATGCCCGGTGTCACTACTTCGGTTACTTCTCGTCGTACAATCTTTTTTTGCGGACTTGGCTTTTCCATCTGCTCGCAAATTGCCACCCGATAACCTGCACGAACCAGTCTGGGCAGATACAAATCCATGGAATGGTGTGGAAAGCCCGCCAGTTCTATATCGCTGCCGCCATTATTGCGTGCAGTGAGCACAATGCCCAGCACTCGTGAAGCCGTCACCGCATCTTCCCCGAAAGTTTCGTAAAAATCGCCCACCCGAAACAGCAAAATCGCGTCAGGGTACTTCGTTTTTACCTTGAAGTACTGCGCCATGAGTGGCGTCAGGTTCGCATAATCATTCTTTTTAGAGCTGTCGGTTTTTGCCTTTCTTGCCAATTTTTTCAGATTTTAAACGCTGGATGTTAGATGCTGGAAGTAGCTGAGTCTTTTGTCTAATATCTAACGTCTCTTTCACAAGGAAAGCAAAGATAGCGAAAAATGAAAGGAAAGCTGAAAGTGAGGGGATGCTAGTTTTCAACAAAAGTTTGTAGATTGGTGGGCTGAAAATGGATCAGTACCCCGATTGATACAGGGGTAGTTTCAACGCATAATTTCGGTAGTTCAAAGCAGTCACTACACCACACCTAAAACAAAACGAAATGAACCTAGCGACTTTAGACTGGGCGATCATCGCCGCATTTTTTCTGCTTTCCTTAACGATTGGTATCATTGTATCTAAGCGTTCCGGCAAAAGCTCTTCCGAGTTCTTCCTATCGGGTCGAAGCATGTCCTGGTGGCTGCTCGGTATCTCGATGGTAGCCACAACTTTCTCGGCAGATACGCCGAATCTGGTCACGGATATTGTCCGCAAAAATGGCGTAGCCGGTAACTGGGCCTGGTGGGCTTTTCTGCTTACAGGCATGCTCACGGTATTCGTGTATGCAAAGCTCTGGCGACGCAGCGGCGTGCTTACAGATATTGAATTTTATGAAATTCGTTATAGCGGCAAGATGGCAGCTTTTCTGCGGGGCTTTCGAGCTATTTATCTTGGCGTATTTTTTAATATCATGATTATGGCTACGGTGTGTCTGGCTGGCATCAAGATTGGCGGAGTGATGCTTGGCTTGTCGCCAGTGCAAACGCTGTTGCTGGCAACTACGGTTACGGTTATTTACTCGGTGATCGGTGGCTTTGCCGGGGTGATCTGGACGGATTTTTTCCAGTTTATGATCGCTATGATCGGCTCCGTCGGCGCGGCAATTTTTATCATCAACATGCCACAGGTTGGTGGTCTGGAAAATATGCTGGCGAATCCGCAGATTGCGCCCAAATTGAACTTGTTGCCCGACTTCAGCGACAGCAGTTTGCTGGTGCCTTTATTTATCATTCCGTTGGCGGTGCAATGGTGGAGCGTATGGTATCCCGGGGCGGAGCCGGGCGGTGGCGGGTACATTGCTCAACGGATGCTGGCTGCCAAAGACGAAAATCATGCGATGGGGGCGACTTTGTTTTTCAATATTGCCCACTATGCACTGCGCCCGTGGCCCTGGGTGCTGGTGGCGCTGGCTTCGATCATTGTATTCCCGGATTTTGCGTCTTTACAAAAAGCATTCCCGAATGTTTCTCCTTCGGTGATCAACGATGACCTGGCTTATCCGGCCATGATGACCTTGCTGCCGAAAGGTTTGCTAGGGCTGGTGATCGCTTCTCTGATTGCGGCGTTTATGTCCACGATTGCTACGCATTTAAATTGGGGTTCTTCCTATGTAGTAAACGATTGGTACAAGCGTTTTGTAAAACCGGCAGCCACAGAGAAAGAGTTGGTTACTATCGGTAGGATTTCGACTGTATTGTTGATGGCTTTTGCGGCGCTGATCGCGCTGGCTTTAACCAATGCGCTCCAGGCCTTTAATATTTTGCTTCAAATTGGTGCGGGGACCGGTCTGCTCTTTATTTTACGCTGGTTTTGGTGGCGGATCAACTCTTACAGCGAACTGGCAGCTATGGTTATTTCTTTCCTGGTAGCGGTTTATTTTGAATTCCTTCACACGCGTTTAGGCTTTGCGCCAATGCTTGATTATCAGAAATTGCTTACTGGTGTGACGATTACTACAATTTCTTGGCTGTCAGTGGCTTTACTGACACCTCCGGCTGAACATAAAGTCTTGGTGAGTTTTTACAAACTGGTGAAACCTGCCGCTTTTGGCTGGCAACCGGTGATTGATAAAGCATTGGCAAATGGTGAACTGAAGCCCGAAGAAGTTACAACGGGTAAGCTTCCGCTGGAAATTGGCGGTATGCTGATCGGCGCGATTGCAGTGTATGCAGCGCTTTTTGGTACCGGTTTCTGGATTTACGGGAACATTCCTTCGGCGCTGGTAGCCACAGCTGCTGCAGCGATTGGCGGATTTTTGCTGTTCCGAATTTGGAAAAAGGTTCAATAGGTTTAAAGTTTGAGGTTTGAAGTTCAACGTTGAATCCCAAACCTCAAACATTCACCGGTTTTCTTTTCGCCATACGAGTTTCAAGCCGGACCATTGCTCGTCCACGGCGCAGACTTTTACATCAACCAAACCTAGTGCCAGCGAGGTATCGCGGATAACATCTTCGGTCACATCGGTGGGGATTTTGGCGCTTTTTTTGTACCAGGAAACCCAGATCATGCCGTTTTTTTCAATCTGATCTTTTAAAACTGGAAGTTGACTTTCTAATTCGGCAGTACTTTTTATAAATACATGAATGAAATCCACCAATTCTTTTGTCTCATTCATTATAGAAATCTTTGGCGGTAAGACTCCTAATAGATCCCAGTAATGCGCAGGCGCTTGGATCGTACGAATACGGAAGCCTTCTTTAATGCCCAATTTTTTGATCAATGGTGTACCTGAATAGCCGGACATATAATTTTTGTTGATAAGTTGAATGGTTGAAAAGTTTATACTACTATTAAACCCTTGAACCCTTGAAC
>CAZGAU010000015.1:34943-53645 GCA_964523725.1 uncultured Saprospiraceae bacterium
ATAAGTTGAATGGTTGAAAAGTTTATACTACTATTAAACCCTTGAACCCTTGAACCCTTGAACCCTTGAACTTTGAACTCTTGAACTTTAAACCCTTGAACTTTGAACTCTTGAACTTTAAACCCTTGAACTTTGAACTTTAAGCCCTTTGTCCTATTTTTGCGGCTGCTATCGAACTTTTGCCACAAGTGGTGGTTAAATTAACAAAAATAGATAAGAACTATGGCGATAATGATAACGGATGAGTGCATCAATTGTGGCGCCTGCGAGCCGGAATGCCCGAATAATGCAATCTACGAAGGTGGTATCCAGTGGGCTATTTCCGATGGCACAGGCGTGAGTGGCACGTACAAACTGGAAGATGGCAAGGAAGTGGATGTAGATGCACAACAAGCCCCGATTTCTGATGATTTTTACTATATCGTTCCCGATAAATGTACCGAATGCGTAGGTTTTCATGAAGAGCCGCAGTGCGCTGCCGTATGCCCGGTAGATTGCTGCGTGCCCGACCCCGAGCGCGAAGAAAGCGAAGAGGTGTTGCTACAACGAAAAGAACGCTTACACATTTGATTATGCATACATGAAATAAATTCATCTTACAAAACGGCTCATCGGTTTCCCCGGTGAGCCGTTTTTCGTTATTTTGCGTCGGCAAAAGAATAAAACCCAAATATGGAGATTCAAAAAATGTTTAATCTTGATGGCAAAGTTGCTATTATTACAGGCGCGAGTAAGGGCATTGGCGAAGCGATTGCTTATGTGTTTGGCAAAGCCGGCGCTAAAGTGGTCATCTCCAGCCGGAAACAGGAATCATTGGAGGAAACAGCTGAACGATTTCGCGAAGAGGATATTGAAGTTTTACCAATGGCAGCGCATGCCGGAAAGGTGGAAGATCTAAAAAACCTGGTTAACCAAACGCTTGAAAAATTTGGCAGCATCGATATCATAGTAAATAACGCGGCGACCAATCCAGTTTTCGGGGCTGTAGAAGACGTGGAAGAATGGGCTTTCGATAAGATCATGGAAGTCAACGTAAAAGGTCCGTTTGAGCTGTCCAAGCTGGCTTTGCCCGATATGAAAAAACGCGGCAGTGGCGTCATCATAAACATCAGCAGTATCGGGGGCGTATCGCCGGAACCGCAACTTGGCATTTATAGCGTGAGCAAAGCCGCACTCATTTCGCTTACGCAAGTCATGGCAAAAGAATGGGGGCAGCACGGCATCAGAGCCAATGTAATTTGTCCTGGTTTTATCAAAACCAAATTCAGCGAAGCGCTTTGGAGCAATGAGCAAATTTTAAAATATATCCTGGCGCAGCAGTCCATCAAACGCCTGGGCACTCCGGAAGAAATCGCAGCATTGGCGCTATTTCTGGCTTCGGATGCTTCGAGCTTTAGTACGGGCTCGGTGTTTATGGCCGATGGGGGCTACACGATTTAGATGGTAGCGCTGATCTTTGATCGGCGGTTTTAATTTTTTTTAATATGATGAACGGTCGGATCACCTTGCTAGTTTTATTCGCTTGTTTTTTAAATGGTTGCGATTGCGTGTTACAAGCAGAAGGCGTGGTACTGGATGCAGATTCCAAAACATTACTTCCGGATGTAATGATTTCCAGCGATCTGAACTTTAAAAAAGAGGTAGTACGGTCGGATGACAATGGTCATTTCCTGTTTTCTGAAATCAACGGCGGCTGGAAATGCCCGGATTTAAAGCTTTATTTTCAAAAAACGGGTTATCATTTGTATGAAAAGGATTATTCGGACAGTGAAAGAATGGATACCATTTATCTTAAACAACAATAGTAGAAACCAGAAACATTTTTCCTAACCAAAACTCTATAACCAACAATGACTGATCTCGACATTGCGAAAACCGTCACGCTCAAGCCAATCCGTGACATCGCGGCAAAGCTGAGCGTGACCGAAGACCAACTCGATTATTACGGACGATACAAAGCAAAACTCCCGCTTTCTCTTATCAATCCTGAAAAAATTAAAAAAAGCAAATTGATTCTGGTATCTGCCATTTCACCAACGCCGGCGGGCGAAGGCAAAACCACTATGTCTATTGGCTTGTCAGAAGGATTAAACCGCATTGGCAAAAAAACAACTGTGGTGCTGCGCGAACCCTCCCTGGGTCCGGTTTTTGGCATCAAGGGCGGCGCTACCGGCGGCGGCTATTCGCAGGTGCTGCCGATGGAGGATATCAATCTGCATTTTACAGGCGATTTTTCCGCGGTAGAAAAAGCGCATAATCTGCTTGCGGCGCTGATAGACAATAATTTACAAAACCGCAAAGGTTCCTTGAATCTTGACCCGCGCACCATTGCCTGGAAGCGGGTGATGGATATGAACGATCGGGCATTACGTGATGTAGTCATTGGGCTGGGTGGTACTTCCGGCGGTGTGCCTCGCGAGACGGGTTTTGATATCACTGCTGCTTCGGAGATCATGGCAATTCTTTGTCTGTCCGAAAATCTGGCGGATTTGAAACGTCGCTTAGGCAATATTTTTGTCGGTTTTACCAGGGATCGGGAGCCGGTTTTTGCAAGAGATTTGAAGGCACAAGGCGCGATGGCAGCGCTTTTGAAGGATGCGATCCGACCGAATCTGGTACAAACCATTGAGGGCAATCCTGCGATTATTCACGGTGGACCGTTTGCCAATATTGCGCAGGGAACCAACACGATTATTGCGACCAAAATGGGCTTGTCCCTGTCTGATTACGTGGTTACCGAAGCCGGATTTGGCTTTGATCTGGGCGCGGAGAAATTCTTGAATATCAAGTGCCGGACGGCCGGCCTTTCACCGAATGCCATTGTCATTGTGGCTACCATGCGCGCTTTGAAATATCACGGCGGCGTCTCTTTAAAAGATTTGCAAACACCCGACGCCGATGCCGTAGCCAGAGGCTTTGTTAATTTGGAAAAACATCTGGAAAACAGTAAATTATACAATGTGCCGGTGGTAGTGGCTATCAACCGATTTACCAATGACAGCGACGATGAAATCCGTGTTTTGCAGGAAAAATGCAAGGCAATGGGCGTTCCCGTGGTACTCGCGGAAGGCTGGGCAAAAGGCGGCGCGGGAACGGAGGAACTGGCCCATAAAGTCGCGGAATTAGCCGATGCTCAAAATACGCCCTTTACGCCTTTGTACGATTGGAATTGGAGCGTAGAAGAAAAAATAAAGGCCATTGCGACTAAAATTTATGGCGCAGCTGATGTAGATTTTGCGGCTAAGGCCAAAATTGACCTCAAACGCATTGAAAAACTTGGATTGGACAAGTTGCCCGTTTGTATCGCCAAAACACAGAAGTCATTTTCGGATAACCCGGATTTGATCGGTCGCCCAAGCGGTTTCACGCTCACGGTGCGCGAGATTGAAATCGCCGCGGGCGCAGGGTTTCTGGTGCCTATCACCGGTGAAATGATGCGGATGCCCGGTTTGCCCAACACACCGGCTGCCGAAAGCATCGATGTGGATGAGCAGGGCAATATTACGGGCCTGTTTTGATAGAAAAAAGCACTCCCAAACCTCTAAAAAGTACCTCGGAGGTATTAAAAAGTAGCTTAGAGATAGAAAAAAGTACCTCAGGGGTATTAAAAAGTATCTCAGAGCATCTAAAAGGTACCTCGGAGCTACTAAAAAGTATTTCGGAGATAGAAAAAAGTACCTCTGGAGGTATTAAAAGGTACCTCCAGAGGTATTAAAAAGTAGTTCAGAACATCCAAAAAGTACCTCCAGAGGTATTAAAAAGTACCGCTGAGGATATTAACCGAGTGTTTTAGCCAGAAAAAAGTACCGGGTGATCAAAATCATGGAAAACGAGGCGTGAAAATACTTGCATAACTTGTTGGTTTGGGCTAACTTAGGTGAGGACTAAAACCCAAACCCATGCCTGAAAACCCAAAACTTGAGTACGTCATTCACAATTGCCATGTGCATTTGTTCACCATTGACTATATTCCCAAGTATTTCCTGCATTCCGCGGTGCCTGTCACAGTCGTGAAAAATCATTGGATTGCAAGCACCGCTTACCGGCTTTTCAGAAATACCCTGAATCGTTATTCGGCATTTTTTTATGCGGCTTTGCGAAGAACGCCAAAGGATATTTTGGAAGAATTGAGATATTATTATCCTCGCCGGACGAAATTTGTGCCTTTAACCGTAGATTTTGAGTATATGGAAGCCGGACCTTGCGAGCGCGGCTACCTACAGCAATTGGAAGATATCGCAGCTTTGAAACAGGAATTTCCCGACAAGATTTATCCGTTCATTTGTTCTGATCCACGGCGCGAAAATGTTTTGGATTTGGTGAAAGATTATATTGAAAACAAAGGCTTCAGTGGTATCAAATTGTACCCCGCGCTCGGTTATTTCCTGGATGACGAACGCCTGTTTCCGGTGTATGCATACGCTGAAAAAAATGAATTGCCGATCACCACGCACTGCATTCCGAAAAACAAAAATCACTATCGCGGCAAGATCACCGATGCGATGCGGGCCAAAGCCATGCAAACGCCCGGCGCCACCGAGAGCGAAACCAAATCCAATTATGATTTTGCACAGTTTTTTAACCATCCCTATTGGCTGGAAAAGAACGTGTTACCAGAATTTCCAAACCTGAAGGTCAATTTTGGACATTTTGGCGGGAATACAGAATGGGATAAGTACCTCGACAATCCTTATAACCCCGATAAAGATGCGCCAAACTGGTATTCTATGATCCGGAACTTAATAGAAAATACAGATTACCCAAATATTTACTCGGATATTTCCTTCACCGTTTTCGATCAGAAATTGTATCCGTTATTAAAAAACTTGATTAAAAGCACGGGCACCAGAGATTATGTGCTCTTTGGTTCCGATTTTTACATGCTGCAAAAGGATTATCGCGAACGCCGCTTCGGACTGGATATGCGCGGTTATCTTGATGATGAAGACTACTGGCAAATTGCTGAAATCAATCCCAAGCGATTCCTGGCGAATAAAATTCACGAAGAAAGGTCGGTAAAAAGATCTTCCCGCAAGGCGCACGCCTGAGCAATCGTATCAGGGCAGCATTGCCACTATACGCACCGGTCCGCCGCTGCCACCCTTGATTTTCATGGGCAGGGCAATGACCTGACTTCCGGTGACTGGTAGCTGATCTAGGTTTGCCACGTTTTCAAAAGCGGGAATATTGGCTTTGAACAGGATCTGATGACTCTCGAAATGCGTGGATTGCCCATAATCGATGCTGGGCGTGTCGAGTCCGATGGCTTTTATCTTGCGATTATCCACCAGCCATTGTGCCGCCGCCGGGTCAAGCCCGGGGAAATGTAATTTGGCGACCGCCGAGTCGCCACGCTCTGCTGTACCCATATATTTTTCGCGGTCAGGCCAAAACTGCCCGTAGCCAGTTCGCAAAAGTACGATTGCACCTTCCGGTAATTGTCCATTTGTTTTCTCCCAGGCTTCAAAATCTGCCACGGAGATTAGATAATCCCGATTTGCCAAGGCACGCTCGGAGACGTCAATCACAATCGCCGCGCCAATCAATTGATCCACCGGCACTTCGTCCACCGGCAATTTACCTTCCGCAAAGTGAATCGGCGCATCCATGTGCGTGCCTCCGTGCTCTGCCGAACAGAATTGATAAGCCGAGTAATAATAGCCCTTATCTGTCATGCCTTCGAAAGCCGTGTCCAACTTGAACATTTCCGCCGTAGGCCAGTAGATCGTATGTTCGTCATAGGCGTAGGTCAGGTCAATCCACTTAGCGTTGGCAAGGGGATTCTTTGCTTCATTTTTTAATAGGTCATCAGCGTGTTTACAGCTGTAAGCAAGAGAAAATAGCGATAGAAACAGTATGAATCGGATCACGGATAATATTTTATGGATATGATGTGAAGTTAATGAAAAAATTGAAGATTGGAATATTTACCCTCTTTGAAACTTTTCTTTATTCTTATTTGTATAAGGCAATCATATCATATTTACAACCAAGATCCATGAAAACGATGAAAAACCTGACCTTAATTTTTTGTCTTACCTTTTTGGTAAATCATATTGCAGCCCAGACTACGGATACCTTGGTTATTGCCACTTATACCTATGCTACGAACAATCGTATTGCCAACTTGCAGCCTTTTGCCGAACAACTTAGCCAGGAAATGCAGACCCCAACCATTGTCAAGAGCTTTGCAACGGTTCGAGATCTGATCGCAGCTATAAAAACGGAAAGTGTTGATATTGTATTTATTAATACCTTTGGTTACTTGCTGCTGGCTGCCGATGATGCGCCTGCCGCATTTACACCCGTCGCCGCACTTAATGTAAAAAAAGGAACCGCTGATAATTATAAAACTATACTTCTGGCAGCTCAGGGCTCGCCGGTGCATCATTTGAATGAATTGCAAGACAAGGCGGGGGATCTCACTATGATGTTTGTTGCGGAAGGTTCTACCTCGGGGAATCTGGTTCCGCGCATGCTCCTTAGCTCTTTAAATATTAAGGAACCGGAAAATCAATTTAAACAAGTCCTTTACGGAAAAACGCACGCGAATACTATTGCGGAAGTGTTGGCCGGAAGTACCGACCTGGCTGCGATGGGCAGTGATGAATACTTTAAGCTGATCAACCAAACCCCTGATGCTAAAGACCGGCTAAACGTGCTTTGGATATCTGAAGAAATTCCCTTAGGACCGGTGATGATCAAAAATAACCTTTCCAAAAAGCACAGGAAACAGATCCGTCGCGCTTTACTGACCTTACACAAAGCCAATCCGGATGCCTTGCAATCTATTAAAGCCGGTTGGTCAGAAGCAAGGCAGAGCGAACAGTTTATTCCGGTTACAGATACTCATTATAATACATTCAGAAACCTTACGGGAAATACCCAGGACCTGCTTCATATTCTTAATAAATTTATGAAGTAAGTAAGCAAAGGGACAATTTTAAATTAAAATAAAATATTTCATAAGAAGTTGGTTGTCAGCTTAATTTGACTTTCGACAATCGACTGTAAAACTGTCCGACTACTTAAAGAGACAATTTTAAACTCAAATAAAATATTTTATAAGAAGTTGATCGTCAGATTAATTGGACTCTCGACGATCGACTGTAAAACTGTCTGACTACTTAGTGAACATCAAGTTTTTATAAATAAAATTCCGATTATTTAGTTTAAACAAGATTTTATTTAAAAACCAGTCCCACCGTTATAAAAAACGACCGGTCTGGCGTAATGGGATCATCAAAACCTGCGTCGTTTCTGGTCACTACGAATTGGTCGGAAAGATCAAGCCGGGCTTTTTTATTAAAAAACTGGCTTTTTTCTTTTAGCTGGATTTGTTGTCTGGTATCAAAAGGCATAAAATAACCGCCCCGGATGAATAATTCCCGCCCGGGATTCAGTTCCAATGCCAGTTCGGCAGTGAGCTTTAAATTATGCGTTTGGCTGCCGTAGTACATTTTCACCTGATTGGAATTAAATTTCTTTTTATCAGCTCTGAATGTGCCGGCTTCATTGCTGGCAGAGCCAATCAAACGTGCGTAGCGCAGCCGGCTTTCCTGAGCGCTCAGACGTAAGAACAGTGGACGAGCCTTCGAAATATTATATTGTGCGCCAAAACCCAATCCGCGTTCACGGTAGCGACTGTCCCACAAATCGCGTGAAATATTCCAGGTAAAGAAATAATTTTTATGAAAAAGTAGCTGCAAATCAAGATGATAGACCGGTTCAAACGGACGTGCTTTCATCTCATCGGTCGTGCTTAGAATTACTTCTCCTTCTGGGGCGTTGAGATAAGTGATAGACATATTCGCGGCTTCGGTTTCCAACAGATGCGCGCCCGCACCGATTGCCCCTTGTAAGCGCCAGCGATTGCGCTTGGCCCGGCGGGTGGGCAGCTTGAAATTTCCATTCTCCAGGTCGCTTAGATCAATGCCAAATTCATCCAGCCGATCCTGGCGCACCGACTGCGAGCGCACTTCCTGAATTGAGTCCTGCAAACGCTGCACTTCGGCCATGTAGGCACTGTCAAACACCTCCGCTGATTTTGTTTCGTTTTTCAATTGCAATACGCTTTCTTCGAGCTTCGCGCTGAGTGGCGTTGTGTTGTACTGTTTCCAGAAATCTTCGTCGTAGGTGCCGGTCACACGAAGGAAGGCGTCGTTGCGGCCCAGGCGATCGAGGTAGGGAAGCGGTCCGGAGCGTTCTGTATTGATCTCGGTGATCATGATTTCATTGCTGTACACGCCGCCGTCGCGGTATCTGCCTTCGCGCAGGGCATCGCCGAAGTACCATTTATCGCCTACTTTGCGGTAATTCACGGTGTAGCGATTGGCCAGCCAGTTGCCTGAGTAGAGCGGATAATCGTCATATTTTTTCAAACCTTCGGGGCGGATTTCAAACTCAGCCCGCAAAAACGCATACGACAAAGTATCGATATAAATTTGCCCGCGCATCCGGCCTTTGCCATCCTCCGCTTTATCAAAACCAATAACATATATCGGTAAATCCTGATACGTGGTGATCTTTTCAATCCAGTAGCGGTAATCCGGGAAGTTTTTTTCATCAATAAAATCCTCGCGATATTTCACAAAATCAAAGCGATGCGCCGCCAGATGCCCCGAGGTAAAGCCAATGGAATTTTCCACCACTTCGGGTTGCAAAATCATTTTCCGGCCCTGCACCAGCGTCACTTGCCCTTCATTATCATTGCGGTAGCTGGTTTTGTAAACATTCAGCACGCCTTCCGCGAGGTAAATATGATCCTCGTTTTTATCGGTTTTGGATTCTCTGTAAAACGCCAGATTGGTGATCGGGTGGGTCGGATAATTCTTGGGAATCGCCTTTACCGCCTTGCGGATGATATTTTCAATGCCGGCTTCCGACATCACGATCACCTCCTGCAAATTAGTCGGCGAAGACTTCACCCGAATCATCACCGGGCTCTTGATCGAAGCGATGGATTGGCGATAGGTTTCGTAACCAACGTATGAAACCATCAGCGTGGATTTGGCGTATTCGTCGGGTATTTTCAGCGTAAAGCCGCCATCCGAGCCGGTGGTGGTACCAATGCCGCGTTCGGGAATACCGATGTGCGCGTAAGCCAAGGCTTTGCCCGTTTTGGCGTCCACGACATTACCGGTGATTACAAAATAATCCTGGGCGCTTAATGCCGCCGCAAACAGCAGCAGGCAGGTCAAAAGAGTGATTCGCATAGGGTTGTAGATTGAGTTCGTTCTGGAATCAGGTTTTTTGAAAGGACGATTCAAATTTATAAAAGTTACAGGCGCCGTAATTTTTTTGAAAATCTTTCTGCAAGAATGCCTGCTGGCAAGCAAAAATACTTAAAAAACAAACCGCTAAATTATTTAGCTTTATCAAAAAATCATTCACCATGAAGAAAAAACCATTTAACAATTATGTAATTGCCCTCGGCATGTTTAGTCTGATCATGTTGCTGGGCGCTTGCAGCGGCACTCAAGGCGCAAGCGTCAGCAGTGAAGGACTGAATACCAACACCTACCAGTCGCTCAGCGATTTCTTGCGGCGTGATCCCAAGATCCAGATGGTGGGCAGCGGCGATAACGCCAAAGTGACCATTCGTAGCATCAGCAGTATTACCGGCGTCAACGAACCCTTATTTGTATTGGACGGAACCGCTATTGGCAGCAGCTACACCCAGGCTGCACGTTTGGTGGACGTCAACAACATCGCATCGGTCAAGGTACTGGCGCCCGCTCAGGCCAGCGGCCCCTACGGTCAGCGCGGCGAATTCGGCGTGGTGGAAATCCGCACCAAGTCTAAAAATTAAGCCTCCTTTCCAATGGATCGGGTAATCACAAGCAGGGATTGCATTGCCCGATCTACCACCTACTTTTAGCAAAATATTTTTGCCCTTTCATCAGAATAGTGACACAAGAAAAGTTTTCCACAAATAGTTTTCCACATTGTGGATAAAGTTACCAACATTGTTGATAATTCATAATACATTGATTTTCAATTAAAATACAAAGTTACCCACATTATGTGGAAAACTTTCCGTGCGCAAAGCTTGCGAAAAGATTAATTTAGCAACAGCAAAAGTCCAGAAAAGGCTCTTGCGATGAGAAAACTTCCTCATTAAGAAGGGAATCTCCAACACAGCAGGAAAATAAGAGAATTACTGGCAACTGGATGCAGTGCGCTGGGCTGGAGGGCTATGCTCTTTGACATCGTGGTCAATGTACTTCAGATAATGATCAGCGACTTTAGTCGCTACTGTATAATTAGGTCAATACAAAACGAAAAACCACCACTGGAGGCTGATTTTTTAGGGTGCGAACTCAAAATTTTAGCCTCTGGGGGTAAAATTTGACATGGATGTCACCCCTTCGGGGTTTGTATCACGGCTTCACGCAAAGGGCTATAAAAATATCGCCCTTTCAGGGCTGGTAGAAATGTAGCGGCGACCTTCAGTCGCCGAATGAAACTGTAAATAATAAATCACCGGACGCAGTCCGGCGCTAGCGAGGGAAATAATATGCACCGGATGCAAGCCGGCACGAGCGTGTCAGGTTTTATTACAAAACGTAAATTATAATCACATGAAGACAACTAATTTTCTCTTATTGATTATGCTTATTAATTTTTCATGTAAACAAATAGAATATTCGGAATTCTTAGTTGATGATTATACAAAAAAAAATACGAAGAGATAGGTTGCGATGAAGATTGTCAAAGGAATATCCGTTTTTGGAATTACTCTCTTGGTGTAACGCCAGGTGATCCACTGACGTTACGATATATTTCATCCAAAACCAACATTAAATATCAAAATGGAAAAGAAGAAGAAAAATTAGGTAGGACTTTGATCCTTGCTAATTCAAATCTTATAGTTGTGGCATCAAGAACAGTGAATTTTACTTATTGCTTTAAGGATATTCAATTCATTGATTCTTTTACAGGAACGGATAGAGACTTACAACCATTCCCTTTTACTGCAACCGAGCAAATTAAAACTTCATTTGCAAAATCTGATAAATGGTGGGGGATAATAACTAATGAGTATTCTAAATTTGTAAGCATAGATAGTAAATGGGGAAATGGGTTTGAAATGTTATTTTATCATGACAATAAAGAAATGTTTTAATTTTTAAAGAATGGAGAATAAAATACAAGTTTATTATTTAGCAGTGATTGAATTAGATGGAGAGTTTATTTCAGAAACTTTTAGAAATGATTCTCCAATTCAGAGTAGAAAAGATAGCATAAAATGGCTTCAAGAGCAGTGTCCAAATTTGCTTGATAAAAAAACAGATTACAAAGAGTTAAGAGTTAAATTGATGTTTGTACCGTTAGAAGGGATTCATTCTATCATATGCTACTTTAGAATTAAAGATAGAATGTTATTATATGAAAACGAGAAAGGAATTAATAGAGAATGGGTTGTAAAGAATTTAATTTATGAATATGAATATTATCAGAAAAATAAATTAGATGACGAAGATTGTTTCTCGCGTGGAATACCCTCTTTTTTAATGATTGATTTTAACTTAGACAAAAAGTATTATATAGGTGCTTCAGTTGAAAAAATAGAGTACAAACGATTTACTGAGCCTTTTTCAACAGGAAACCTGCAGATAGATGAGCATATTCAACATGCATTGAAGCTTTTTAATGCAGGTTATTCAGCATTTCAGGAAAAAAGGTCTGCATGTGAAACGCTTGGTTTTATTCTTGAACCTTTAAGAAAAGATTTAGAGTCTCTTTTTTCAAAAAAAGAAATAAGCACTCTTTTTAGCTTATTAAATAATTATAAAATACGTCATAATAAACCTGATACTAAAGAAATTGAAGAAGAAGAGCAATTTGATTTAATATTTAAGTTACTATTTAATACTATAAAAGCTTATTACACTCAAATAACACGTAATTAATCATGAACCAAAACAACCATACCGAACCGATCCTGATGGAGAACCCGCGGCGTTTTGTGCTGTTTCCGATCGAGCATGCCGATATCTGGGCGTTTTACAAAAAATCGGAAGCGAGCTTCTGGACGGCGGAGGAGATTGACCTGTCGCAGGATGCAAACGACTGGAACGAGCGCCTCAATGATGATGAGCGCCATTTTATCAAGCATGTGCTGGCGTTTTTCGCGGCGAGCGACGGCATTGTGAATGAAAACCTGGCGGAGAATTTTGTGCAGGAGGTGCAATATACCGAGGCGAAGTTTTTCTACGGCTTCCAGATTATGATGGAGAATATTCACTCCGAGACCTACTCGTTGCTGATCGATACCTACATCAAAGACCCCAAGGAAAAGGATTACCTGTTCAACGCCATCGAAACGGTGGATTGCGTGAAGAAAAAGGCGGACTGGGCGCTGCGCTGGATCGAAAATGGCTCGTTTGCCGAGCGTTTGATCGCGTTTGCGGCGGTGGAAGGGATTTTCTTCAGCGGCTCGTTCTGCTCCATTTTCTGGCTGAAAAAGCGGGGCTTGATGCCGGGCTTGTCGTTTTCTAATGAGCTGATTTCCAGGGACGAAGGCATGCATTGTGATTTTGCCTGCCTGCTGTACAATGACCACGTCAAGAACAAACTGCCGAAAGATACTGTGCGCGACATCATTACCGATGCGGTGGAGATCGAGAAGGAATTTGTGAGCGATGCCTTACCGGTGAATCTGATTGGCATGAACGCGGAGCTGATGTGCCAGTACATCGAGTTTGTGGCGGATCGCCTGCTGGTGGCGCTGGGTCAGGAGAAGGTGTACAAGGTGGAAAATCCGTTCCCGTGGATGGATATGATTTCCTTGCAGGGCAAGACGAATTTCTTTGAAAAGAGAGTAGGGGACTACCAGAAAGCCGGCGTGCTCGGCGGGCGGGATAAGCAGGTGTTTACGTTGGAGGAGGATTTTTAATTAAAGTTGAGGAGGTTAGGAGGTTAAGAGTTGAGGAGTTTAGAGGGTTTAGGAGTTTAGCGCAGCAATACCAAATAAATTCAGCTTTCTCAATACCTCAACATCTCAGCTCCTAAACTCCTCAACCTGAATAAAATAGGGCTACAATAATTAAATATTTAAAAACTACACCAAGACCATAACACCAATATCATGTATGTAATAAAAAGAAGCGGCAAACAGGAAGAAGTCAGTTTTGACAAGATCACTGCGCGTATTAAAAAACTCTGCTACGGACTGGATATGCGGTACGTAGATTACATTGAAATTTCCAAGAAGGTGGTGCTCGGCTTGTACGATGGCGTGACCACGACCGAACTCGATAACCTCGCGGCAGAAACGGCGGCGACGATGGCGACGATTCACCCGGATTACGCGATCCTGGCGGCGCGCATTGCCGTGTCGAATTTGCATAAGAATACCGATAAGTCTTTTGCCAAGACAATCAAGGCTTTGTACAATTACATCGACCCGAAAACCGGCGAGAAGGCTGGACTGATTGGCGATGAGACTTACCAAATCATCTGGAAAAACCGCGATGTGCTGGATTCAGCGCTGATTTATGATCGCGATTATGAATACGATTATTTCGGTTTTAAAACGCTGGAACGCTCGTATTTGCTGCGCATGAACGGCAATGTGGTGGAACGTCCGCAACAAATGCTGATGCGCGTAGCGGTGGGCATTCACGGTGAGAATATCGAAGCGGCGATTGAAACGTACAATTTGATGTCGGAGAAGTGGTTTATCCATGCAACGCCGACGCTGTTTAATGCCGGTACGCCGAAGCCGCAGTTGTCCTCATGTTTCCTGCTTTCGATGACGGAAGACAGCATTGGTGGTATTTTTGAAACTTTGCAGCGTTGCGCTTTGATCTCGCAAAGTGCGGGCGGTATTGGTCTGAGCATTCACAATATCCGGGCGACGGGAAGTTATATCAAAGGTACCGGTGGCACGTCCAACGGCATTATCCCGATGCTGAAGGTGTTCAATGACACGGCGCGTTACGTGGATCAGGGCGGTGGTAAGCGCAAGGGCGCGTTTGCGGTCTATCTGGAACCCTGGCACGCCGATGTGTTTGATTTCCTGGACCTGAAAAAAAATCACGGTAAGGAAGAGATGCGTGCGCGGGATTTGTTTTATGCGATGTGGATTCCCGATTTGTTCATGGAGCGCGTGAAGGAAGATGGCGAGTGGTCTTTGTTTGATCCGAGCGAAGCGCCTGGTTTGTTTGATGTGTACGGCGGCGAATTTGAAGCCTTGTATCACCAATATGAGCAGGAAGGCAGAGCCCGTAAAACAGTAAAGGCGCAGGAATTGTGGTTTGCCATTCTTGAATCGCAGATTGAAACGGGCACGCCTTATATATTGTACAAAGATGCTGCGAATAAAAAGTCGAATCAGAAAAATCTGGGCACGATTCGCTCCAGTAATTTGTGTACCGAGATCATGGAATATACCTCGCCCGATGAAGTGGCGGTCTGCAATCTGGCCTCTTTGTCCCTGCCGAAGTTTGTAGATGAAGAAACCCGCCAGTTTGATTTTGACAAACTGGTAGAAATGACGCGAGTCGTGACGCGGAATTTGAATCGAATCATCGATATCAATTACTACCCGATAGAGCAGGCGCGGAATTCGAATATGCGGCACCGTCCCATCGGCATTGGCGTACAGGGTTTAGCGGATGCGTTTATCAAGATGCGTTTCCCATTCGATAGCGCGGAGGCGAAGCAGTTGAATAAAGATATTTTTGAAGCAATCTATTACGGCGCTTTGCTGGAAAGTACCGAGCTAGCGGCGCGTGACGGCGCGTATTCCAGCTTCCAGGGTTCGCCCGCGAGTAAAGGCGAGTTGCAGTTCGACATGTGGGGCGTGACGCCGAGCGATCGCTGGGATTGGGCTGATTTGAAAAAACGCATTCAGAAAACGGGCTTGCGCAACAGCTTGCTCCTTGCGCCGATGCCTACGGCTTCCACTTCACAGATTTTGGGTAATAACGAGTGTTTTGAGCCTTATACCTCAAATATTTATACCCGCCGGACGCTTTCCGGAGAATACATTATTGTCAACAAGCATTTGCTGAAAGACCTGATTGGCTTTGGGTTGTGGGATGACAATATGAAACACAAGCTCATGGCTTCCAACGGCTCGATCCAGCAGATTGATGAAATTCCGCAGGAACTCAAGGATTTGTACAAAACCGTGTGGGAACTCAGCCAGAAGGTGATCATTGACATGGCGGCCGATCGCGGGGCATTTATTTGCCAGAGCCAGAGCATGAATTTATTTGTAGAAAACGCCAATTTTGGCAAGCTCTCTTCGATGCATTTCTACGCCTGGCAGAAGGGCTTAAAGACGGGCATGTACTATCTGCGCTCCAAGGCGGCAGTGGATCCGATCAAATTTACTGTAACAGCCGAAGCCCAGCAGGAAATCAAGGTGAAAGCCAATGCAACTGCCTCGGCGGCAGCTGCAAAAGCCCTAGATAAGCCTACACCGATAGAACTGGATGCCATAGAAGGGCAGGCTTGCAGCCTCGATGACCCGGATTGCATTATGTGTCAGGGATAGGGTTAGGTTCTTGAGACGTTTGATATTGGTTTTTAGTTATTGGATTAACCAATATCCAAAAACCAAGGTCTAACAACTAAATTTTGTGCTGCTTATTTTTACTTACTGGTACTTTAAGACGGCAGATTATCCTTGAGGTGATCTGCCTCTTTTTTATAGCATATGATCAGTACAAATTATACGTTAAATTTCCCATCTTTACCGCATCTTGGTTACAATAAACCTTTTCCTCATGCGTTATTGACAAGTGAATGTTTGCTTTAAATATTAAAGCAAAGTATCTTCGAGCTTTTCTAACATACAACCCACCCTCCGTTGCTAAAGGCAAATCATTCTGCTTAATCGGAATGAAATAAGCAATATGTGAATATGAAACGCCGTTAATCGGCAGACCCAATATCCTGTGAGCTTGTAAAACATGCGTGTATGAAAATGAAAAACTACACACTTTGGACAACATTGATGTTGCTACTGGTGCCGATGGCGCTTCTAAGCCAGCATAAATGGGAGGCAACCATTTTCCTGGGGGGGGCTAATTACCAGGGTGATCTGGTGCCTACTTTACACCCTTACCCCGACGAAACCAATTTTGCGGCGGGGTTATCAGCACGCTATTTTCTGGGCAAGGAATGGGCACTGCGGTTGGGTGCTACTTATGGACAACTTTCCGGAACCGATCAGAATTTTACCAATACCGATTTTACCGTCAAACGGCAAATCAGTTTTAAAACTGAAATCATCGAATCTTCACTTTTATTTGAATGGGAACCCTTTGGCAAGCGCAGATACCCTGGATTCAATCAATTCAAGGCTTTGATATCTCCGTATGTTTTTGTGGGAGGTGGTGTGGCCATTTCCAATCCGGAACCCGAATTTGCTTTATACAGAAATGGCGAGGCGCCACCCGAAGTGCTACTGGATAAAGCCATGAAATACCCGGCTACAAATTTTGCTGTTCCAATGGGCGCGGGCATCAAGTTTGACTTGAGTAAACGAGTGGTTTTAGGGTTGGAGGGCGGCACGCGTTATGCCTTTACCGATTATCTGGATGGGGTGAGTGAGGCGGCTAATCCTGATCGCAGAGACTGGTATGCTTTTGCCGGTGCAACGATCACCATTCGCTTTTTTGCAAGAGATGAAGATGGCGATGGCATTCCTGACAAAGAGGACCGTTGCTCCAAAGTTTTTGGACATATTACAGCCAAAGGTTGTCCCGACCGGGATGGCGATGGGGTAGAAGACCTGGAAGATCTTTGTCCGGATGAAGCCGGCGTAAAAATACTGGGTGGCTGTCCGGATGCAGATAACGACGGGATTGCCAATTACGAAGATGAATGCCCTTTTGCGGCTGGGCCAGAATATACCCGTGGCTGCCCGGATGTGGATGGTGATAAAATTGCCGATAAAGATGACTGGTGCGCCCGGCTTGCCGGACCAACGTGGAAAGGTGGTTGCCCTTTATTGGATACAAATGGCGATGGTACAATTGACGAGCCGCATTTCTGCGGGGTATCCGCTGATTTAGAGGTATTGCATGATGCCTGGAAGCAAATTGAGCTACCGTCTTCATTTTTGGCTTTACCACAAAAGTTTTATTTAACACCGACGGTAAAAGTCTGGAAAAGAACAGAATACATAGAAAATAATTAACATCCGAGGTTTAATTCCCGGAATATAGCAGGTATTAAATTTTTTTTTATCTATTTTTGCCAAATTAGATAGGTGAATTAATTTTTTCCCAAAAACAAGCGTAATAACATGAAAAAATTTTACTCCCTCGCTTTGGCATTGTGCTGCTTTTCTTTTCTTCATGCACAAAATCCTGAATGGGAAGTCGGTATGTTTCTCGGCTGGTCGGTTTATCAAGGCGACATAGTTGGCAAAACGATTGATCTGAAAGAGTCGAATACCGCAATCGGTATTACCGGACGCTACAATTATTATTATACCCTTAAGTTCCGCGCTAATCTGCTTTTTGGACGGCTCTCCGGCGATGATGCCAACTACGAAGGCAGAGGTGATCGCAATGCGAGTTTCACTACCAGCCTGGTGGAGTTTTCAGGTATGGCGGAATGGGAGCCATTCGGTAAAGCCAGGGAATTGCAGGGCGGCAAATCCAAGCTGTTCATATCTCCGTATGCCCTGGGTGGCTTGGGTTTGGTATTTACCAATCCAAAACCAACTTTCCCGGCTTTGGGGAATGTCGGAAGCAGTAATCCTGCTTTACAGGATATCAGAGCGGGCTACTCCAAGATACATTTGGTCATCCCTGTGGGCTTAGGTTTGCGCTATGATGTCAATCGTAAATGGATGATTGGAGTGGAGGGCGGCTGGCGCGTGCCATTCACCGATTACCTGGACGGCATTAGCGTTTCTGCTAACGACAGTTCGATGGATTTTTACTGGTTCTATGGTTTTACTGCAATGTTCAAACCCGGATAATCAAATCAGCCAATTAACTCATCAACGATACGTTGAACCCCGATGGAGGCATTTTCGGCGATGAGTTTTACATCTTTGTAAAGGTTCATTTCATAACTGATGCTCGGCTTAGGATCAACGTAATAGATTCTGGTAGTTTCTTGGGCCAAACCCAGTAATCCGGCGGCCGGATATACCTGCAGCGAGGTACCTACTACAATAACGATATCTGCCATTGCTACCTCAACTGCTGCGGGCTCGATCATGGGCACCATTTCACCAAACCAGACGATGTGTGGGCGTAGCTGACTACCGAGTTCGCAAGTATCGCCCATAATAATATCTTTTTGCCATTCATAAATCAGGCTTTGATCCTGGGTACTGCGGGCTTTGAATAATTCACCATGTAAATGAATAATCTCGCTACTCCCGGCTCTTTCGTGCAGATCATCAATGTTTTGAGTTATGATGGTCACTTCATATTGTTCTTCCAGTGCAACCAGCGCTTCATGCCCACGATGGGGTTCTACTTCATGCAACTGCCGCCGCCGCGCATTGTAAAATTCTAGAACCAGTTGGGGATTTTTATGCCAACCTTCAATCGAAGCCACTTCCATGATATCATATTCTTCCCATAGGCCTCCGGAATCCCGAAAGGTTTTGATACCACTCTCCGCACTAATCCCCGCACCACTCAAGACAACTAATTTCTTCATTTTTGAAAAATTTTAATAAAATCCCAACTCCTTGAACTTCCAAACCATCAAACT
>CAZGAU010000016.1:0-42608 GCA_964523725.1 uncultured Saprospiraceae bacterium
TACTCGCCAACCGGCGCTTATTGATTATGTATGCCGTATTATTTAGTAGTGTTTTTGCCTACTATTCTTTTTCCTGGTATCCCCAAAAAAATTTTATTAAAGAGCACACTTATACCACTGCCAATCAGGCAAAGATCGATTTTGGAGATACCTCTTTGGTATTTAAGGATGCTGAGGGTGAAAATATCACCCGATCTTTACAGGGCAAAGTTATCCTTATAGAAACCTGGAATGAGCGCTGCGGCAATTGTTTTTCAGGTATGCGCGGTTTGCATCCTTTTCTTCAGGAAAAAGAAAAATTATATAAAGATTTTAAACATGTTTATCTGTACACACGCCCCCTTCACCTTCGCAAATCACCCGTAGAAGCTGAAACCATTTTTAAAAACAAATACTTACCTTATAAAGATATGCCCATATTAGAGGACGAAAACCATGCTTTTTATGATAAATATTTGCCACAAGGATTCCCTCATTTTTTATTGATAGATGCTGAGGGCAATATTATTTTTTCTTTTCAAGGATATAATAAAAATTTCAAACCTACTTACCAACATTATATCACAAAGCAATTGGAAAAAGCCTTTCAGGACAATTCCTAAAAGCAGTACAGATAGGGGTTAAAAAAATTTTATAATTATAAAAAAAGGCGCATCCATTCACTCAGGAATAAATGCGCCTCTTCCGGGGGTACAAAGTCTTATCTGACCCAGTTCCTGTAGTAATAGATTACTGCAATAATACAAATTCGGTGAATTTTTTATCGCCTTCTTTGTATACCACGCTCAGGTAATAGCGCCCTCTGGGCAAATTTGTTACATCGAAAGCGATTGTTCGGTTGGACAGAAAAGCCGCATATTCCGGATTTGCCCGGTCGCCGGCAGGCTGAAAACTTCGCGCTGTTCTTAGGTCTCCATCCCGGATCAATTCTACACTTTTAACATTTTCGGCGATGAATTCAGAGGCAAATTCCAGGGAAACGGTATTTGTTGCCGGATTGGGAGAAGTCATCATGAACCCGGAGCCATTTTGGAGGTAAAAAGTCCAGCTTGCCCCAACGCCGCATTTATTGGCGGAAGTAACCCTGACCCTGACAAAATCGCTGGTGGAAACATAACAAACGTTGTTATCACCGTAGGTGACGCCCTCCAAAAGTTTTGGGGCAGGAATAATTGGGATTGGGAGAAATATACCCGCTTCCGTTTACGATTTCCCATTTGTAAGCCACACAACCGCTGTTTGATTGAATACTTAAGAGGGTATTTCCATTGATGTAATTAAAGGAACCCGATGGTGATGCGCCATAAAGCGTGGGTGTGCCAAAGGCAATACTTTGATTGCGGGTTTGTGGCGCCTGGCAGGCATTGTTGACCGTAAGGGTCAAGGTGCCGTTGGCGGTAGCCGAAATGGAAGTAGTGGCGGCATTATTGGGCGTAGCGCTGATGCCGCTGGTGCCGCTCCACTGGAAAGAAGTGGCATTGGCAGCGGTAGCCGTAACCGATCGGGTTTCACCTGAGCAAAAAGCATCGTTCAGGCTAGTGGGAATGTCAGGAAAACCAACCTGCGGACGATCCATGTTTAAGCTGAAAGCTTGTAAAAAATTATTGCTATCGCTACGGCGATAGCGCAAGGTCAATCCTTGGTCGGTGCTACCGGCATTGGCAGTCACGGTAATACTATTGGTAGTAGAGGAACCAGTCCAACCGGAAGGCAACAGCCATTCGTACACCACAGAGGAAGAGGGATCAGTCACAGGTGGAGTAGCAGTCAATGTCATTGTTCTTGAGCCACAAGGGACAACGACCGTGCTGTTATTGCTGTATGAGCCGCTTACTCCACCGCCGCTAATGCTGATGGAGGAAATAGAGGAAATGTATTTAACTGTAATGTTTACTTCCGGTGAAGTTACAACGATATCAGGAGATTGACTCTTTTTAAATGTCACGGTTACTTTGAGTTTCTTATTAGAGCTACTGGGTGTATTAGGCCAAGTAGCATTAAAAACCTCCCCTCCGTTTGGACCAGTAGAGTTTTGACCTGTTGGTTGCCAATTCGCAGTAGAAAATGAATAACCACTCGGCAGGTTTGCAACATTAAAAGTATAGTTAGTGTTTGACAATGGTTCTGGGGAAAGGCAACTACTACCACCTCCAGAACAGGTGACGGTTACTGTAGTTGATTGCGCTACACCAACAAAAAAACAGAATGAAGTAAATACAATTAATAGGATATTTTGCATGATTTTTAATTTTTGATAAAATGGTAATTAATGAATACTCGGAACAAAGGCTTAACCTCAATAGAATGTTTCCAGCCTTCCTCACGAATGATTTTAATGGTTTCATCTCCATACACACTATAATCACGTAAGTCTATCTGATTCATGTATTTGAATCTTTGTCCAACCACGGCCATCTCAGTAGAAATTGATAGATTAGAAACTATCCGATAAGAAAATCCATTGACTACATTAATACCTCCGCCATTCTTGATATTATCTTGAGAACTAGTCTTGATAAAATCATTTACGACTATCGATTCCTCTCTTCTTCCAAATGTAGCAACAGGTGCCAGGTAATGGTTTTCATATTTAAAATAAAATACATCTATGGCATTGTACCATTTAAGTTTCTTCTCTCCTTGCTCAAACTGAATTCCCAGGAATACTTGAAAATTTGAATTCTTGTTTTCAAATTGTTCGTATAAATTATACCTGTAGGTAGGACTTGGCGCTGTCAGTTGCGACTCAACAACATCCAGTGTATCCTTCGACCAATTCATTTCCAGCCCCATACCCCCGCGCAGGGCCCACCTGTCTTTGAAGAAATACCGCACCACAAAGTTGTAGGGTTCGCTCCGATCCCAGATGGGTTTGAGGTCGAGTCCTACTTCCCATTTGCTGCGGGGCAGGGTGGCGGTATCTTTGCGCATGAGTTGGGCTTGCGCGGCGGTGGCGGTCAGTAACAGGAATGCAAAGAGGAACAGGAGTACGGACGCTTGTTTCATTTTTTATTCATTTTTGGTTTAGAAAATACATTGTTGGGAATGACCTGGATCAGATCATTCAATAAGTGCATCATAAAGCATTGGAAAAGGTAAACTAGCGCCCGGTCAGGTGCGGCACTAGGAACTGTCGTTGCAGTTTTGGCATTTTTTCATAATTTTGTTACTTATTCTAGTTAAACAATAAGGCTTTTGTCGCCGGGCTAGCACTTGGCGGCATTAGCCTTTTTTCCAAATCAGATCCTGCGTACCTCCCGGTTTTTCCCGCCCCAGGCGCTTGCTCTTCGGTCAAAACATAAAAAAACCAGGCAACAAGGCTGTTGCAATCGATTTAGTGTGGTTCAGATTGGCAAAACAAAAGAAGTTTGAAATTCAAGAACAGACCTGACCCCGGCGAACCGGCATCATGGCTGAGGGTAGCAAAAAAACATGTATAAAATCTTCTCAAAGAAAAAAAGAAAAATCGTGAATGTCAATAGGGGATGTAAAATAAATGTGGAAATTGTAATAAAATAGCTAAAATATTAATAAGCTAAAGCAAATAATAAAGAATTATAAAGTTATGAATAAATGTGTCTATCACATTTAAAGAAAAAAGGCGCATCTATTCACTCAGGAATAAATGCGCCTCTTCCGGGGGTACAAAGTCTCAAAATCTCCCCGTCACTAAGTCTTCACCTACCCTCTACCGTGGCAATGCTTGTATTTCTTACCACTTCCGCAAGGGCAAGGATCATTGCGCCCTACTTTTTCCTCCGTGCGCTTGATGGTTTCCACCTTGGTGCGGCCACTCACGGCTTCGGCAGCCTGACGGGCGGCATCCTCCGTTTCCGAGCGGCTGGTTTTCACCTTGCTCAGGTCGGTCTTTTGCTCGCGCGCCTGCTCCAGCGGGCGGCCATCGGGCAGTACCAGTGTACCTTTTGACAAATAGGACGTTACCGCCTCATTCACTTCGAAGATCAATTGTTCGAAGAGGTTGTAAGCTTCCATTTTATAGATCACCAGCGGATCCTTCTGCTCGAATGAAGCCGCCTGCACCGATTCTTTTAGTTCGTCCATCGAGCGGAGGTGCTCCTTCCACTTGTCGTCGATGATCGCCAGCGTTACCGCTTTTTCAATATCCCGCGTGATGGATTTACCGTTGGTTTTGATCGCTTTTTCTATGTCGGCTGTAATCACTAAAGGATTGGAACGCCCATCGCTGAAGGGCACCAGAATACGCTTGTAATGATTGCCTTTGGTTTCGTACACCTGCTTGATCTGCGGCAGCAGCAACTGGGAAATATGGTCATTTTTGCGATTATAAAATTCGTAGAATTGTTCTTCCACGCGTTCTACCACATCATCGGTGGGCGCTTCTTTGAAATCGATGGCATCCATTTCCGGGTCAAACCCAATAGTACCAAGGGCTTCGCGACGGAATGCCGTGAAATCACCTTCAGCTTTGTGCTTGTAAACCAGATTTTCGATCTGGGAATGGAACATGGTATTCAAATCCACCGCCAGCCGGTCGCCCGAGAGCGCATTGCGACGCTTTTTATAAATCGCTTCCCGCTGAATATTCATTACATCATCGTATTCCAGCAAACGCTTACGAATACCGAAATTATTCTCTTCTACTTTTTTCTGCGCCCGTTCAATGGATTTCGATACCATCGAATGCTGGATCACGTCACCTTCCTTGTGTCCCATGCGGTCCATCAGCTTGGCAATACGCTCCGACTGGAACAGACGCATCAAATTATCTTCCAGCGAAACGTAGAACTGAGAAGTACCGGGGTCTCCCTGACGTCCGGCACGACCGCGCAGCTGACGGTCCACCCGGCGTGAATCGTGGCGCTCGGTACCAATAATCGCCAGACCGCCAGCCTTTTTCACTTGCTCAGAAATCTTAATATCTGTACCACGACCGGCCATATTGGTGGCGATGGTCACCTTACCCGGTTTACCTGCTTCCGCTACGACCTCGGCTTCGCGTTGGTGCTGCTTGGCGTTCAATACGTTATGATCGATGCCTCGCAATTTAAGCATCCGGCTCAGTTTCTCGGAAATATCCACTGAAGTGGTACCCACCAGTACCGGGCGTCCGGCTTCACTGAGTTTGACGATTTCTTCGATCGCTGCATTAAATTTCTCGCGGGAGGTTTTGAAAACCAGGTCATCCCGATCGTCCCGAACAATGGGTCGGTTGGTAGGAATAACCGACACATCCAGTTTATAAATTTCCCAGAACTCGCTGGCTTCGGTCTCGGCGGTACCGGTCATACCGGCCAGTTTATGGTACATCCGGAAATAGTTCTGGAGGGTTACGGTTGCATAGGTCTGCGTGATTTCACCGACTTTTACATTTTCCTTGGCTTCCAGCGCCTGGTGTAAACCATCCGAGTAGCGGCGGCCTTCCATCAGACGTCCGGTCTGTTCGTCCACGATTTTCACCTCGCCGTTGATCACTACGTATTCCTCATCGCGTTCAAACAAGGTATAAGCCTTGAGCAACTGGCTCATTGCATGTAGGCGGCGGGATTTCACGGCAAACTCCTGCGCCAGCTGATTTTTGGCGGTTTCCTTTTCTTCCTTGCTTAGTTCCTCGTTATTGTCAATTTCCACCATGCGCAGCGCGATGTCCGGCATAACGAACATTTCCGGGTCTTCCTGACCTTTGGCCAAATATTCTGTACCCTGTTCGGTCAGCTCAACCTGACGGTTTTTCTCATCAATGGTAAAATAAAGCGGCTCGTCCACCAAGTGCATGTTTTTCGATTGCTCCTGCATGTAGAAGTTTTCCGCTTTTTGGAGGGTAACTTTTACACCTTCTTCGCTCAGGAATTTGATCAATGCCCGCGATTTTGGCAATGCCCGATAAGCACGCAGCAGCGCCATACCTCCTTCCCCTTCCTGGAAGCCGGTTTTACCTTGTTTGAAAAGGTTTTTGGCTTCCGCCAGATATTGAGTCGCCAGTTTTTGCTGGGCATTCATCAGGCGTTCCACAAAAGGTTTGAGAATGACATATTCCTCATCTTCACTATCCTGCGCTACCGGCCCGGAAATAATCAAAGGCGTTCGCGCATCATCAATCAAAATCGAGTCCACCTCATCCACCATGGCAAAGTGAAGCTTGCGTTGCACCATTTCATCCTGCGAACGCACCATATTGTCGCGGAGGTAGTCAAAGCCAAATTCGTTATTGGTTCCGTAGGTAATGTCGCAAAGGTAAGCGTTGCGGCGCTCCTGTGAGTGTGGACGGTATTTGTCAATGCAATCAATAGTCAGCAACAAAAACTCCATAATCGGACCGATCCACTCGGCGTCACGACGCGCCAGGTAATCGTTTACCGTCACCACGTGTACACCCTGCCCGCTCAATCCATTCAGGTATGCCGGGAGCGTAGCCACCAGGGTCTTACCTTCACCGGTAGCCATTTCGGCGATTTTACCTTCGTGCAATACCATACCACCGATCAGCTGTACATCATAATGGATCATATTCCAAATAACCTCGCCGCCGGCGGCCATCCATTCGTTTTTCCAGATGGCTTTATCACCTTCAATTTTTACATAATTTTTACTTGACTTGGCTGCCAGTTCGCGATCGTGGTCGGTTGCAGTTACGGTCAGTGTTTCGTTTTCGGTGAAACGGCGCGCGGTTTCTTTTACTACGGCAAAAGCTTCGGCAAGAATATCTTTCAGGATGATTTCCAGTTCCTTGTCGCGTTCTTCCTGCAAGGCGTCAATTTCAGCGAATAATTCTTCCTTGCGTAACACATCTTCCTCGTTTACCGCTTCTTCCTGGATATTTTTGATATCCGTATCAATGCCGGTAAGGTGTTCGGCGATGCGGCTTTTCAATTCCCGGGTTTTGTTGCGCAGCTCATCATTGCTGAGCTTGTGCAACCCTTCGTAAATCTCGTGGATTTGATGCACGAACGGCATGTAGGTATTTACATCTCGTTCGTACTTGGTACCGAAGATATTTTTTAAAGTTTTGGATATTGAACCTAACATATATTGGGATTTCAAAGATTTTTTAAAATGAAGCCAACAAAGATACAAAAACGAATGATTGAATGAACGAATGATCGGATGGAGAAATTTTTATAAAACTTTGAAACTAAACCGACAAATCAAGCGCTCATTTGTTTCTTCACGATATCAATTGGCGTACCAAAATTAAATTGTAGCTTGTTTTGTGCCAAAATGACACTTTGTTTAAACACTTAGCAAACTTACAGGGTTGAATGCTTAATAATCAAATATCTATGCGATTTTTTTTCGGAATAACATTACTGACGGCTGTGCTGTGCTCGAGTTGTGGCGATGACACCAGGAATATCCGGGAATATTACTTCCCGCTCAAGCAACTCCAGGATGGCCTGGTGTATGAATATCATGCAGTGAATAATGATTCGCTGGCGCCTACTCGCTGGTATTTTCGCTCATTGGTTTTGGATTCGGGCATTTACCTTACGGGCATGAATTATACTCCTGACCTGACACCTTTGCAGTTCTCACGAGAAGAGATGGTAAAAAATGGTATGCTGCTTCAGGATTTATTTTTGTACGAAACCGATTCGACGGGAAATCAGCAACGTATCGACGTAGAAATAATAGCCGGTAGCGTTTTTCCGTTTGAAGTAAGGGACTCTGGGGGCATTTTTTTGTACAAGGTAAGCTGGCAACCTCCTTCGGATCCCGGCGCGACCATCATACTTGTGAAAAACCGGCGTTATGCAGGCGACACAACCTTTGTTTTTGAGAACAAGCGTTATGATGCAGTGGTTTTTGAAGTAAAGGAGTTGCTGTCGCACGAGCAGGAAGGTTTTTTTGAACGCGAATTTTCTACCACTGAATGGTACGCCAAAGGTTTGGGATTGGTGTATTACCGAAAGGAAATCGCGGAAGATTTCATACTGGAATCACGCCTTGCCCATCGCTATCCGATGGAAGAACTGGAGGCAATCTTCCGCCAAAAACTAAAAGAATGAAACGAATTTTTATTGGAGTATTGGAGTATTGGAGTATTGGAATACTGGAATGCCGGCAAATAGTATGGGTGAACGGTCGAGGCTCTAAAACGCCAAAATGCCATCTCAAAACGCTGTTACTTTTATCAAGTCTCCTTTTCATTAACATTGGCAAAACTGATGCCCAGATTCAAGCCCCAGACTTACTTTGTGTGAAAAACGATACTTTATTTTGGAATACGCCAGTCAATAACTGCGGGGCATTCAATGCATATGTGGTTTATACCAGCACCAATATTGCCGGTCCTTACCAGATTTTAGCAACCATTAACAACGCTGCGCAAACGAGCTTTTTTCATGAAAATGCTGGCACAGCGCTGCGCTATTATTATCTTCAGAGCGACTATAACTGCCCAGGACAAACCGTTTTATCTTCCGATACGCTGGACAATCGAATTCCTGAAGCCGGAAAAATGCGTTACGTTTCGGTTCGTGGTGATGATGTGGAAATCGGTTGGGAGACAAGCCCTTCACCCGAAGTATTTGCCTACATTGTGTATAAAAATACGCCCTCCGGTACGGCCATCGTGGATACCGTTTTTACGGGCACTACCTTTGTGGACACAACCGCAAAAGCTTCTGAATCGCCGGAAACGTACTATGTAGTAGCTATTGACCGCTGTGGCAATAATAGCCTGATTCCGCCCCCTCAAACCACCATGCTGCTCGAAGCCGAAGGTTCCAGTGCTTGTGAACGTACGGCAAAATTGAGCTGGAATGCCTATCAAAACTGGGGAAACCCGGTTGAAAAATACGAGATACTGGTGAGCGAAAACGGCGGCACTCCTAAACTAGTGGGCGAAGCCGCAGGGAACGCCACTGCTTTTACCTTTCAAAATGCCAATGCGGGAATCAATTATTGTTTCACAGTGCGAGCCGTAGAATCCGGCACCGGCAATACCGCAAGCTCCAGCGAAGCCTGCCTGACTTTGAATGTGATACCGGCCGTTACTGAGTTGATCCTGACCAATGCCACGGTTACCCTTGATAATAATGTGAATATTAATTGGTTATGGAACAATGATGCGGCTATAGAAACGGTTGAAATACAACGGGCAAGCGGCACAGGAAATTTTTCTCGTGTCTCTTCTGAATCGCCACAACCGCCGCTTAGTCGTGACAACAGCTTTTTGGATGAAAATGTCAATCCTTCGGAACGGGCACTGACGTATCAAATACAAACCACCGACGCCTGCGATGTAAAGGTTCAATCCAATCCAGTATCCACCATATTTTTGGAAGTACGAAGCCAGGGCAATGCCGGCGAGAACCTAGCCCAATGGACGCCATACAGAAATGATTTTGCTACTAACATTGTTTATGAATTATACCGCCAAACCAAAAGCGGAGCACCTGTTTTAGTTACAACGATTGGCACCGGCAGTTTAGAGCATATTGATCTGGTGGATCCAAATAATCCCGACGAAGCGAATGCATGCTATTTTGTTATTGCAAAAACCAATCTGGATTTGCCCGACGGCAGTACCTTGCCAGTAGAATCCCGCTCCAATATTGCCTGTGCGACCCAGGAGACAAAGATTTACATTCCTAATGCCTTTGCACCCAATGGAGTCAATCAGGAATTCAAACCCATTTTACCTTTTGGGCAGCCCGAGAATTACAGCCTGGTTATCTTTGATCGTTGGGGAACGAAGGTATTTGAAACGCAAAACATTGATGGAGGTTGGGATGGTACCGTTGCGGGCCGACAGGCAGCACAAGGGGTTTATGTATATCACATTCGGTTAACAGAGGTTGGCGGTCAGGTAAAAGAATATGCCGGATCACTGGTGCTGGTGCGGTAGGTATTAAAAAAATCATATTTCTGAAAATGAAAGCTGGCATTATTCAAAAAAACAATTTACCTTTGCGATTCCAAACAAAAAAGGACGTCTAGCCGTTCTTACATAATGGTCGGGTGGCCGAGTGGCTAGGCAGAGGTCTGCAAAACCTCGTACGGCGGTTCGAATCCGCTCCCGACCTCCAGCGTAAATTCAAAATCTCTTAACTGCTTGTGTTGAAGCGTGTTAAGGGATTTTTTATTTTCAAGGAGCTTCTGCTTTTTCCTGTTTTTGTTTGAGTGATTCCGACTAAATCGGGATAAATTATGTGCTGCCAAAAAGCACTGTGATGAAAGGTTTGCAGGGTCTCGTCTTGTGTATTAGTTAGGAAGACAATCACATACTTATTCAAAAAATACCCGGAATATGTACCTTTGCGCTGCCATAACTAAATAAATCCATATGCACCCGACAAACTGGATACTCCTTCTACTTATCATTGCCAGCCCATTCTATCTGGCTAGTCAAAACCAACCGGGCACGCCTTTAGCTATTAAAAGAGCACAAGGCAAAATCGTGCTGGATGGGCAACTCGATGAGCAGGATTGGCAAGAAGCCGATGTCGCGGATGATTGGTACCAAAATTTTCCGGTAGATACGGCCAGGGCTGTCTTCCAAACCGAAGCCCGACTGACCTTTGATGATGATTTTTTGTACGTGTCCTTTGTTTGCTACGACGACGATACACCTGATATTATCAGTTCTTTGCGCCGCGACTTCAACTACGATCTCAATGATAACGTCGGTTTTTCCTTGGGACCATACAATGATAAGCTGAATGGCTTTTTCTTTGTGATTACGCCGGCAGGTGTACAAATGGAAGGTACGGTCACGGGGGGTGGTACCGGGGGTGATTCGTTCAGTATTTTTTGGGATAATAAATGGTACTCCAAAGTATCTCGCTATGCGGATCGGTGGGTGGCAGAATTGGCGATTCCCTTCAAGAGTTTTCGTTACCGCTCGGATGTGCGTGAATGGAACATCGGTATGGATCGCTGGGATCTGAAACGCAACATCAAGTCGTCCTGGATTCAGACTCCTATTCAATACATAACAGCCTCTTTCCCATATAGCGGTCAACTGATTTGGGAAGACCCTATACCGAAAGCAAAGACCAATATTTCGTTTATACCGTACATCGCTGGTCAGACTTCAACCGATCGGGAGGTCAAGCCTATTGGGCGATCCTCGAACCTTCAGGCAGGTTTTGATGCCAAAGTGTCCATTACTCCTTCTCTTAATCTTGATCTTACGGTGAATCCTGATTTTTCCCAAGTAGAGGTTGACCGGCAGGTGATCAACCTGACGCGCTTTGAATTTCAGTTCCCCGAACGGCGACAATTCTTTTTGGAAAACAGCGATCTCTTTGCCCTGGCAGGGTACCCTGAAGCACGTCCATTTTTCTCACGGCGCATTGGCTTGGTGCGCGATTCTTCAGGGCTGTTCCAGCAAGTGCCTATCTCTTACGGCGCCCGGCTTAGTGGCTCTTTGAATGAGAAATGGCGCATTGGCGTGATGAATATGCAAACCCAGGAGAAACTGGAATTTGGACTGCCTGCCCAAAACTACACGGTAGCAGCCGTACAGCGCAATTTCTGGGCGCAGTCCAGCTTTACGGTCAGCTTTGTCAATAAAGAATCTCTTCGGGTAGAACCGGGTGATTCGACCAAATATTTCGCAAATGGCATATTCCGGCGGATACAAACGGGTGATAAATCTGTGTTGCGTCCCAATACTTACAACCGTGTACTGGCGGCTGACCTGGAGATGCTAAGTAAAGACGCCAAGTGGTACCACAGTTCCTTTATTGGCAAGTCATTCGATGATTTCAACAACCGGGAAAACCTGGCCGGGCTTCTGTTTACGAGTTTTCAGAATCGTAATGTGCGCGTGCATATTGGACACAATTTTGTCAATGAATTTTTCAACCCCGAAGCAGGCTTCGCGCCTGGCATTCGCGTCTATCCGGGGCAATACACCTTTTTTAGCAACGCAGCCTATACTTTTTATCCGCAGAGCAAGCAGATCATCCGCATGGGGCCAAGCCTCGACGTCAGCTCTACCTATATACCCGGAGGAACGAATACCGACCGAAGCCTGAGCCTGGAATACGGTATTACCCTTACCAATGCGTCCAGGTTGAGTGCGGGATTCAATAGCGTTTACCAACGGCTGACTTTTGATTTCAATCCTATTAACCCACAAGAATATACCTCCTTTCTGGAAGGTGAAGAATATAGCTGGAATTCAGTCTCTCTTGAGTATCAGAGTAATCCACGACGGTTGTTCAATTATAATGTATCGGCAACGTATGGCGGATTCTACAATGGCACCAATTTCAACCTGTCCGGGGAAATGACCTATCGCTACCAGCCTTTCGGCAACATCTCCCTGCGGTTTGATTATAACGACTTGCAGTTGCCTGAAAATTATGGCGCTGAGCAGTTGTTTCTGATTGGTCCGCGTATTGATTTGACCTTTACGGACAAATTGTTCCTGACGACCTTTGTGCAATACAATAACCTTTTGGACAATGTTAATTTGAATGCGCGCTTTCAATGGCGTTACCAACCGACTTCCGACATTTTCATTGTTTATACCGAAAACTATCTGCCGGAGAATCTGAACAGCAAGAACCGGGCGCTGGTCTTTAAAATGACCTATTGGCTCAATCTGTAATGGGGCAAGTATTTTGATTTACAGGTAATGTATCATCAAAGGAAATTATTTACACATGGGGATATCTTGTCCCTTTGCCCAATAGGGTGTTAACCTGGTAAAGCCTTGACTTAAATCTACTTTGACCACGTACCAGTCGTCCCAACGCTCGGCAGTGCCGCAAAGCTGTATGTCATCGGCAACGTACCGGGCGATTTTGTCATTTATTGGCTTCCCCTTTGTATCCAGTGTAAAGAAATATTGATTGGCTTCCCCTGTCGTGCTTTTAAACAAGGGTGTAATGCCGCCCTCAATGCAGCGAATTGCACAGGAACGGTGGGGCTTTCCTTGCCCAGGGCGCATGACGCCCAGATAACACTTTGGGTCGAGAATTTCACCGCGCAGGGTCACCGGACCAAGATAGATCGGCAAAGAAGGAACATCTTGTACCTCCGCAAAACCTTTAAATGAAGCTGTCTCCGCCGACAATTCCATCGCCAGTTTGCCATCAAAATAAATGAGTTTGCCTTCGAGCTTCAGGCCTTTGCCATCGAGTATTTGATTTTGCTCTTTTTCTATGGCTTCAATGGTCGGCTGTGCGCCGTGCTTCCCAAAGCCGATCAGGAGCACCCGCTGGTATTGCTGCACGCCCTGAGCGTCCACGCCGGTGGGTATTTTCAGGCAGGGAATCGGCTCTTTTATCAGAATACCTTCCAGCGTGCGCAGGCGATTGATCTCAAAGGTAGAATTGGCAAAGGGTTGTTGATTCAACACAAGCCCTCCGCTCACCAGCAACACCGAAGCGAGAATGACAAAAACCACCCTGCGGATTTTCTTCGCGTAAGAATTCGGCGCTTGATCCTGCCAGCCGATATAAAATTCGTTGTTCATGATTTTTATTTAAGATACCAGATTTTGAGATGCCAGACGTTTTTTGTTCAATTAAATCAATGCCGGTTCGCGTTCGGTACCCTCCGGGTAGGGTCTTGGATTCACCCATATTTTTCCATTTACGACCTTTACATCATAAGTTTCCAGTTTTTCGGTGAACGGCGGCGGCGATTGACCGTTTTGCGGCAAATACTGATACCCATGCCAGGGGCAGGTAATGCAGCCATCCACGATTTTGCCTTCGCCGAGTGGGCCGTGCTGGTGCCGACAAATATTACTTACCGCCGAAACCTTCCCGTCGTATTTAAAAATAGCGATATTCTCCCCTTCCAGAAAGACGATTTTGGCGCGATTCTCCGGGATTTCTTCAACAGTGCACACCTCGAAAAAGCCTTCAAGGGCTTCATTTTTAGCGCTTTGCCCCTGCAAACGGCGCTTTTCCGTCATACCGGCGGTGAGGTGCAAACCAATGACTGTGACCATTCCCACTCCAATTAATCCAATCCAGGCGGGGGATTGCTCCAGCTGAACAACGCCCAGCATCACATGAAAAACGAGCAGCGCGTAAGCCACATACACCAGCATATGCAGGCTTTTCCAGACTTTCGGACTTAGATTTTTCAACCAAAAATCGTGACTGGTGGCCGCCATCAAAAACAAGATTAGCAGTGCGAAGAAACCGAGCACTTGAAATGGAAACAGTGCAAAAGAACTGTAATTCGTGTTTGAAATAAAAATCGATAACAATGGATCGGTATTGCTCAGGCTATGAAATTGCACAATGTTGAAAATACCGTGCGTGACCGCGATCAAAAACATGGTAACGCCGAAGTGACGCCGGTTGTATAATAAAGGCATAAAGCGTTTGTCAATACGCGTGAGCGGCCCAATGCACAGGATGATCGTCAGCATCAAAAACGCCAGGGTACCCGTGGCACGGATAATCAACGTTTCGGGGGTTATAGTTGGATAGAAAACTAATTGCAAGCCGGTAAAACTCAGCAAATACAAGGCGATGAGCCCCACCATGATGCGGTCGTAGCGGCGCTTCTGGCGATTCCATTGCACCGTGGTATAATTGACACTCATTTTGTAAAAGTTATTTTTTGAAAGACCGTCTGGTCAATCGGGTTTCGGATTTCCAATAAAAAAGGTGGATTCACAAGCAAAGCACTGTCCAGAATAAATCGCTGCGTGCCCTTGGCTCCCAGACTTCCGACAAAATTATTTTGCCAGTAAATCCGCGCTGCGGGCACGTCCAGCGGTCGTGTCAGAATGATTTCCAATTGTTTGTTCGGTGATCCTGCCTCTGTACGAAGATTAACTGTTAATGCCCCGGTGGATTCGGTTTGTTCAATCGTTGCGAACGGCATATCATTTGCAATGGGTAGCTGCTCTATCTTTACTTGCTTCGGTAATAACAGGATTGCCAGCACAAAGCCAATGGGCAGGAGCAGTGCCCAAACCTGCCAGATCAGGCGATGCCTTTTGCGCAGTTCAGGAACCATGTTTATTGGTTTTTAAAAGTTTAAATAATAACACGATCCACAGGCCTGCCGAAGCGGGCAAGAGCAACAGCCGCGTGCGCCAGGAGGCTCCGTGCATGTTGTGATCGAGCTTATCTACACCCCGGAAGACGAACCACAAGCCAAACAGCAAACCCATGCCGAAGTAGAGGTAGAAAAGCGTGACAAAAACTTTTGCTAAAAACATGATATTAATGTTTTCTATGAATCACCAAATCTTGATTGCTATAAATTTCGTTAAAAATGGTAATAACTTCATTTTCAGGTCTTGATAAATTTTGCGCGTCCTGGTAATTTGCTCCTCCACTTCATGATATCGATACATGATGCGCTTCTTTTTACACTTCAAATGCTGCAAGGATGTAAGCGCATATTCCAAAGCGGGAATTAATTTGTTGCTAAAAATGACCAGTTCTCGCTCCAATTGCCCCAGAAGCTCCTGGTCCATCGCCATAGTATGCGCGGCGCCTTTATGGATGAGCATTCGCAGCGAGGCAGCTTCCTTGCGCCAGAACAGAACTTCTTCCTGCCAGTCGGATAATTTATGTGTCAAGGTACCATTCATCGGTTTGAGCCAAAGAGATGGCATGAGTCGGATAACTTTCATGGTTAGGGTTTTATATAAATTGGGATTTTAAAATATTATACTGTAATGATGTTTTTAATCCCGTATTCAACTTTCATTATACACTTTTAAAACTGTCTCGCGCAATTGTTTACCGGTGTCGGTTAGCAGGAAATGGATGCTGTCGGCGATCGTTTCCGCTTTCACCCATTTGTTGACGTCGGCGCTGGGCATCGCGCTGCGGTTTTGCGGGGTATCAATGGTGCTGGGTACAATAACGGAAGCCCTGATTCCTTTGCCTTTGCCGTGGGCATTAATGATCTCCGCGAGGTGCATGATTAAAGACTTTGCCAGCCCATACGCTACCGAGTGCAGCGCATCTTTGGCCTGAAAACCCGGGCGCGAACCGATGAGAATGAATTGACCACCATTTTGCTCGAAGTAAGGCAGCAAAGCTCGCACGACAAAGTAGCTGGTTTCAAAATTAAGCTTGTACATCTTTTGTAAAGCAGCGGCGTCGGTTTGATGCAAATCGCCGAGCGCAAAGCCACCTACCAGGAGTACGGCCGCTTTTACATCTTTATGATGCGATGTAATGTTTTGAATGTAATCATTCACTGCATTTTCATCGGTAAGGTCAACCGGAGCAACTTCAGCGCCATCGAGACCTTCGGCATTGCGCGCCGTCGCAAAAATATGATAGCCTTCCTCTTGTAATTTTTTGACCACCGCGCCGCCCAGATTGCCGGAAGCGCCGGTCACCAATACTGATTTCATTTTATGATATTTGTTTTAATTTAAAATTCGAGTGTTCTCCTGTTCTCAAAGTCTCTTGGTCACCAGGTCTATATTTTCCCAATAAATCTTTTGGTCCAAACACATCATAAGTCGGGCTTGCATGATGTTCACCACTCATATGACATTTCATTGTCAGGCAATTATCATGATGCGTTTTTCGATACCAGCGACGATAAAAATAACCTGCCAGATTCATCCCAAAAATTGGTCCGACAAAGTACAACCACCAGCCCGTCCAGACGTTTGCCGGCAAAGCAGAGGCCACGGTTCGCGCGGGATTGATGCTCATGCCTGAAAATGGCGCTTCAAAAGTGATGTAAAATACGAGTAATAAACCTACTAAATAACCGGTGTAAGACGACCATTTTGATGAATTACTACTAAATAAAACCGTTACAAATAAAGTAAATGAAAGTAATATTTCAAGTAATAAAGCTACCCAAACGCCCTCCATGCCTGGGACTGTGACTGCATAATTCACCGCCGGATCAGCAATGTAATCATAAGTCAGCCATTTGAATAATAAAACGCCCAAAGTGCCACCGATGAATTGCGCTATGATGTACCAGGCTGCGTCGTTCGGTCGAATTCTATCCAATTGCAGGAAAGTGAGCGTCACCGCCGGATTCATATGTGCGCCGGAGCGCTTGCCCCAGCGTGAGTAAATCAGCAAAACTGCGGTAATGCCCATCGCAATGCCAATCAACAAACGCCGGATAAGAGGTGATTCAATCGCATTTCTGACCGGCAGATTTGGGTTTTCGATCAAAATGGTAAACAAAGCCGCCGAAACCATGAACATCCCTAAAGCCCAGGCTTCGATGAGATAAATCCGCCAGTTTTTTTGCAGGGTCTGCCACATTGTTTATTTAGTGTTGTGGTGCTATAGTGTTTTCGTGTTATGGCATCAAACTATAACACCAAAACACATTAACACAATCAATTGAGTGAAATACTTTTATCAAGTTTTAATGCTGTCTTTGCCTCCATTTCCAAAAGCACCTTCATCAGCATCCCAACCGACCAGGCTTGTTGCACGCAGCCCTTGCCAGACGCGGGATTCAGTCCGTCAAAAATCTCGGAAATGCCGTGCAGGCAGTTATCCTCGTAGAAATGTTGCTTCAGTGCTGACATTCTGGATTGAATCTCTTTCTTGGCTTTCGCCGAATAATTGTGCGTTTTCAAATACGCCAGTGCATATTCGCCCCACAGGAAAGCCCAAACCGTGCCCTGATGGTACGCGGTGTCGCGCTGCCATTGATCGCCACCATAGTTTGGTTTGAAATCGGGATGCGCCGGATTCAGGGAACGCAAGCCCAGATCGGTGTATAAATATTGATCTACAATGCTCAGAACAGACTTCGCTTCTTTATCAGAAAGTAATTCAAAAGGCAAGCTGATCGCATAAACCTGGTTCGGGCGGATGGAATCGTCCACATAACCATCAGGCATGATGACATCATTCAAATAGCCTTTATCGTTGATAAAATATTTGCGAAAAGCATTTTTTGCCTTTTCAGCCAGATTGACAAAAGTTTTGCCGGAATAACCGATTTCATTGGCAAACAAAGCATAAATCTGTAAGGCATTGTACCACAGCGCATTGATCTCCACCGGGCAACCCTGACGCGGCGTAACCACATAATCGCCGACTTTCGCGTCCATCCAGGTGAGTTGCACCAAGCCTTCGCCCCCAAAGAGCAAGCCTTCCGGCGTCGCGTGAATATTATACCTCGTACCATTGATATGGGCTTCCAGTATCCCGGTCAGACTTGGGAAAACTTCTTTGATAAATTCAAGATCACCGAATTGCTCGAAATATTCGTATAAAATTACAAAAAGCCACATCGTCGCGTCAAACGTATTGTACTCAGGCGCCTCGCCTTGGTCGGGGAAACGGTTGGGCAGCATGCCATGGTCGAGCGATTTCAAAAAAGTGCGCAAAATAGACTTCGATTCTTCCTGTTTGCCTGCGGCGATGGTCAAACCGCGCATGGCGATCATCGTATCTCTGCCCCAATCGGTAAACCAATGATAGCCTGCGATAAGCGAGTAGCTATCGGTAGATTTGCGTCGAACGAGGAGCTGATTCCCCGCCACGGTCAGGTCGCGTAGAAATTCATCTTTTGTTTCCGGTTCCAGGTTTTGTAAACGGGCTAACTCCTTGTTTTTCAATTCAATCGGCGACTGTTTTAAAACCTCAGGATCGGTGGTAAAAATCAGATACCCTTTTTCGCCTTGGGCCAGATCAAGCATAATTTTACCAATACTTTTCGCATCTTCCTGAAAATCAAGCCCGCGTGCCTGCTCTTTGGCGTATTCAAAATTTTTAAACCACGCCGGTTGCGCCTGAAAACTCCCTTTGGAAAAGTCCATGTAGAAAGGCTCCGCGCCATAGTGTGCAAAGATTTTTAAGCGTCGCTCTTCCAGTTTTTCTGTGTGAAAATCGAAATAATCATTTTCGTGGAAGGTGCTGTGGTAATCGCGATAGACGAACAAAGGATTCAATTCCAGGCGAATCGCACTTTGCCCAATATTTTCATATTCCAGGACCGTCGTATTCGAGCCATGCACCATAAAAACAGTTTTGGCAATTTTAAAATCAACCGCGCTGAAAGTCGCTCTGGGCAGGGGTTTCCGCTCGAAGCTTTCCTGCATTTTATAGCCCTCCGGATGAATGACTCCGGGATAGCTGTTGGTGGAAATTGAAAAATAATTTTGATTAACGATCACATTTTCTTCCACTTTGGAAACCAATACTCGACGGTCAGTGGGCGGATTAAATGAAGCCACCAGCAAACCGTGATAGCGGCGCGAATTGGCGCCTGAAATGGTCGAAGAAGCGTACCCGCCGATGCCATTGGTCACCAGCCATTCTTTGTCGGTGAGGGCTTCGTATGATGGATTTTTGAAATTTAGCATTGTTTTATTTTGAAAACTGGCGGACTTTAGAAGTTTGCCAGATGAAAGGTTATTGAAATGAAGTTTAGCACACCTTCAAGGTGCGCCAAACTATTACCAGCCACAAGTATCTATCAATTCCGCGACCAGGCCTGTCCAGCCGGTTTGATGCGAAGCGCCTACGCCCCTGCCATTGTCGCCGTGGAAATATTCATAAAACAGGATCAAATCACGGAAATGCGGGTCGAAATGATAGCTGTCTCTTCTGCCGTGTACTGGGCGCATGCCCAAGTCATCGCGTTTGAACAGTGAAATCAATCGATTGGAAATATCATTCGCCGCTTCTTCCAAAGTAACCAGATTACCAGAGCCGGTGGGACATTCAACTTTACAAGATTCGCCGTAGTAACTGTGGAAATTGCGCAAAGCCTGGACAATCAGGTAGTTCATAGGCATCCAGATCGGGCCGCGCCAGTTGGAATTGCCACCAAACAAACCGGTCGTGGATTCGCCGGGTTCATATTTCAATCCAAAATCCTGACCGTCCACATGAACCACGTAAGGTGTCTCGTGCATCTTGGAAACAGAACGAATACCACCTTTGCTAAGAAACTCATTTTCATCGAGTAATGCTTTAAGTAATCTCTCTAAGCGATCTTTAGGCACAAGAGATAAAAGCAAGTCCTTGCCATCGTGCAAATCATCTACCACCAGGTATTGCTGATTTTCCTTGCGATATTTCTGGAACCATTTCAATCGGCGATGAAAGTCGGGCAGTTTTTTCAGCTTTTCATTGTCCAAAACCAGCACGGCAAACAACGTAGAAAGTCCTACCAGCGAGCGTACCTTGAGCGGGATGTAGCGATTATTCGGCAAAGCCAGAATATCATAGAAGAACCCTTCTTCCTCATCCCAGGCGCCCGTCCAGTCTTCGCTGATGCGGTTCAGGGATTCGGAAATGTACACGAAATGCTCGAAAAACTTGGTTGCTACGTCTTCATAAGCGACGTCATCCTCTGCCAGGATCAGCGCCATTTCCAGCATATTCAGGCAGTACATCGCCATCCAGGCGGTACCGTCCGCTTGTTCGAGGTAGCCGCCTCCAGGAATGTAACTACTGCGATCAAAAACGCCGATGTTATCCAGACCCAGAAAACCGCCTTCAAATACATTGTTACCCTGATGATCTTTGCGATTCACCCACCAGGTGAAGTTGAGCAACAATTTCTGGAAAACGCGCTTCAGGAATTGCTTGTCATCATTACCATTGCGGGCTTTGTCAATTTTATAAACCTGCAGGCACGACCAGGCGTGTACCGGCGGATTCACATCTCCAAATGCCCATTCGTAAGCAGGAATCTGACCGTTGGGGTGCATGTACCATTCACGCAGGAAGAGAATCAATTGATTTTTAGCGAATTCGGCATCCACCATAGAGAGTGGAATACAATGAAAAGCCAAGTCCCATGCGGCATACCAGGGATATTCCCACTTGTCGGGCATCGAAATGATGTCTTCATTATTCAAATGCATCCACTGGTGATTGCGGCCGTTTTTGCGGCCATTGGGCGGTGGCAACTGGCCATTATCACCGTTCAGCCAGCGTGGAATGTCAATATTATAATATTGCTTGCTCCAGAGCATCCCGGCAAAAGCCTGGCGTTGAATGTTCGTTACATCCTCATTTCTACTTTTCTGGAAAGGACGATAAAATTCATTGGCTTCACGGATTCTGGTATTAAAAGTCGCTTCAAATTCTTTCCCGAAAGGATTTTCCTTGCCATTATCCTTGCTAAGGCGCAGGCGAATTTCAGCTTTTTCACCTCGAATCAAATGGAAATGATACACCGGCGCGAATTTCGTACCTTCTTGTTTTGTAGTTAGCCAGTCGTAATCATTATTTATTACAGCATGATGAAAAGCATCTTTTACAAAAGGCGTAGCATTGGGCACGCCAAACAAACGCTCTGTATTCGTCTCATTTTCAGTAAATAAAACGCGTTCTGGTTGTTCAAAATAAAGATGATAACTGCCCAGTTTCGGGTGCTCGGCGATGACACAGTTTTTATCTTCGCCGCATTTGCGAATGTTGGGTTTTTCATTCAAAATACCGAATGACCAAAGATTCCTGAACCAAAGCGTAGGCATCACCCAGATATGCCCGTCATGACGACCACGCATATTGATGGTGATTTTGATACAAATATCTTCTTCAGAAGCCTTTGCATATTCTGTAAATACATCATAATAAGTGGATTCGCGCACCGCACCGGCATCATGTAATTCATATTCTGGTTCGTCTTTGGAGCGGTTTTTATTCACTTCGACCAAATCATGATATGGATATTCCCAGTACGTGTACTTATATAAATGTTTCATGTAAGAATGGGTGGGCGTACTGTCGAGATAATAATATAATTCCTTGACATCCTCGCCGTGGTTGCCTTCGGGGCCGGTCAGACCGAACATCCGCTCTTTCAAAATCGGATCTTTGCCATTCCAGAGTGTTAAACCGAAACAAAGATTACACATATCATCGCTGATACCGGCGATGCCGTCTTCGCCCCAGCGATAGGCGCGGGAGCGAGCATGATCGTGCGGAAAATAGTCCCAGGCAGTACCGCCTTCGCTATAATCTTCACGCACGGTGCCCCATTGGCGTTCGCTGAGGTAGGGTCCCCACTTCAGCCATTTTTTGCCGTCTTTATAAGTTTCCTGGAGGCGTTTTGCTTCCTGGTTTATATTGGACTTTGCCATTTTTATTACATTGAAAATTACTGATTACTAAATGATTACTAAATAAATTTATAATTCCGGCGGATAAAGTCCGCCGCTACAAAAAGGCTTCCGAGTCCGAATGAAAAACCTCGGAAGCTGCTATCATTATGAAGACTTTACATGGTTAACCGTTATCTTCGAATCCTGGATAGAGCGTCATACCGCCATCCACGAATAGCGTCGCGCCGTGAATGTAATCGGATTCATCGGAAGCCAGCCAGCAACATACATTACCAATGTCAGAGGTTTCGCCGACGCGCTTGTAAGGAATAAGTTTTAACAGACGCTGCTCCGCTTCCGGGGTTTCCCAGGCCATGCGGTTGATGGGCGTTTTGATCGCACCAGGTGCAATGCTGTTCACCCGAATTTTCATCGGACCGAGTTCCTGTGCCAAGGATTTCATCATCAGCATGACACCACCTTTGGATGCTGCGTAATTGACGTGCCCTGCCCAGGGAATCAATTCATGCACCGAGCTCATGCAAATGATCTTACCCAAAGCCTTGGAGCCATTCATGCCTCGGCGTTGGAATTCGCGCACTGCTTCCTGCGCGCACAAGAATTGCCCGGTCAGGTTGACATCCAGCACAAATTGCCAATCTGCCAAAGTCATTTCGGTAAATGGCGCATCTTTTTGCAATCCGGCGTTATTCACCAGAATATCCACTGTCCCAAACGTATCTACCGCCGCTTTAAACATAGCTTTCACCTGATCCTGCTTGCTGACGTCGGCTTTACAAGCCATGGCTTTGCCGCCGGCTTTTTTGATAATTTCTACCGCTTCATCTGCACCGGCGCTGTTGCCAGCATAATTCACGACCACATTGGCTCCATCCAGACCCAGCGCGATCGCACAGGCCTTGCCAATCCCAGAGCTTGCGCCCGTTACAATGGCGGTTTGTCCCTGCAATCTTTTCATTTTTTGTTCCATTTTTTGTTATTTTAATGGTTGTTTATTTTTTGGCTTCAAGCCACGATTAACAAACAGCAAGATTATCTGAGCTTCGCCTCTTGCGGCTTGCTACTTGTCTGCTGCTGCTTTCCAGCAATTTTTCCGCCATTCTTTGTCTGAATTTTATACAATCCTGTATGCGCCGTGAGGTACAAAGTTTTGCCATCGTCGCCCCAAGCCATATTTGCCGGGCGTTCCGGGCCGATGATCTTGCCAAGATACTTGCCTTCCGGCGAAATGATCCAGACCCCGCCAGGCCCGGAAGCGAAGATATATCCTTGATTATCAACCTTTACACCATCGAGTGCTTCGTCATCGTCGGTTTGATTCATGTCGAAGAAAATCTCGCCTTTGCCAAGCGTGCCATCGGGCTGCACTTCGTAGCGCCAAAGCGTTTTAGTGTTGTGAATATCCCGAATATCCCAGTTGCTGACGTAGAGGTAGCGTTCGTCCGGTGAGAAGGCGATGCCGTTAGGACCGCCCAGATCAGTAGTTAACAGTTCGGTTTTGCCATTTTTGATACGGTAAACACCCTGGAAATTTACTTCTTTTTTTGCATCATTGTATGCTTTTGGCAAGCCATAAGGCGGATCAGTGAAGTAAATAACTCCATCAGATTTTATTACAACATCATTTGGACTATTTAGTCGCTTATTATTATAATGATCTGATAAAATTGTAACAGGGCCTTTCTTTTCGTGGCGAATCACACGGCGATTGCCATGTTGACAAACCACCAACCGGCCCTCCTGGTCAATTGCCAAACCATTTGAGCCGGGCTGATGGTACGCACCAATATCAAAGCCGGTATAACCCGACTTTGTCATGTAAATGGATATGTTACGAGAAACGGGATCGTATTTATATATTACATTGGTATTGGGGTCACTAAATAACAAGAATCCTTCGGGGTGCCAGACGGGGCCTTCGGTAAACTGAAATCCATCCGCCAGTTTTTCAATCTTTACATCCGGGTTAAGAACATTATTTAGTTCATTATCAATCATTACAACCTGCCCCAGATTCTGCCAATCATTACGTTTTGGATAGCTTTTATAAAAATCCAGCGTCGCGGAACGAATCCAGATGTAATTATTTGGTAAATCTGCGATCGGGCCGTTAATTCCAAGAATTGCAATTTGAAATGCTTGTCCGGGCTGCGCATTTTCAGTCAAAACGGTGCGGTTGCGGGCGTTGTAGCCTTTCGCGACGCTTTCGCCGGACTGCCCGAAGGTCTTATTCAATTTGCCATTCACCCAGATTTCGGCGTAATCGTCCACTACAATTTCGAAGACAACTCTTGAACCGCTCGGATCAAAACTGCCCACTTTTTCAGGAATTATTACATTCAGCCGATACCAGACAAATGAGAGCAAACCGTTGCCACGGCGTGCTTCCAGCGTGGTCGGATCGATCTGTTCCCATTTCGAATCATCAAAATCTTTTGCGCCGGCTTTCGGTGAAATATCATTCGTTATAATATTTTTTCCAGTCGGATATAATAATAATGGATCGGTGTCGGAAGCCCCGGGGGCATTGAATTTTGCTTTGACAACTTCTGCATTTTGGCTGCGCCAGGTAGCTTTTACTAGGGCTGTCCCCTCGTGTGTACGCAAGTCCACCACTGCATCCGGCTGCCCGATGGCAAGCTCGCGACTCTCCTGCGCGAAAGCGGGGATGGTCAGTAGGCTTAAAAAGATTATTTTTATTATGTTTTTCATTGTTTTTAGTTTGGAAACAAGCCACGAGCGGCAAGCAGCAAGATTTCCGACTACGCTATCCTATCTTGCTTCTTGTTGCTTGCCCCTTGTAGCTATTAAATTATTGCAAAAACTTCGCGCTCACGCCCGCCTGTGCGATTTCCGCATCCTGGTCGGCACTTGCAGCACCACTTACGCCAATACCGCCGATGACTTTGCCTTTGTAAATAATAGGCACACCACCACGGAGCATATTTTCACCAACCGTAATGAGCGAAGTGCGTCCTTTTAAAATACTGTCTTCCAGGTTTTTAGAAGGCATTTTGAACAAAGCTGCGGTACGTGCTTTGCCCTGCGAAACTTCAGAAGCAACCGGGAAAGTGCCGGTCAGTCGTTCCAGCAAAATCAGGTTTCCGCCGGCATCCGTGATCGCGATGGCGCCACCGGGCGCGTTGTTGGCTTTTGCATACTCGGTAGCTTTCGCCATGATTTCTTTGGCGCCTTCGAGCGTGAGTTCGTATGTTTCGGCAACCTGTGCCTGCGCTTGAAATGCTGTAATAAGCAATGTAATAATTATAAAGAGTCGGGTTTTCATGATATTTTAATTTTAATGTGATATCCAAACTTGTTTGGATAATAGAAATGGCCAGCCAAACAAGTTTGGCGGTTACTTTGCAGGTTTATCATATTTTACATTCTTACCTGCTTTTTTAGCAGCCAGTCCTGGCCAATAGCCGTCGGCCAGTTTTACATTGCCAGGAACGTCTTCCTTGAAGAGCTTATCCGCTTGCCTGGAATGCTGCACCATCAGGCGACCGTCCACAATCTGGAAAATCGTGGGGTCAATCGGGCGTAACTTATTGCGGCTCACCGCGTAAGCGCAGAAACCACCGTATTGTGGCTTGTACTTTTCGGGATTATCCTTGAAAGCATTCTGATTGGCTTCGCTGGAGAAGTAATATGTAGCGCCGTCCACGCGAGCAGTGAATTGCGGATTTCCTTTAACTGCCTTATTTTCAGTGAAATACGCCACCGGATCATAACCTTCGAGGATCAAACCATCTTTGTCGACATTCACCAGGAATTTCCGTTCTTCATCGGTCACGATTTGCTTGCCTTTATTGCCGGCTACCAGGGGCCAGTATTTCTCGGCTTTTTCAAAATTGCTCGGTACATCTTTTTCCCAGCCACGTACCGCGCGCTCATTGTGCTGCACAACCAAATGCCCATCCACAATCGACCAGGTATTGATGTCAATTGGCGCCACGCGACCCAGCGAGATAGCATAAGCGCACCAGCCGCCGTACAAAACCTTGTATTTATCAGGGTTTTCGTCGAACATATTTTTATGATCGGCTGAAGCAAACTGATAAATCGCGCCTTTGAAATTGGATTGAAATTCAGGAGAACCCTTGACCGGCTTGCTTTCGGTGAAAAAGGCCACCGGATCATAACCATCCAGAATGACGCCATCCGAATTGACATTGACAAAAGCGTCGGGATCAGCTGCAGGTTTTACATTATCCGCAGGAGTCTGACAACCAACCAGTAAGGTTAGAAATAATGCTACAATACTTAAACTCGTTTTCATTGAAACATGAATTTTGTTTATTAATAAAAGTCAAGTGATTATTCAAAAATCAAAACTGCGTGTCCGTCAAAATCTCTGACGAGAAATGCTTTAGTCGTATGTAATGACGGTATTTCAATATTTACTATGCCATTCGAAATAAACTGACAATCAGCGTCTTGCAGGCGTTTGTACACTTGCTCAATGTCACTTACGCGAATGTTCGTGTGCCAATGCCAGAGGTCGGTAACCTTGCTATCTGACGGGTAAGCTCTGCCGCCGGGGGGCGCGAGATAATCCAGGAATTCCACGCCAAAACCCTCCTGCGCCTGCAAGCCCGTGATGAGCAGGTGCGCGCCGAAAACCTGATTCAGATGTTCCTGTTCCGTGCCGTAGTTTTCGCTGTGTCCGCCGATTTTCAAGCCTAGCAGATCTTGATAGAACTTCAATTGCATCTTTGTATCCTTAATGCCAATGGCCGTATGATCAATGCCGAGGAAGAGTTGTCGGGTCGGCTGATGCCATTTGGGATTACCTTTATCTGCCGGAAAACCAATCACTTCCAGGTTATGTCCGTCGGGATCGCGGAAATAAAAAGCGCTGATGCCCGCAGCTGCCGGAAGGTTTGGCGGTAGTGTTTGCGGCGCCGTAGAAACGTGCTGAACGTTGAATTTGCGCAGGCGTTCGTACACGCGCTCCATATCGCTTACTACGATAGCGATGTGCTGAAACCAAAGATCATTACTTCGCGAATCGGCTGGGATGGCTCGTTCTTCGTGAGAGGTTTCAAATTCGAGTAATTCGATCATTTCATCTCCCAGTTGTAATTGAACCGCCTTCATTGCAAGTTTAGAATCATGAATACCAAATAGTTGTTGCAGTTTATTACATTGTAATTCGTATTCATTTACTTTTTTGAAGTTCAGAACCGCTTCGTAAAATGGTACGATTTTATCCAGATCGGAGACGGTAATGCTCACCTGCGCCACCTGGCGGGCGGTTTGCGCCCAGATTACAAAGCATGAGAAGGTTATAGCGGCTACGAGTAGCCACCGGGTTATGTGCCGTTGCATGATTTTTTTGTTTATATAAAATTTGAGCTATTGGACATGATATTGCAATTCGCCTAATTTTTATATATCATGTCTGTAAAATTATTTATTCAGAACCTTTACTTTCAATTTCCTTCGCCAGAAAGTAGCCGATAACAGTGCGTAGCAAGCCGATGACGGTCAAACTGATTAGTTCATTCCACTCGTGGTGCAGCATTGTCGAAAGAATATCGGATACAATGTAAAAATCCAGTCCTAGCAGGATGTAATTTCCGACCACCGGGCGGAGCTCCAGCAAATTGAGCCGTTTTGCTTTTTTTATTACATGATTCCATTCACTTATGATAAAGCCTTTTATTCCTTTTGTAAAACCTACCAATAGCACCAAAGCGCTTATCATTTCTACAAATGCGATCAGATGTTCCAGAACAGAAGCTTTCATCGGCAGTAATTCCATGATGTAATCATTTACCTGATTAATGTCTCAAATTCACTTTTTTTCGTAGTATCAAAGTCTCTCCTTGCGCCCAGTCTTTCTATCAAGTGATCGCCGACTCTGAGCGCATTCGCCATAGCGGTTAATGAAGGATTCACCGCGCCGCAAGATGGAAAGAAACTGGTATCCACGACGTACAAATTGTCCAGATCATGCGCCTTACAGTTTAAATCCAGCACCGAACTCATCGGGTCTTTGCCAAAGCGACAAGTGCCGGTTTGGTGCGTCACGCCGCCGCTACCCAGCTTGAAGCCAAAATATTTAGTGGTACCTGCCACGCCATCCATTTCTGCTACTTTATCCATAAGATGTATCAGCTTCTGACGCAAGCGATTGTAAGCTTCGAGATTATTTTGATAATAACACAGCTGAATGCTGCCGTCTTCCTTGGCAATTACACGGTTATTTATAAAAGGTAAATCTTCGGCTGTAATAAAAAAGTCGATGATATGATTGGCATAATATTCTAATTTTTTACCATTTGATGTTAATTCATCGCCCAGCGCATCGGTCAATAATTGCGGGTCGGCTTTGCCCATCAGTTGGATCACACCCAGCGGGTATTTTGAATCCTCAGCGCCATGATAGAAATCGGGAATCAAAAATGCTTTCTGAAATGCCGAGGAGTTTTCCTTAGCAGAATAGGCTAACACCACACCGTTATTATGAATCATTAAATTTCGTCCGACCAGACCTGTGCTGTTGGCTAGCCCGTCGGGATGCCTGTCGCTCCTGGAACGCAGCAGTAAAGCCGCTGAATTAATCGCCCCGCAGGAGATGATTATGATATCTGAACTAAATGATTCTACTTCATTATGATGTTCTGTTATAACTTGTTTTGCAACGCGACCTGAGCTATCGGTCTCAATGCGCAAGGCCTTGCGATTGGTTAGCAGCGTTACATTTGGATATTGCAAAGCGCCGTTGATACCCACCGAATGCGCGTCCGCCTTGGAGCCTGTGGGATCGGGGTAGCCATCGTACAAAGTCAGATGCACTTTATCGGAGCCTTCGGGTAATTTCACTGCCAAAGGAATCGGCACCGGATGATATCCCTGTTTCTTTACTAAATCATTTACTTCTTGCATTCGGGGCTCAAAGGGCAGCGGCGGCTGTGGATAAGGCTTTGTAGTAGGGGGTTCGGTCGGATCGACGCCGCGCTGACCACGTGTATGATATAAATATTCAGCTTGAGTGTAATAAGGCTCAAAATCATGATATTTCAGCGGCCAAGCCGGCGAAATGCCATCATAATGATGCACTTGTTCAAAATCGCTTTCGCGCAAGCGGAGCAAAGCGCCGCCGTACATCTTGGTATTGCCGCCTACCCAGTAGTGTTGATAAGGAGAGAACGCGTTGCCATCTTTGTCCTGCCACATTTCGGAAGTTTTATAACGACCTTTGGCTACTGCCCAGGGATCCCAGTTTTGCACTTCTTTGGGCAGGAAATCTCCCCGTTCGAGGATGAGAATTTTTTTTCCGGTTGGGGCTAAGTGATACGCAAGGGTTCCCCCGCCAGCACCGGTACCGATGATGATGATATCGTAATGCATGATTTTAGGATTTCTTATATTTTATATTAGAATACTTCCCAATGTTTGGCACACCGGCGAGGTGCGCCAAACCATATTTATTCAATAATTAATTTGCTGTTGAATCCACCGAAACCGTCCAGTTCCCGAAAGAGATTGGTAGGATCGGGCAGCCATTTTCGCCCATTTACAAAAAATTTATAGCGATATACGCCTTTGGGCAAAAGAGAATAATAGATTTGCCATTTTCCATCGCAATGTCTTTGTAAACCAATTTCATTCGGATTCCAATTCGTGAAATCGCCCGTCGCTACTACGGTTTCGGCATCATACTGCTGAAAGTGAAATTCTATAATATTTTTTTGATAATTAATAATAGGTGTAAAGAATGCCGGTAAAACATGATGTTCTTCCTCCGCCGCGTACACCGCGCTCAGCGGATGTACTACGCCAAAGCCCTGCCGCGCGGTTGGCGCCTGTTCGATTTTTCTGGCTGTACTTTGCAATATCGCTCTGACTGCCGCGGGTGTCAGTTTTGGATTGGCTTCCAGCATTTGCGCAATGATGCTACTCACAATCGGCGCAGCAAACGACGTACCATCTGCGTGCTGGTAATGCGCGGAAATGAGTTTTTGATGCTCGATTTCCTGTTGAATTTTTTGTCGGATGATTTTTATGTCTTGATTGACCAGTTTTTGATCAAAACCGATTTGATTCGCCAGATTTGTAAGTTTTGACCTAAAGATCTGATTATCAAAAGTATTCGCCAATTCAAAAAGTGCGTTTGCGATCTGCTGTTCTTTCGTTCCGGGTAAAATCGGCGCGGGAATCCAGATTGCCGGAGCAATTAATTCCGGTTTGTGCGTGCCGTCCACGGTTTCACCAAAAGTCGAGTGATACAAGCTGTAAGTAAGCGGGTGCAGGGTGTTATGATCGTCCAATCCACCTACCGTGATGGCGTGGGGACTATTGGCCGGAGCTTTTAAAATTGCATTTTCATCATTTCCGGCGGCTGCCACCACAACGACCCCTGCCGCCACCGCTTCTTCAATCACCCTATCCGTTTCGTTCTCTTTGTAAGAAGTCGCCCAATCATCAGTGACTGATAAATTGAGGATTCTGATATTATATTTTTCCTGATGTTGAACCGCCCAGCGGATCGCTTTGGCAATGTTTTTACCCGTAATATAGCCTTGGTTATCAGTGACTTTTAATAATACGAGATTTGCTCCTGAAGCCAAACCTTTATATAATCCGCCCGAAAGCTTACCATCACCTGCACATACGACTGAAGTCATGGTACCATGCCAGTCAAAAGTTTGAGGTTTGGGGTTTGAAAATTTGAAGTTCAAAGGTTCATCGTTTGGAATGTCCACCATTTTTAAAATACGACCTGCCAGATCGGGATGTGGATAGAAACCACTGTCAATCAAGCAAATCGTGACGCCTTTGCCGGTGTAATGCGGATGCGCCATCAGCCGCATCGTGATTGGCAAAATTTTATATTCATTTACTTCGGTACCAATTCCATTACCCTTAAAATTCGCCCAAGCGTCCAACTGCGCCTGATCTATGCAACGGGTGCAAGCGCCCTGAGCAGGCTGCCATCCGGGAACTTCGTGTTGCAGCGCCTCCAGAATCGGCTCGTCCAATACATTACTAAATGTATGGAGCAACTTATTATAATTCTGATGACAAATTGGGCAAATCATGATGTCTTTTGCTTGTTTAATTTTGTTGCTGCAAAGTTGCACCATATGCCGACCCAAAGTTGTTACCTGCGTAACATCGATCAAGATTTTTTTAAAAGAAGTTTTGAGAAGTCGCGGGAAAGATAAAATTCAATATAAGTAATTGAAAATCAAATCAAAAGAAATTTTTAAGAAGCCAAAACTTGCCCTGTCCGAGCTCAATTTTGCCCTCGCGCTCGAATTCATTCAAGGTAATTGCCACCGTTTTACGGGAAGTTGCGATGAGGCTGGCCATTTCCTGCTGAGTAAGCGCATGTTCTACCAGGACGCCTTTGCCCTTGGGGCAGGGACGACCGTACATCTCGGTGAGGTCTTTGAGCAATTCGACGAGTCTTTTGGTAGAGTCTTTGAAGAAGAGAATTTCGAGCCGGCGTTCCAGTTTGCGAATATTATCCCCAATTTTTTTGTGAATTTCCAGGCTAAAGGGGACATAGTTTCGTGCCAATTCGCGCGCTTTTTCTACGCTCATTTTACAAACCTGCGTGCCTTCTTCGGCGATTTGGGCAAAGTCATGATGCGCCTGTTGCCCTAAAAAAGCCATTTCACCTAATATTTCGCCTTTTGATAAATAAGTTTTTACAAACTCATTACCTTCATCATCATAATAACCAATTTTTACTTTGCCATTTACAACCAGATAAATCTCTTTTGCGACATCATTCGGTAAAAAAAGGAAATCGTTTTTATGGTAAAAGCTTGGCGGGTTTTGCTTCACGTGGTCGGCATACTTATAAGGGCATAGCACCTCGAAAAGATCTACTTCGTCGAAATACCAGATTTGTTTCATGGTGATTCATTTTGAGGCGTTTATAAAAAATAACCATATTCAAAGTTACATAAACTTTAAATCAAGAAGCCAATAAACAGAGAGAACAAAACAGGCTTTACAAATAATTTAGAATGAGAGGATAATATAATAAAATCCCTTGGTTCATTTTAATTTGAAAACCAAGGGATTACGAGGGTTCAATCCCATCTGAATCCTTATTTTTCAACTCGTTTATATTGTATCCCCCCAGTTTCAAGTACGGCCGGGTTGCCGGCAACATCCACATGAAATGTGTGGTAATTATTGTCACGCCAGGCTTCATTATTCCATTTTCCGTAGAATGTATTATAATGCCAGTGTTTCAGGTTTGCCGACATGCGTTCGCTCTTGATTTGGAGCTGATTGTTTTGCCAGGAAACTTCCAGCGTGCCATACAATGGATGTGTATATTTTCCGGCGTAGGCGGCCAGCGCGAGCGTTGGCTTGGTATTTTGAACACGCTTTGCTTCCCACTCTTTCCGGCGTTTTTCGCTTGGCTCATCGAGTTTTTTGTACAAATTTTGGATTTCGGTGCTCCAGTCCCGGCCGTTTTCCAATCCTGCAAACACATCAAAAACCTTATACATCAAGGCGTGCCGCACTTCTGCGTGATCGAGATTTCCAAGCACAAACACGCCGAGTTTTTCATCCGGAATCAAACCAATAATAGCGATTGTACCCGGCAGGCTCCCGGTATGGAAACTCACCGCGCGACCATTGTAATCATGCTGAAACCAGCCCAGGGCGTAGGTTGTCCAGTGCGGCTTGGTGAGCTGAACCGTTGGATAAAATTGGTTTTGAGGTATAATCACCTGAGGGCGAAGCAATTCTGCATAAGTTTCCGGTTTGAGCAGGCGTTTGCCGTTTACCCTGGCACTATCGAGCATAAATTGCGTCCACTTTGCCATATCTTCAATGGATGACCAAATGGCGCCCGCCGGGGCAATGGGATCGGCGCTTAAATCCTGGATTGGGATGATTTTCCCATCTGCCCGGTGGTGGGGGATTGAACGATTTTTTTCCACCAGCGAAGTCTCGCCGTTTGGATAAGTATTGCTCATGCCCAGCGGTTTGAACAAACGCTCCTGCATAAAGCGCTCCCAGGGCATTCCGCTCAGGCGCTCGATCACTTTGCCGGCAGCGAGATACATGATGTTCTGGTAGGTATAACCACCCCGCAACGAATAGGCCGGCTCCACAAGGCGCATTTTATATAAAATTTCATCCTGCGTAAGATTTTCATTTCCAGCCCAAAGGAAATCGGCGTTGCCAAGCCCTGCATTATGGGTAAACAAATCGCGGATGCGAAGCTCGCGCGTCACGTAAGGATCGTACAATTGAAACTCCGGCAAATGCTGCACCACCCGGTCGTCCCATTTTACTTTTCCTTCATCCACCAGCAAGCCCATAGCAGCGGCAGTCATGGCTTTGGTCGTGGAGCAAATGTCGAAGATCGTTTGCTCGTTCACAATATCTGGCTTGCCCAATTCACGCACGCCGTAGCCTTTCGACAACACCACCTTGCCGTCTTTTACAATGGCCATGGCAAAACCCGGCACTTCCCATTGTTTCAGGGATTTTTGGATATACGCGTTGAGTTTTTCTACATTTACCTGGCTTGATGCGTTTGTAAATAAAATTATTACAAAAACAAAAGAAAGTAAATATTTCATATAATATTAGGTTGAGAAGGTTTAGGGAGATGAGGAGGTTAAGTTTGACTAAACTTTCTCAACCAACTCAACTTCCTAAACTTTGATTATTCAATCCTTTTTATAGCCTGGTCCGCGCACAAATCGTCCCGGCGTAGCCCCGGTGTGTTCACCGTCTTTCAGCACCTGCACGCCATTTACAAATACATGCTGCACGCCCGTGGCGTACTGGTGCGGATTTTCAAAGGTGGCGTGATCCTGAATCGTTTTCGGATCAAAAATAACGATATCCGCGTAATAACCTGGCTTTAACAAGCCGCGCTTGTCACCGATTTTCAGCTTTTGCGCGGATAAATGCGTCAATTTATGAATCGCTTCTTCCAAAGGAATCACTTTTTCATCCCGGACGTACTTGCCCAACAAACGGGCGAAATTGCCATAGGTCCTTGGGTGTGTGCTCGATTTCAATACATCGCCCTCGGCGGCCGGCGCGCCTGCATCCGAGCCAAAGCTCATGTACGGCAGCTTAATCTGGCGCTTGACATTTTCTTCCGACATCAGGAAATAGACCACCTGCACCCGGCTTCCATCCTGGATTACCAAGTCTATGGCGGCATCTTCAGGCGACTGGCTGCGCATTTGAGCTACTTCTGCCAGGGTTTTGCCGGTGTATTGATCGCGCAATTCTTCATTTTTAAAACCCACCAGCAACACCTGATCGGCGCCCGCCAGATAGTAGAGGTTTTCCCAATCCATCGCGTTGGTTTTCATTTCTTCAATCACGCGTTTGCGGGTTTCGGGATTTTGCAAACGCTTCGCCCATTCGTTGTAGCCGCCTTCCTGCACCCAGGGCGGCATGGCCGCGTCCAGCCCGGTAGAACCGGCGGTGTAGAGGTACATATCGGTGGTGATGTTCAAGCCTTCCGCGCGGGCTTGGTCAATTTGCGCCAGCACTTTATCAATCTTCGACCAATTATCCCGGCCACCAAATTTCAGGTGGTAAATCTCTGCCGGCAGGTTGGCTTCTCGTGCAATCGTAATCACCTCATCCACCGCCTCTTCGATGCGGTTGCCCTCGCTGCGCATATGTGTAATGTACATGCCGCCGTACTCGCTGGCGACCTTGCACAGTTCAATCAATTCATCGGTTTTGGCGTAGAATGCCGGTGCATAGATCAGCGAAGAACCCACGCCCATGGCGCCTTCTTCCATCGACTGGCGAACCAGCGCCTTCATGCGCTCCAGTTCTTCCGGCGTTGGCGGGCGATCTTCATAACCAATCTCGTGCACGCGCACGGTTGTAGCGCCCACAAAAGAAGCCACATTCGGTGAAATGCCTTTCCGTTCCAAATATTCAAAATGTTCCCCAAAAGTGGTTAAACGAGTACTATCTTCGGTAATGGTTGGTTCCTTGAGTGGTCCAAGCGAACTCCCTTCGCCCATGACTTCCAGTGTCACACCCTGCTTGATGTCGCTCATGCCGCGCCCGTCTTTGGCAAGATTGGTTGCCCAGCTGAGCATGTTGATAAATCCGGGGCTAACCGCCATGCCCTGGGCGTCTAATTCCTGCTTGCCAATGTCGATTTTCAAATCCCCAATGGCGGCAATGGTATCTGCATTTACGGCAATATCGCCCTGATAAGGCTTTTCGCCGGAACCATCATAAATCATCGCATTGCGAATGATGAGATCGTAATTCTGCGGTTCGCGCTGGCAGGCAGCCAGGAGCGCGATTGTAAGTAGTAATAAAAAGGGTTTTAGGTATTGCATATTGATTTGATTATGAGTTGGTTGTTGCTTTGTTTTTTTAATTCAGTTTTGAATTTAAGGTTTAAAGGGTTGATGAAGTTTAGAAAGTTGAGTTTGCACAAACTCCAACATTCCAGTACTCCATTACTCCAATTTCTACTTTTTCTTCACTTTCTCCGGCACAATGATGCGGTTCACCTTTTCCTGTTCCAGCATTTGGTTGAACTTTGGCAATTCACTATCTATGACCGATTCGTATTTCGCCATAATCTCCTCATACGCTTTTTTCAAATCCGTAAAACGCTCGATGGCCCCGCCTGTCGGGCGATCCTGATCATACATGACCACGCTGTACAATCTTAGCAAATGATTGCAAAACTTGCGTTCGAAATTTATTTCATCCTGAGTCACTTCTATATTGTTGTTAATCAATTTGTTTTCTACCTCGGTTAGTTTTTTGCCAATAGCTTCGGCTTTCGACTTGAGTTTTTGATTATATCCAGCTTTGGTAGCCAGTTCGGCGGCCTTTTGCATTTGCTCACGCACCGAGCGCAGGTTGCGAATGCGATTTTGCGAGTCATCGATCATATCGCGGATTTCCATCGCCATGTCGAGTTGCGCTTTGTAATCCTCGTTCGAAACTTCTGTCCAGCGCGGATCGGGCAAAATTTTGAAATCATGCACTTGCGTCCAGTCGCCGATGGTCAGGCGCACCTGATAAGTTCCGGGCACTGCGCGCGGCCCCGGCGCGGGGTTTGGGACGTCCATCGTGATCATATTATCGACCAACTCCGGCCCATCGTGCAGCAAATCCCAGGAAAAAGTATTGAAGCCTTCCTTTGCTTTTATTTTATGGCGGCGGTTCTTGGCATCTTTTTCAAAATGACGAACGACTTTGCCAGTGGCATCCAGAATCTCCAGTTTTATTACATCTTCGTCCTTTGGTTCCTCTTTTAAATAAAAATGGAATTGCGCATTGAAACCCCGAACGTCCGTGCGGTAGGTATCGCCTGGCTTGAAAAAGATTTTATCGGCATTCGCCATCTTTTCCGAAAGCTGATGCAAAGGTGTCAGGTCATCCAGTATCCAGAATGCGCGACCTTGTGTGCTAATAGCCAGGCTTTTACGATGAACTTCCAGATCGGTGATGGGGACATGTGGCAGGTTCAGCTGCAGCGATTGCCAATGTTTGCCATCATCGAATGAAACATACATGCCATACTCGGTGCCCGCATAAAGCAAGCCTTTGCGGTCGGGATCTTCGGCAATGGCACGCACGAAATGCCCTTCGGGAATGCCGTTTTTTCCGTCGGTGAGCAACTCCCAGGTTTTGCCAAAATCGTTGGTTCGGAAAATGTAAGGTTTGAAGTCGTTGTAACGATATTTTTGCACCGCCATAAACGCCCGCCCCGGCGCATGCGTAGAAAGCTCAATTTTATTCACCGTGCCTTCAATCGGCATGTTTTTGGGTGTAATATTTTGCCAGTTTTTGCCGTCATCGGTTGAAAGATGTACCAAGCCGTCATCCGTGCCGGCCCATAGTTCGCCTGCCTTGAACGGTGATTCTTCCAAAGCGAAAATGGTGCAATAAATTTCCACTCCAGTACCATCGTGCTGAACCGGACCGCCGGGAATATCGTGGTATTTGTCAATATCTTTGGTCAAATCCGGGCTGATGATCTGCCAGTCTTGTCCTTGGTTCGTTGTTTTAAAAACATGATTTCCAGCCTGATACACGACGTTTGGGTCGAATTTTGACACCACAATCGGGAAGTTCCATTGCCAGCGATATTTCAATTTGCGTTGCTCAGTGCCCTCGGTGTAATGTGGGTATGCTGTGACCTGGCGCGAGCGACCTGTTTCCAGATTGGTATAGGTAATTTCTCCGCTGTAGCTGCCAGCCCAAACAATATTCGGATTCTCCAGATTGACACCCACATCGGCACACTCGCTACCGCCCACCGCGTGCCAGTGCTCAAAATCTGTGACGCCGCGCATATCCTGGCTCGGAACGCTGATGGTCGTGTTGTCCTGCTGCCCCGCGTAGAGGCGATATGGAAATTGATTGTCCACCGTAACGCGATAGAATTCGGAGGTGGGTTGATTCAATTGCGTACTCCAGGTTTTGCCGCCGTTGAGCGACACATTCGCGCCGCCGTCGTTGCAGTGGATCATAATTTTATTATTGTTTGGATTAATCCAAAGCCCGTGATTATCGCCGTGCGGCGGGTATAATTCGATATCAAAATTCTTGCCCCCATCCGTAGATTTCCAAAAGTCGACATTGTTGATGTAAACCGTATTTTCATCCTGCGGATCGGCGGTTACGTGTGCATAATACCAGCCCCGCTGGCGTAGTTTGTGGTCGCGGTTGACACGGTTCCATGTTTTACCAGAATCATCACTACGATACAAACCACCCTCCTCGTCATCCGCAGCGATGATGATCGCCCAAACCCGGCTGGGACTTGCTGGAGATATCGCCAAGCCGATACGCCCGATCAAGCCTTTTGGCAAGCCGCTGGTCAGTTTTGTCCAGGTATCGCCACCATCATTGGTTTTCCAGATGCCGCCGTCCTTGCCGCCATCGATCATCGTATAAGGCTTGCGCTCAGCGCGCCACATGGCAGCGTAGATTTCGCGAGGATTGTGTGGATTCATCGCCAAGTCAATTGCGCCAATGGTATCGCTCAGGGCGAGCACTTGTTCCCAGTTGTCGCCGCCATCTTTGGAGCGATAGACGCCGCGTTCTTTATTTGGACCAAAAATCTGCCCCAGTGCAGCCACATACACCCATTCTGAATTTTGCGGATGCACCTCGATTTTACCGATCAAACCAGCCTTTGGCAAACCAATATGTACCCAGTTTCTGCCGCCGTCGGTGCTTTTATACATGCCAATACCCTGAGAAACATTGCCCCGCGGGCAAGCCGAGCCGGTGCCGACATAGATCACATTTTCATCGGAAGGGGCAACGGCAATAGCCCCGATTGAGCCCGCTTCAATTTGCCCGTCGGAAATATTATTCCAGGTCGTGCCCGCATCATCGGTCTTCCAGACGCCGCCACCCGTGGAGCCGAAAAAAAACGTAAAAGGCTGTCCGGGAATGCCCGTTACCGCCGTCACGCGGCCGCCGCGCGTGGGTCCCACGTTACGATATTCCAAGCCGCTGAAAAGTTCAGGGTTAATAATTTCGGTCTGATTTTTTGATTGAGCAAAAGATAAAGTTTGTATGACGCTGATGGTCAGCAAGATGAGAAAAGCTTTCGATAGTTGTTTCATGCGTTTGTGTTGAATGTACAAGAAAGATAATTCCGGTTTTTGGCGATTTTTGGCCAGCTTTTAAAAAATTAGACATTGAAACAAAGATAAAATTTCACAATTCAGTTTGTCTAATGGTTGATATAAAATTTGGTAATTTGCTATTTACACCTAAAACCTATCATTTTATATTACTAAATTGAATTATATGAAAATCGCTATTCTAAAATTCTCCTTCCTGCTGCTGGGCTTGCTCTGCGTGCAGGGACTGGCTTGGGGCCAGAAAACAAAAAAGCAAAAACCGGCGCCGCAAAGCGCGGTAGACAAGCGGCTGGAAACTTTGAAACAAGAAGTCGTCGCCAAGATTGACGGCAATGCCAAAATGGCGCAAGTCATGGTGGATAAGGTCTTCAGCTTCGCGGAACTGGGTTTTCAGGAGGTGGAAACTTCCAAGTATCTGACCGACATCTTGCAAGAAAATGGTTTTGAAATCGAACACGGTATCTCCGGCGTACCTACGGCTTGGTGGGCGAAGTGGGGCAACGGAAAGCCCGTCATCGCAGTGGGTAGCGACCTCGATTGTATTCCTAAGGCTTCTCAAAAACCCGGCGTCGCGTATCACGATCCAATCGTGGAGGGCGCTCCCGGGCACGGAGAAGGGCATAATTCCGGCACGCCGCTCAATATTGTTGCGGTTTTAGCGGTGAAGGAAATCATGGAACGCGAGAAAATTCCCGGTACGCTGATCGTTTGGCCGGGTGTAGCGGAGGAACTCGTGGGTACCAAAGCTTACTTCACGCGCGACGGCTATTTCAATGATGTGGATCTGTGCATTTTTACCCATGTGGGCGACAATCTTGGGGTTTCCTACGGTCAAGCCTGGGGTACGGGTTTGATTTCGGTAGAATATGAATTTGAAGGCGAAGCGGCGCACTCAGCCGGGGCCCCCTGGCGCGGCCGCAGTGCCCTGGATGCGGTAGAACTGATGAGCATTGGCTGGCAATATACACGCGAGCATATCGACCCGATCCAGCGTTCGCACCACGTGATCAAGAACGGCGGCGATCAGCCGAATGTAGTGCCTTCCAAGGCTTCGATCTGGTTTTACTTCCGGCATGTGAATTACCCGGGCATCATGGAATTGTACGAGAAAGGCAATAAAATTGCGGAAGGCGCAGCACTGATGACAGGTACCACCGTAAAGCGCAAAGTACTGGGATCCGCCTGGCCAAGGCATTTCAATAAAGTCATCGCCGAAAAAATGTTTGAAAATATCAAGCAGGTAGGCTTGCCCCAATGGAGCGAGGAAGACCAGGTGCTGGCCAAGGCTTTGCAAAAAGAAGTCAAATCTAATAACACGGAAGGGTTAGATATCAAATTGGATACCATCGGTCTGCCGGTAGTAACCCCACGCAGTGGTGGTTCGGATGACATCGGCGATATTTCCTGGAAATTGCCTACGGTGACGCTGCGTTTCCCTTCCAATATTCCAGGATTACAGGGGCACCACTGGTCGAATGCGGTAGCCATGGCCACACCCATTGCGCACAAAGGCGTAGTGGCAGGCGCCAAAGCCGAGGCGATGACCTTGCTCGATTTCTTCCTGAAACCGGAATTGGTGGAGCAGGCCTGGGAATACTTCCGTACCGAACAAGGTATGAAGCAGGAGTACATTCCAATGGTGACTGAGGATGACAAGCCTGCCATTTATCTGAATACCGAGATCATGCAGGAATTCCGGCCACAGCTGGAAAAATTCTACTATGACGAAACAAAATACGGCTCTTATCTCGAGCAATTGGGTATCAAATATCCAACCATTCGTATGAATGGCGAAACCAAAAGCTCGACCGGAGGTAAGGAATAAACTTCCAGGAATGTTGGGATTTTGGAACTTTTCTTTGCGAGAATCCATTATCCCAACATTCCAATACTCCAATATTCCATGCGAAAATTTGCCATTTCCGACATACACGGCTGCCGAAAATCCTTCGAGGCGCTGCTCGACAAAATCGCTTTTGCGCAAAGCGACGAATTATACCTACTTGGCGATTACATTGATCGCGGGCCGGACAGTAAAGGCGTCATTGACTTCATCTGGCAATTGCAAGAATCTGATTATCAAGTATATTGTTTAAAGGGCAATCACGAGGAACTGATGCTCACCGCTTTTGAAGACGACGAGGATTACAAAATGAACCACTGGCTCATGAATGGGGGCGTATCGACCATACAAAGTTTTGTAACCGAGGATGGTAAGCCCGATATTCCTGATGCTTATTTTAAATTTGCTGAGAGTTTAGAATATTATTTTGAAGTGGATGAGTTTATCCTGGTACACGCCGGGTTGAATTTTAAAATCCCGAATCCCCTCACCGACGAGATTTCCATGCTTTGGATTCGCGATTGGTACGAGCGCATTGACCAAAAATGGCTGGGCGACCGAGTTATCGTGCACGGGCATACGCCAATTGCTAAGGAAGAGATTGAAAGTCAGTTTGTTAAGTTAAAAAAAATGCCGGCTTTAGATATTGACGCAGGCTGTGTGTATGCGGGGAAGCGACCGGACATGGGGTATCTTTGCGCTTTTGATCTGAGTGATCGCGTGCTGCATTTTCAGAAAAATGTGGAAGATTAGGGTAATTCCAGGTTGCTCAGATCAAATTCAAATCCAGGCAAAACATTTTCGCCATTCAAGGTTTTATCAAATCCTTTAACCGTCTCGATGGAACCATCAGCACGGTAGATGTAGGAAGGTTCCTTAGCAACATCGATCAGCCAGCCAAGCTGGGCGCCATTATCCAGCCATTCCTGCATCTTTTCCTGCACATCCTTTAATTTGTCGCTTCGGGAGCGAATTTCCACCACGAAATCGGGGCAGACCGGGGCAAAACTCTTTTTCTCTTTATCAGATAGTGCCTGCCATTTCTCCATCGCTACCCAGGACGCGTCCGGCGAACGAATCGCAGTGTTGGGCAGTTTAAAACCTGTACTGGAACTGAAAGCAACGCCGGTTTTGGTCTTTTTGCTCCAAACTTTTAGTGCGGAGGCAATTTCTTCTTCGAAATAACCGGAATCTGTATGAACTGGCGATATAAAAATAATAATTCCAAGTTTATCCCTTTCGATCCGATAATCCCGGTTGGCAGCACAGAACTCCGCAAACTCTTCATCGGTGAGTTTATCAGCCAGCCCTCGAATTGGAATTCTTTCTAAAGTGTGCATAAAAACTGGTTTCTTTTACGAATATACCTATTTTTACAACATTCGATCTATAAAATTTTGTTCAACGCAAGCCAATGAATCCATTTGAAACAATACTCACCCACCTCCGCTCACAAGCCCTGGAAGCCGGCGAAATTATGCGCCATTTCTACAAAAACGAGGATTGCAAAGTCTATCTCAAACCTGACGGCTCCAAAGTAACCGACGCTGATCTGACGATTTCCAAAATGTTGCAACTGCGCTCCGCTGAAGCTTTTCCCAGTGTCTTGCTGTATAGCGAGGAGACCAATCCAAAACCCACGTTAGAGCCCGACAAAAGCTACTTTATCATTGATGAACTGGATGGTACGAGCCTTTTTGTGGATGGTATGAATGGATGGTCGCATTTAGCGGCTTATTATGATGCAAATGAAGGACTTACAATTGGTGTAATCTATTATCCCTTGGATGATGTCCTGCTTTATTCTGTCAAAGGTCAGGGCGCTTTTATGGAAAAAAACGGCGAAGTTACCCGGCTGGAAACCCCGCCGGTAAAGGATTGGCAGGAGCTTTGCTTTTCGCATCCCTTGCGTTACCGCGGCGAGAGATATATGAAAGTTTATAAACAACTGGGCGTCGGAGAAGACCGGATTTATTATACAACCGGACTTCGCACCCTGGATATGGCGCTGGGCAAACTGGACGTGATCACTTTGCTCCAGCCCTACATTTCACCCTGGGATTTGCTGGCAGAGAAAGCTTTTCTGGAAGAACTCGGCTTCAACCACAGTTATCTCGACGGTAGCCCGATTCCGCTCACAGATAAAAGAAACAAATCCAATCCCGGTTATCTGATGTGCTCGCCGGTTTATAAAGAAAAACTGAGCTCGAAAATCCTG
>CAZGAU010000016.1:42708-53421 GCA_964523725.1 uncultured Saprospiraceae bacterium
CGGTTATCTGATGTGCTCGCCGGTTTATAAAGAAAAACTGAGCTCGAAAATCCTGACGAATCTGAGTTGAAGATTATCATTAGAGATCAAAAATTGCCGTGCCGCAGGATAGAAATGATGAGTCGCACAGCGAGTAAACCGGAAATGATAAAGCCCAGAAAGCCCAGCACGGGTACATGGTTGACATGCGGCGGCACGTCGGCAATAACGATGAGCGAAGAGCCGATGATGAGCGCGACCAGCAACAAGGTAAACGCGATGCGGTTGGACACAGTTTCCATTTTGTGGTACAAGGGTTCCAAGCCTTTATGTTCGAATTCGATCTGGAGTTTTCCCTCTCGCAATTTGTGTACCACTTGCTCTATATCTTCCGGCAGGTTGACCGCCATACGTGTGAAGTCGCCAAGGGCTTTAATCACGCTTTTGGTAAGTTTTTGCGGGTTGTACTTTTTGCCAAGGAGCTTTCTTACAAATGGCTCTATGTTTTTGATAATGTTGTACTTAGGGTCAAGCATCAGCCCTACCCCTTCGATGATGATGAGTGCTTTGAGCAGGAGCAGTAAATTACTCGGCACGCGGATTTTATATTTGAAAAACATGCGATTCAGCCCTTCCATGACCTCTGCGCCTTCGATCTGGTCGATCGACATTTCTGAGTAAGAGGACAAGAATTCGATGATATCGTATTCTAATTCTTTTTCATCTTCAAATTTTTCCTCTTTGGTAAACTTCAGCAGCGCTTTTTTCAAGCCTTCCATGTCTTCTTCGGCAATAGCCAGCAAGAGTGTGGCCATCAGTTCTTTGTCGCTGTCGAGGATTACGCCCATCATACCATAATCCACAAAACAAACGCGTTGGTCGGGCATAATAAAGATGTTGCCGGGATGCGGATCGGCATGGAAAAAACCGTATTCAAAAACCTGTTCGTAATAAAGATTAATACCTTTGATTGCCAGCTCCGGCCCAGTTATGCCGATGCTGCGCATTTTTTCAAGGTCGTTGATCTTAATGCCGTCGATGTATTCCATGCATAGGATGCGATCGGTTGTAAACTCAGGATACCAGTCGGGGACATAAATATCGGGATTGCCTTTAAATTGCTCCTGAAACCTGAATAGATTCGCGGCTTCTACCGTAAAGCGCAGTTCCTTGCGAATGCTGGCTTCAAACATTTTTACCAGTTCAAGGGGTTGAAAGGCCGCATATTGGGGCAGGTAGGTTTCGACCAAATTAGCCAATTGCTTCAAAATGGTGATATCCTGTTCAATGGTTTCCCGAATACCAGGACGCTGAACCTTCAGCACTACTTCTTTCCCGCCAATGAGGCGCGCGCGGTGCACCTGTGCCATCGAGGCTGCGGCAATAGGCTTATAATCAAACCATTCAAACAAATCCTCCGGGGCTTTTTCAAATTCCCGCAGAAAAACGGCTTTGATCTCTGCCATGGGGACCGTAGGCGCCCTATCGTGAAAGGATTCCAATTCTGTAATCAGTTCTTCCGGCAGCAAATCTGGGCGATTGGCAGCGATCTGGGCGAATTTTATAAAAGTAGTGCCGAGTTCCTCGCATACCATGCGCATGCGCTCGTAGCGCGTATAGGCAAAGACCGGGCGCCCGTCGCGGATAGGGATCCATTTTTTTGATTTGGGAATCAGACGGTTGAAGGGCGGGTGTGAGATAACGTCTTCAAAACCATATTTGATCAGCACGCCGATCACTTTTTCGTAGCGCCTGATGAGCGAATTGCTGGTTTGATATTTAGCAGGCTTTTGCACGGTTTACAGGTCTTTTAAATTTAGAAAGGCGACTCTATGCAAAGCCGCCTTCCCTTCCGGTACAATAACCGGTTGATTTTCATACATTCCCGATTACTGCGGATGCATGTCAATTTGCAAACAAATCCGAAAATGCTTTTTTCAGATGATCGAATGAAGCAGACATTTCACTTACAAAATCATCGATTTTATTTGCTTCTTCTTCCTCTTTTTGCATCTTTTCCCGGATTTCACTGATTTTTCCTTTTAATTCGATACGGCGATTGTCGGCTTCACCAACATTGTCGAACTCGCTGAGTGCCAGTTGGATACGATAGGCGTCCAATTTAGCTTTAAAAGCGTCCAATTGTTCGCGGATCGTGGAGCCCAATTCGCCGTAAGCTTCTTTAATGGCATTTTCCAGTTCGTAAATACTGCGCAGGGTTTCCTGCTTTTGCTTATCATAAGCTTTTTTCTTGGCGGAGGTCTCCTTGCTCAGTTCGGCTTCCAGTTGCTCAAATTTTTGCATCAAGCCTTCCCACTTTTCTTCTGCTACTTTTTCTTCTTTCTTGAAACGTATCTTTTGTTCGTGGATGAACTCATTCAGGTTTTTCTTTTCCCGCTCAAATGCTTCTTTCGCTTCAGCCTTTCCCAAGGCAAGCTGTACCTCCAGTTCTTCGAAGACAGTCTTCAATTGTTGGAGTTTTTCCTGACCTATTTCTTTAATATCTTTTCCGGCTTTCATGGCAATTTGATTTTATTCTTTTCAAATATATCCAAACCATTCAAGAGAATGAATGATTAAAATCAAAGCCAAACGTGACATTTGTCACTGAAATCGAGTAGAATAGGTGCTTTCTTTGTAAGCAAGAAAAGAAACTTTCAATTCGGGTGATTTTAGGGAATAGTTTTCGAAGGAGATTGTACATACAATCTCCTTCTTTTTTGATCAGACTTGAAACGGTAAGTGACAGATTAAATCCATGCCAAGAATAGTTACCCACATTCCGAATAGCCGCAGCTCTTGCAGATCAGGCAACCTTCCTTGTAGATCAAGCCATCCGGGTCTTCACAGCTTGGGCAGGCTTCTTTGGTTTCCTTTGTGCCGTCCGGAATGAATTTTTTCAAGGCACGCACCACGCCATTTTTCCAGGTGTTGATGTATTCTTCTTCTGCGTTCAAACCCTGCACCAAATGCACCACCTGCAAGAGTGGCATACCATGGCGCAGCACACCTGAGATCAACTTGGCGTAATTCCAGTATTCTTTATTGAAAGAGCGGGAAAGGCCTTCAATTGTGACGCGGTAGCCCTCGCGATCCATAAACTGAAAATCGTAGCGGTTGTGTCCTTCCTCATCGGTGGCTTTAATGACCCAGCCATTCGTGACGTAAGCCGGCAAGCTAAAGGTATCCACGGCGCGCCCGGTAAAAATTTCGTAGGGGCGGCCTTCATATACGCCGATAACCGCGAGCCAGCGCTCGTCGTTGTTCATAAAGCGCACGATTTCTGCTTCCAGCCGTTCCGGTCGCTTGGGCGGCATGGTCTCAATGAAACGGCCGTTGGATTCCGTTTTTTCTTCTTTTTTAGAATCTGACACCAAAACCCCCGATCGGGAGCCATCGCGATAAATGGTACAGCCCTTGCAGCCAACTTCCCAGGCGGTCTGGTAGATTTTATTGACCATTGCTTCGGTGGTTTCCTCTGGAACATTCACCGTTACGCTGATCGAATGATCGACCCATTTCTGGATGGCGCCCTGCATTTTTACTTTTTGCACCCAGTCCACATCATTCGCAGTGGCTTGATAATAAGGCGATTGCTGAATAATTTTTTGTAGTTCCTCCGGTTCGGCGTGTTTGATTTCCTCCACATCGAAGCCGTTATTGGCAAGCCAATCCAGGAATTTATGGTGGAAAACATGATACTCCTCCCAGTGGTCGCCGACTTCGTCTATGAAGCTCACTTTTGCATCTTTATCGTTCGGATTCACCTTTCGGCGGCGTTTATAAGAAATCAAAAACACCGGCTCGATCCCCGAAGTCGTTTGTGTCATGAGGCTTGTCGTCCCGGTTGGGGCGATGGTCAGCATGGCAATATTGCGACGGCCGTATTTCACCATTTCATCGTACAAGGCAGCATCAGCTTCGCGGATGCGCTTGATAAACGGATTGTTCATTTCGCGGGAAGCGTCAAAAACCTCAAATGCACCGCGCTCTTTCGCCAGATTCACCGATGAACGGTAAGCGTTCAAGGCCAGGGTTTTGTGTACCTCGGTGGCAAATTCAATGGCTTCTTCATTACCGTATTGCAATCCCAAAGCTGCCAGCATATCGCCTTCGCCCGTGATGCCTACGCCGGTACGACGACCCTGCAAACAGGTTTTGCGAATTTTTTCCCAAAGCTCGCGCTCATTGCGGCGAATGAATTCTTCTTCGGGGTCTTCGTTTACTTTCGCCAGGATCGCGTCGATTTTCTCGGCTTCCAGATCGACGATATCGTCCATCATACGAAGCGCCAGTTGTGCGTGTTCCTTGAATTTTTCAAAATTGAAATAAGCTTCGTTAGTGAACGGGTGTTCGACGTAGCTGAACAAATTGATCGCCAGCAAACGGCAACTGTCATACGGGCAGAGCGGAATCTCCCCGCAGGGATTGGTCGAAATTGTTTTATAGCCCAGGTCTGCGTAGCAATCGGGCACCGACTCTCGGATAATCGTATCCCAGAACAAAACCCCCGGCTCCGCTGATTTCCAGGCATTGTGAATGATCTTGTTCCAGAGCGCCTCGGCGTCGATTTTCCTGACAAATTTTGGATTCTCGGAATCAATAGGGTATTGCAGTTGGTATGGTTTCTTGTCGCGAACGACTTGCATAAATTCGTCGTCAATTCGTACCGACACATTAGCACCGGTAACTTTACCTGCTTGCATTTTTGCATCTATGAAATCTTCAACGTCAGGATGTTTGATCGAAATGGTCAGCATCAAAGCGCCACGCCGACCGTCTTGCGCCACCTCGCGGGTACTGTTGGAATAGCGCTCCATAAACGGCACGATTCCCGTAGAGCTCAGGGCGCTGTTCATCACCGGACTGCCCTTGGGGCGAATGTGCGAAAGATCGTGCCCTACGCCGCCACGTCGCTTCATAAGCTGTACCTGCTCTTCGTCCGTGCGCATGATGCCACCGTAGGAGTCCGCATAATTACCGATCACAAAACAGTTGGACAGTGAAGAAACCTGATATTTATTGCCGATGCCTGCCATGGGGCTGCCTTGCGGTACGATGTAGGAAAAATCCTTGAGTAGTTCGTACAATTTTTCCTCGGGGACCGGATTTTTGTACTTGCGTTCGATCCGAAACAATTCTGCGGCGATGCGCCGGTGCATTTCATCGGGGGTGCGCTCGTAAATATTGCCAAAAGAATCCTTTAAGGCATATTTGCTAACCCAAACGGTGGCCGCCAGTTCATCCCCTTTAAAATATTGCGTGGCCGCCTTCACTGCTTCATCGTGAGCCACTGGGGCGGCTGCGGTTTTTTTCTCCAAAGTTTCCATAGTGTGCTTGGTTTTCAATTAAAATTGTAAATACTCAAGGTACGGTTTTTTCGAAAGCAAGAAAAGGAGATTTTTCAACAGCTGTGGAAAACTTTTTGAGGCGCCAAACCAGTTTGGCGGATACTATCACTCAAACAACCACCATTTTGGCTTACGTCGGCTTTTGACCTCATAATTGTCGAGAATATAACTGCGAATATGGGTCATTGCTTCGTTGATGTCATCGGTGAGGAGTACCAGTTTCAGGTCTTCTGAGGAAATAGTTTTTTGACCCTCCATAAAGTGCAGATAATCCATTAGTTGAGCATAATAGTCTTTTCCAATAAGTACTACCGGAAAGCCTTCAATGACGCCGGTTTGCACCAATGTAAGTGTTTCGAACAGCTCATCCATGGTACCCCAGCCTCCGGGCAGTACCACAAACGCGTAGGAATACTTGAGCAACAGTACTTTACGCACAAAGAAATATTTAAGCGTGACGTGAGTATGCATGTAAGGATTAGGAAACTGTTCGTGTGGAAGTTGAATGTTCACCCCAACCGATCGTCCATTGTTTTCAAAAGCGCCGCGATTGGCAGCCTCCATAATACCTGGGCCGCCGCCAGTCATCGTGGTGAAGCCTGATTCTGCGATAGCTTTACCCATTTCCCGGGCTTTTTCATAGTACATATGCCCTTCCTTGAAGCGAGCCGAACCAAAGACGGTAATGCAGGGACCCACAAAATGCAGGGTGCGAAAGCCTTTCAAAAATTGAAAAAATACTTTGAGTGCAAACCAAAACTCGGATATACGGCTCTCGGGGCCTTCCAGGTATTGGTATTCAGATCGATTCAGGATTTTGATAGGTTTAGGGTTAATTCTTTTTGTAGCCGAACTTGACATGATACCTCTGGATTTTTGTTATAAACCTAAAGGTAAATATTGAATCAGGTTTTACAGTAAAAAAACTAATAAAAACAAAGCCGGCAACAGTACGAAACTATTGCCGGCCGGCTGAAAATATATTTTTTACGGCTGAAGTCTAGAAATCAATATCGTCTTCGCTGCCGCTGCTGTCATCGTCAGCAAAGTCATCCAGGTCGCCCATAGAGCGAGTCATTGAATCGTCATCTTCGTCGTCATCGTAGAAGATGTCCTTTTCGAAATCCAGATCGTCATCCTCGTCGTCATCTTTGACAACAGGTTTATTCGTTGGCGTTGTGGGTTTGCGGATCACTTTGGTGATCACTTTCCGCTCCGCAGGTGCAGAGGCTGCCGGCTTGGGCTGTGGTTTCGGTTTTGGCTTGGGCTCTTCCGAATCAGTGGATTTACCACTTTCCACATTTTTAGCTTCTAGGCTTTTGGTGGTGGTTGGAACTGCGTAGAGTCGCTTTTTATCAATCAATTGTCCTGTAATGGAGCAAATACCGTACGATTTGTTTTTGATCCGTACCAAAGCATTCTCTAGTTCTTTGATATACATGCGCTGGCGGATAGCCATATTATTAAGCATTTCCACTTCATTGTTGATGCTGCTATCATCCACCCAGTCGCCACCGTGCTCATCGCTCGTATTCTCCGTGATATCCAGAATTTGTTCCTGCAAACTGGTCAGTTGCTCCTTCGATTTCGAGAGCTTGTCGACGATCAGTTGCCTGAACTCTTCCAGTTCCGCGTCGGAATACCTTACAACCGTGCTTGACATTTTCTTCGCGTTTTTAGCTGGTTAAACGAATTTTTGTGCAATTTTAAATTAAATGTCTGAAAAAATTTGGAAAAAGTGGGAATTTCTACAATTTCCTTTTTCAAGATTTAAAACCGCAGTTCAAATAACACCCTATAACGCTCAATCTGCGTTTAGAGTTTTATATCCCCATAAAATATTTTGAGAAAATAATGACCTCCGGTAAACAGACCTGCGGGGGATTAGGAAGGCAATCTTACCCTGGTACTACTCCTTCGGATTGCTACCCATTTCATTTTCAGTCGGTTGATGATTTCGTAACGCTTGAGCAGTGCCCGAAGCGATAAAAGAATTGCAATGGTCAACATAGATGTTCAGGATTATACTTTTTTTAAATATGTGCCAAACTTAACTTTCAGGGTATTTATTGGCAACAGGGATTATGATAACACATTTCTTGAAACGACATTTTTCATAAAAGTCACAAGTCAGTGTAAACTCATTTCAAACTTTTCCATGAACGCTACCTAAAAACAGAAGGTTCATCCAAAATGGAGGCTTTAACAATGCTATAAGGAACGTATAAACTCAAATCGGAAGAGACAAAAACATCCATCCCAACTAGATATGTTACAATCTGTCGTGCACTGGGGCAAATGAAATAGTTGGAAAGTACAATGCAAGAAAGTTAATTAGCTAAACAACGCCGATACTCGCTTCCAGAAAGGGAGTTTTTTCTTTGCGTTTTTATTGGCGCTGAGCTTGGTAGCTGTGGCGTCAACGGTTTGTTGTTGCTTCAAACTTTTCTTCATTTGGTTTTCTTCCACAAGTAAGGCTACAAACGGGGTCATTTCTTCTCCCATGTGCTCTTCGTTGTGCTCTACGTACTGTTTTTTACTGCTTTTTCGAATTACTGACATGATTGTTCATGGATTAAAAAAATTATTGAAAGTGTTCCAAAGCATTGATTTTCAAATAAAGACAATCGATTTGTCCTATTTGTTGCGCCAAGACTCGGAAATTTGTTGTTGCCTAATAAGAAGCGTGAACGTCTTACTTGGTTGGATCTGGTTAGTAACGACGAATTTGAGGATAAATTATAAAGAATTACACTTGTAACAAAATAAATTCGACGAAAATTGTATAAAGAACTAACAATTTATAAAAACCGGGAAAGCTGTGAAATTACGGCTTTCCCGATAGTTGATATATTTAAAACCTCAATGTTTTAATTGGCCATTTCCGGCAGCTTTATTTTTAACCACAATTTCGTACAAATCCTTGCGACGGTCTTTCAGATTTTGTACGCTACCAAAGGTATGAAGTTCTTTGAGCAGGGAAATATTCACATCTGCAATGATGGTCATCTCGGTATTGGGCGTGGCTTCTGCAGCGATGGCCTCGAGTGGAAACTGAAAATCGGACGGCGTAAAAATCGCGGATTGAGCGTATTGAATGTCCATATTATTTACCCTTGGCAGGTTACCCACGCAGCCGGCAATGGCGACATAACACTCGTTTTCTACGGCGCGCGCCTGTGCGCACAGGCGTACCCGGTTGTATCCGTTTTGGGTATCGGTGAGGAAAGGCACAAACAAAATCTGCATGCCCTGTTCGGCATATATGCGCGCCAGCTCAGGGAATTCGACATCATAACAGATCAGAATACCAATTTTTCCGCAATCGGTGTCAAATACCTGTAGTTTGTCGCCGCCAACCATACCCCAGGCATGCAATTCCGAAGGGGTGGCATGTATTTTGTAGAAAGATTCCCAGGTTCCGTCGCGGCGGCAGAGATAAGACACATTCAGAAGGCTTCCGCCTTCCACAATGGGCATGCTGCCTGTAATGATATTGATATTGTAAGCCATTGCAAATTCTATAAATTTCTTACGCAAAGGCTCGGTAAAATTTGCTAGTTCGCGGATCGCCAAAGCTTCTCCCAGGTGATTGTAATCCGCCATCAGGGGGGCATTAAAAAATTCCGGGAAAAGGATAAAATCGGATTTATAATCGCTCACGGCATCTACAAAATATTCTACTTGCTCTACAAGCGCATCGAAATCCTTGAACAGGCGCATTTGCCATTGTACCAAACCCAGGCGCACCACTTCTTTGGGTGCATTGATCAGCTGATCTTCCTTGTAATGATAAATATTGTGCCATTCCAGCAGGGTGGCATATTCTTTCGATTCGGTATCGCCAGGCAGATAGCCTTTTAGAATTTTTTTCACGTGAAAATCATTCGATATCTGGAAAGTAAGCACGGGGTCGTAAATATCCTTGGTTTTTACTTTTTCAATGTATTCGCGTGGCGTGAGTTTGTCGGCAAAGTTTTCATAGCTGGGGATACGTCCTCCGGCCATGATGGAGCGCAGGTTCAGGTTTTCGCAGAGTTCCTTGCGTGCATCGTACAGGCGGCGGCCCAGGCGCATCCCGCGGTAGTTTGGATGCACAAACACATCAATGCCGTATAACACATCGCCATCGGGATCATGGGTTGTGAAGGAATATTTATCGGTGATTTGCTCATAGGTATGGTCGTCGCCAAAACGACGATAATCAACAATGATGGACAAGGCGCTGGCTACCAGCTTGCCGTCCACTTCAATGCACAACTGCCCCTCGGGAAATATTTTCAAAAGTTTGGAGATCGTTTTCTTTTGCCAGTATTCACCGCCAATGCCGGCATAAGCCTCAATCATGGAGGACTTGAGGTCTGGATAATCTTCGATCGTCAGATTACGTAACTTGATCGTAGTGGCTACTTCCATTTTATTTTGAGTGTTCTGTTTATAAACAAGAATTGAATTTCTAAGCCCTCATTTCAGCATTATAAAGCTGAAAAGCCATTATCACTTGTTCGGTTTTGAACGAAAGATAACTCCTTGAAAGATTGGAAAGTCAATACTAGTTTTACAATTCACCTTGCTATTTTGTTTAAAAATCAACCTTCGTCAACTCTTTACAAAGATCGTTTTTCCGTTTAAATTTGCATCTTAAAATTTTCTATCGTCGAATTGTGACTTTCGTCAAAACTAGCGTCTGACATACACTAGTAATATATCAAAACCTTAGTATAAAACAATGAGTACCAGAAAGATTTTTTCCGAATCTTTATTTGAGGCGATCGCCGAAAACCTGGCGCATTTGGACTATGCCGTGGTGGAGGATATTTTTGGACCCGAAGAGCTACAAATATTGCGTAGGGAACTGCATGCGTGTTTTGATGAAGGCGATTTTAAGGAAGCGGGTATAGGCAACAAAGACCTGTATCAGCAAAATAAAACTATCCGTGGTGATGTCATTCGCTGGGTGGATCGGGAGAATACTTCTGCACGCTGCCACTTTTTCTTTGATTTTATCGATGACTTGTCTGCATATCTCAATATGACCTGTTATTTGGGCATTCGCAGCCAGGAACTGCATTTTGCGATGTATCCGGCGGGTGCGTTCTACAAGCGACATCTCGATTCATTTCAAAACAATAATGCCCGGAAAATATCAGTGGTGTGCTACCTCAACGAAAACTGGCAGGAGCATGAGGGCGGGCAACTGCGCATCTACCTGCCGAGTGAAGAGGGCATAGAAAAGACGATCGACCTGTTGCCACTGGGTGGCCGGCTGGTGTGTTTCCGCAGTGATTTACTGGAACACGAAGTATTGCCATCCACTCGTGAGCGGCTGACGATCACCGGGTGGTTAAAAAATACCGACCATGGAATTCTTTAGTAATCAATA
>CAZGAU010000017.1:0-39532 GCA_964523725.1 uncultured Saprospiraceae bacterium
AAAATGAAATAAAACCAAAAACAATCGGATGATTGTTAAAAAGTCACTTTTTGATCCTTAGGACAAATCTATAACGAATTTGTATTACCTAGCGCGGCTTCACAAAAATTTTATTATGCGACTTTCTATAAATCGAGAATAATTTACGACAAAATAAAGGATTTTTTAAAAAACATGAGTCATCCCGAATTTTGAAAATGCCCCGTTACCGCGTGTCGCCTTAGCTTTAGCGGTGGCACAGGGGCAAAATATGGGTAGATATTTGCAAAGAAACACGTCTCGGCGTGCCATAGGTACGCATTATAAGGCATACCTACGGCATGCAAATCGGATCATTTCTACCAATATTCCGTCCCGATGGGACGAGTACAGCAAAAATTCGGGATGACTCATGTTGTATTTGATCTGAATATATGCAGTTGTAATTATTTAAATAATGGCGCTATAAAACGGTTCGGTTCAGCTTCATAAACGAGGCGATAAGCTGCTTCAAAAACGTCCTCAGGATTAGGCTTGCTGAAGTAATCACCATCTGATCCATAGGGCGGGCGGTGGGCATGCGCCGTGAGTGTGACGGGCGGAGAGTCCAAATATTGATAACCACCCTGTGTTTCCAGTACTTCCTGCATCATAAAAGCAGTAGCCCCACCTGGCACGTCTTCATCCATGAAAATAATTCGGTTGGTTTTTTTCAGTGATTCTACAATTCTGTGTTCCAGATCAAAGGGCAGAAGTGATTGAACATCAATTAGTTCTACCGAAACGCCATGTTTTTTTAGCAGGTTGATCCCTTCCTGAGCTACGCGCACGCAGGAACCGTAAGTAACCAATGTAATATCATTTCCTGCTTCCAGAATTTCGGGAACACCCAACGGAACCGTATATTTACCAATGTTTTCGGGCATTTGTTCCTTGAGGCGATAGCCATTCAGGCATTCTATTATAATCGCAGGATCATCGCTTTGCAGCATGGTATTATAAAAACCAGCTGCCTGCGTCATATTACGCGGAACGAGTATATAAATCCCGCGAAGTGAATGAATCATCATACCCAACGGTGAACCGGCATGCCAGATGCCTTCCAGGCGGTGCCCGCGCGTACGGATAATCGCCGGAGCCTGCTGGATGCCGTTGCTTCTGTAACGCAGAGTTGCAAGATCATCAGTGAGCGGTGACATGGCATAAACGAGATAATCCAGGTATTGAATTTCCGCGATAGGGCGGAGTCCGCGCATAGCCATCCCGATTGCCTGCCCTACAATACTCCATTCCCGGATGCCGGTGTCGAAGACGCGCTCTTTGCCGTATTTTTGTTGCAAACCAGCAAAACCCTGATTTACATCGCCAATTTGACCCACATCTTCCCCAAAGGCAAATACATTCGGATATTTTTCCAGGGCTTTGTCAAAAAAGGCATTCATAATTTCAAAACCGTTTTTCATGTTGCCTTCTTCGGAAAAAACAGGAGGTACCACCGGAACGCGCAGTGCAGAATACTTGGAATCGCTGTATAAATGCGTATGGTAGCGATGGTGCCCGAGTACACCGGCTTTCCGGATCCAGCTTCCCAGTTCTTCTCTGGCTGGTGAATTGACACCCAAAGAAGCGTACGAAGCCCGGCGGGCATTTTGCAATACTTCACTAAGGAAAGGATTCAGAAGCTTGCCCAATTCATCCTGGTATTCGGCGATTGCCGGGAAATCGTTGGCTAATTGCGTATAAATATTTTTTAATTCCCGGATTTTTGCCTGAGTTGGATTGTTATAAGTTTTCCAGGCACGATCGCGGCATTCCTTTACATATTTTTTGGCTTTGTCCCGAATAGCCTTGCAATCTTCAGCAGTGGCAATACCTTCGCGCACCATCCATCTTTCCATTTGCAATATGCAGTCGTGCTCGCGTTCCCAGTCGAGGCGTTCTTTGGATTTATAACGCTCGTGCGAGCCGGAAGTCGAATGCCCTTGTGGCTGGGTCACTTCTTTAATATGAATAAGTGCCGGAATATGTGATTCCCGCATCGATTCTGTCGATTCGATATACAGCTTTACCAAAGCCGGATAATCCCAGGCTTTTTCTTCATAAATGTTAATGCCTTCACCTTTTTCGTTCAAACGAAAACCTTCCAGCACCTCGGAAATACTGCCTTTAGTAGTCTGATATTCAATGGGTACCGAGATGCCGTAACCATCGTCCCACACCGAAATAGCAAGAGGTACTTTTAGCACGCCGGCAGCATTCACGGTTTCCCAGAAAATGCCTTCAGACGTACTGGCATCACCAATAGTACAGAAGCACACTTCCTTACCATTGTCAGAAAAAGGATTGTTTTTGGAAATTTCCTTGCTCTCGCGGTATTTTTTGGATGCAAAGGCCAGCCCCAGTGCCCGTGCCATTTGCCCGGCGGTTGGGGAGATTCCCGAGGAATTGTTGTACATTTCTTTGAGCGGAAGCCAGTCGCCGTTTTCATCAAAATAGGGCGTAGCGAAGTGGCTATTCATTTGGCGTCCACCGGAGTGAGGGTCATTATCAGAATCCGAGTACAGTTGTGCGAAAAATTCCTCCACTGAAGAGATTCCCAAAGCAAAGGCAAAGGTTTGGTCGCGGTAATACCCTGATCGGAAATCCCCCTTTTTAAAGGCTTTAGCCATAGCCACCTGGGGTACTTCCTTGCCATCACCGAAGATGCCGAACTTGGCTTTACCGGTCAACACTTCTTTGCGGCCTAATAAACTAGCCTCGCGACTGACACAACACAACTCGAAATCTTTTAATATCTCCTCCCGGTCCAGTGCGATGTCCTTCGTGATCTGAATTTGCTTGGGTGTTTTTACGTCGGAATTTTTCACCATGCTTTTGCTATTATATTTGACTTTAATTTGGTAGGGCTCATTTGGTGCGCCTTGGGGCGGAATTTAATTCTAAATGGGCAGTAGCTTCCGCCTGCAAAAATAAGGAAAATCTTGCAGCCTTTCGATATTTCTAATACAATAATTACGAACAATTGTTCGGAAACCAATAACAGTGAGCGTTTTGCCATTAACGATTCATTAACCATTTTGCATCGAAGCAAACTTTTTTTTTGGGTTCAATTCGCCTATTTTTGTAGCAAACATTTTACTGAAAACAAAAAAGATAATTCGTAATGAAACAATTAGCATCCATTCTTACACTTCTTTTCTTCGCTGTTACCATCGTATCGGCTCAATCCAGCAATGCTGCAAAAGCTCAGCCCAAAGCTGATCAGAAAGCAGCCGGCCCTGTGATGACTTTTGAAAAGGAGACTATTGACTATGGCGTGATCGAACAGAACGCTGATCCTTACCGTATTTTCAAGTTTACAAATACCGGTACGGAGCCGCTGATCATCAAAAATGCACAAGGTAGCTGCGGTTGTACGACTCCCGACTGGCCACAAAAACCGATTCTGCCGGGTGAAACCGCTGAAATCAAGGTAAAATATGACACCAACCGTATCGGTAAATTCAGCAAGCGTGTAACTTTGACTACCAATGCAGATCCTGACACTAAAGTATTGACGATCACCGGGGAAGTCCTTAAGAAGGATCAGCCTGCCGGCGTGCCTTCCAGCAAAGGAAATATTATCAACAACAATAATAAGTAAGGATAAGCAGATCGGTTGAAAACCATCGACTTATAAACGGAAGGGCCCTGAATGTCAGCATTTGAGGCTCTTTTGTTTTCCTGTCTTTTCTGAAAAGCTTGCCTGGATATTCTATAAAAAAGTGAACCCTTGGTAAGGGAGATTTCCAAGGGTTGACCACTAAACAAATAAACACAAAAACTAATTTTTACTTAAAGCAGAACAATGTTAAGTTTTTAGTCAGCATAGAAAATGAAAAAAATACATTTTTTGTGACAGTCTATTTTTTCTTTTCTTTTAGGTCTTTTTCTGTGAGCGTATTATAATCCTTTATGGTTGTGAGGAAGTTCTGAGCTTCCATAGGATCCGTAAATAGGGGTTCCCATTCTTTATCTGGTGTAAAGAAGCTCAATTTGTGACCGGAATTAAGATGTATATACATGAAGTTAGCTAATTCGTATTGTGCCAAAACAGAGGGCTGCGCCATTTGATAGACACCTGATTCTCCGGTTTTTTCACTTTCCCACCGCACGGTGAGGGTATCCGTATTCAAATAAGGATGGGGGCTGCGCTCCAGCAAGATATAAGCCTCATCTTCCATCCAATTATCGGCGATTATCGGAACGAGCTTAGGTCTTTTTGTCGATTGCAAATTTTTTTTGAGTACATATACATCAATTTTTGTTCCAGGCTTTGTACTTTGCTGGTAGTAAAAGCTACGCATATTTTTGAAATACAAACGCGAAGGCTGGGTTGTACTGAAGAGTGGATCGGTTTTTTGAACTGCTTTTTCCGGCGGGCGATTGCAGGCACAAACCAAGCTCAAAAGCGCTAATAACAAAGGATTTTTCATAGATTAAAGCGAGTTAAATTTCCAACCTAACAATATGCAATTAGTAAAGTTCTTAAGCACCCTGACCGTTACCATTCTATTGATTTTGCTCTTCGACTGGTATCACCCTTTTGATTCGCCCCTGCCTGCGGTAGGGCGTTTTTTCAATCCCGCCGGCGGCTTCTGGCAAAATGCAAAAAACCAGGATTTACCCGGATTGCAACAACTTGCCCTGGAAGGTATAAATGGTGAAACACAAATTGTACTGGATGAGCGCCTTGTGCCGCATATTTTTGCTGAAAATATTGAGGATGCTGCATTTGCCCAAGGGTATATCACCGCCATGCACCGGCTGTGGCAAATGGATATTTCGGTACGGCAGGTCAGTGGCCGGCTCTCGGAGGTATTGGGCGAACGCACGCTCGAACTGGATCGGCTGCAAAGGCGTAAGGGATTGGTGTATGCTGCCAAAAACTCGCTCGTAGCCTGGGAGCGCTCGCCCGAAGAAATGGCTATTATTCAGGCTTACTCAGCTGGGGTCAATGCTTACATCAAAACCCTTAAACCCAAGGATTACCCCCTGGAATTCAAGCTGTTAAATTACAAGCCGGAACCCTGGTCCCCGCTCAAAAGCGCACTGTTTTTTAAAAATATGGCTCAAACCCTGTGTAGTGGCAGTGATGATTTGGAATATACCAACGCCCGTACAATCCTGGGTGAAAAGCTATTTGAATTCTTATATCCTGAAATAAACCCCAGACAATCACCGATCATTCCTGCGGGTACCCCCTGGGATTTTGAGCCTGTGGCCATTAAAAAAGATACCGCCAATGCGCCAATAATGCTGAGCGAAGTGATCCGGCATCCGAGTATTCCCAAGCCAAATCGCTTTAACGGGAGCAACAACTGGGCAGTGAGCGGTGACAAAACTGCTTCGGGCAATCCAATTCTTTGTAATGATCCACACCTGAGCCTGACACTGCCTTCTATCTGGTATGAAATCCAGATTCACACTCCGGATATGAATGTTTACGGCGTGTCTTTGCCGGGCTTACCGGGTATTATCATAGGGTTTAATGAAAATATAGCCTGGGGCGTGACCAATGTGGGACAGGATGTGGTGGACTGGTACAAACTGACCTGGATGGATCAGGAAAAAACCAAGTATCTGCTCGACGATCGCCCGCTCGACGTACGCCTGGAGCTGGATACTATTAAAGTTCGTGGCAAAGAAGAACCTTTTATCGAAAATATCAAATACACCGTTTGGGGACCTGTCGTGTACGAATCGGAGAATTCTCCTTATCAGGATATGGCCATGCGTTGGATGGTGCATGATATGCCTGAAGAACGTGCATTTTACGAAATCGGGGTCTTTCTGCGTTTGATGAAAGGCAAAAACTATGATGATTATTCAGAAGCTTTAACCGGTTATGATAGCCCGCCCCAGAATTTTGTTTTTGCCAGCAGGGAGGGTGATATTGCGATTAAAGTAAATGGAAAATTTCCGATAAAAGCTCAGGAACAAGGACGTTTCATTCAGGATGGAAGCTTCTCGCGCAATGCCTGGCAAGGGTTCATTCCCAAAAACCAGGTGCCCCAGGTGCGCAATCCAGCACGTGGTTTTGTGGCTTCCGCCAATCAACGCTCGACCGATAAAACCTATCCTTATTATTATAACGGTGGTTTCGATGACTACCGCGGGCGCTATATCAATCGCCGCCTGGAGCAAATGAACGGGATCACTGTGGAAGACATGATGGCTCTACAAAATGATAATTTCAGCATCAAAGCAGAAGAGGGTGCGCCGGCACTGCTTCGGCTCGTGCAAACGGAAGGCTTAAGTGAGCAACAAAAACAATGGCTGGAGCAGGTACGCAACTGGGATTTTCGTTTTGAAAAGGATGCCAAGGCGCCGGTTATTTTTGAATACTGGTTCTGGAAAGCCTATGAACTTACGTTTGATGAGGTTTATAAAATCCAGGAAAAAGATTCGGTGGATGTACAATTCCCTGAGGATTGGCTATTTATTGAGCTGCTGGCGACCCAACCCACGCATGAAATTTTTGATAATGCCAATACCGATAAAATCGAAATTGCTAGAGATATTGTTACCGAGGCTTTCAAAGTGGCTTGTTCCGAACTCCGGGAAGAACACGGGGGCGAGATTGTCTGGTCGGCTTACAAATCCACTCGCATCAATCATCTTGCTCGCATCGATGCATTTAATTCAGAGATTCTGGATAACGGCGGCTACGGCGACGCACCCAATGCCGTGAAACGCAGCCACGGCCCCTCCTGGCGCATGGTGGTGGAACTGGGGGAGCGCACCAAAGCCTGGGGCGTCTATCCTGGCGGGCAGTCGGGCAATCCCGGAAGCAAATTTTATGACAGTATGGTGCAGCAGTGGGCAATGGGCAAGTACAACGAGCTATTTTTTATGAAAGACAAGGAGGACCGCGGTCAACCGGTTTTGTTTGAATTTAAAATACAGAAAAAATAAGAAGCGGAGGCGGCTCGTTCGCCTCTACAGAAGAGAAATTTGTTAAACGATTGCTTTTACTTGTAAAGCTTTAAAAACCAATAAAATGCGTCCAGTTTTGTTTGCGGTTTTTACGATTATCGCCGGCTTTATCGCCCAACAGTTTCTGCCCTGGTGGATGATCGCCGTGATGGCGGGTATCCTCAGTTTTATCTTCGATTTGAAGGTGGGTGTCAGTTTTTGGGCAGGATTTGTAGCGGCCGCGTTATTATGGAGTGGTTATGCAGGATACCTCCATGTTCAGAATGAAGGGATCCTGGCGGAGCGAATCGGCAAGCTGCTGGGGGGCTTGAATGGCGCATTACTGGTGCTGATCACGGGACTTATCGGTGGTATTTTTGGTGGATTGGGTGCACTGACCGGCAGTTTGGCCCGCAGGCTGACCAACTGACAGGCACTCCTTTCAAACGAATTTCTAAACAATTCAATCGCAGAAAATGGCAGTCTGGTCTAAAAGAATTGATTTCTTTGTAAGGTGTATGCATATTTGAAGAAAAACAATTCAAGATATGTGTCATCATCATTTTGCAAAAGTATCCGAAGCCGATAAAGAAGTCAAATTTTATAAGCATTTGCGTATTTACCTGACCGTAATCGGCATTTCCATCCTTGCCCGGTTCCTGGGTACGGGGCATGTTGGCTTTCCATCGTTTGCCTTTTGGTGGGGCATAGGCGTGGTTGTGCATTACCTCAGCGTATTTGGTCTGGAAGGATTTTCCGATAATGCATCTTGGACTAGTCATTGTGGTCGCACCAAAGATCAATACAAAGATGAAGATGATTTCTTCGGACCGGAACCGCTGGTAGATGAAAGGGTACCCCGCAGGAACTGGCGTGATCGGGACCTGGTCTAAAAATCCGTTCGGAATTGCACCTTCACGATCAGAAAATTCGGCTAATTTTTTGTATCTTGTTTTTCAGGATATTTAAAATCGTTTCCCCAAAAGATGTAATAGTTTGATCTGGTATGAGTAAAACTCGAGAAATCGCTAAAAAAAGAGTAAAAAAGAAAAAAGATTTTTATCAACACCTTACCAGTTATATGGTTATGGGTGTTTTTTTCTTTGTGCTGAATGCGGTCACTTCTTTTGGCAACTGGTGGTTTTACTGGCCCATGTTGGGCTGGGGAATCGGTTTGATATTTCATTATTTTGAAACATTTGGCGTGCCTGGCGTCGGAAATTTTGATAAAGATTGGGAAGAACGCGCCATTCAGGATGAGATGGAACGCCTGGAGGGTAACAGGTATCAAAAAGAACCTGAGGCGGCACCCGATGAAGAACTGGAACTCAAAGAATTACAAAAAGAACGCGAAGAAAGTCGGAAATGGGATGATTCGGATTTAGTATAATAAATTTTGATAATGTGAAAGACATACACGAATTAGCCCGAAAAAGAGTTGCTGCCAAAAAAGGTTTTTATCAACATTTCACTATTTACCTTATTGTAAGCAGCATCTTGTTGCTTATCAATCTGATCCCTTTTTTTACAGAATGGTTTGTGCACAATCCGGACGCGCCACTTGATGAAGTGATTAGAGAGCTTCTATTTTTCTATCCTTACTGGTGGTGCCAATATCCGATCATGGGTTGGGGTATCAGTATTGCCATTCATGGTTTTATGGTGTTTGGTGTGCCAAGTATTGGAAAATTCGATGGAAAATGGGAAGAACGGGCAATTCAGAAAGAAATAAAGCACCTGCAGGAAAATAAAACCTGGCAAGAAGAAGGTTTAAAAGAAACACCTTTGAAGCTCAAAGAACTACAAAAGGAGCTAAAAACAAGAAATTACTGGGACAATTCGGAGTTAGTCTGATCAGACTTTAAAAGAATTAATAATATAAAATGTTTTAATAAATCTTTCCACGATATTTACTTCATATCTTACGATACTTATAAATCCTGGGGTTGGCCGCTTTTTTATTTATTATTTCTTTAGAAATTTGTATAATAAAGATCAAAACGTGGAAAAAATCGTTCTCTAAAGAGAAAATATAAAATGCAATCATATCCGTCATGAATAGCAATTATGAAAAAGCCCGCGAAAGAGTTATCCGGAAAAAGAAATTTTATCTGCAGCTGCTGGCATACCTTGGCGTATCGGTAGCGGGGCTGATCGTATTTGCCAATCCTTCTTCCCGTTTATTTTTCATGCTTTGGCTCTGGTTTTTGTTTGTGATGTTTATTTGCGGGGTCAACTTGATTTATCGTTATTACAAAATTTTCGGGCTGCCCGAAATTATTACCGACCTGGTCAACATTCCTTTTGACTGGGAAGAGAAAGCCATCCAGCGGGAGGTAGAGCGCATGGAAGAACCCACCCCTCACAAGAAAGATCAAGTGCTCGAAGATCAGGAAAGGCTTAAACTCAAAGAGTTGCAGCGTGAAAAACACCGGATTGACGATACGGATCTGGTATAAAATGTAAAAGCATCCACCGATTGCTCAAAACTGGCAAAACGACAAATCCAACAATTTTCTTACTACTCCAAAAGTGAAAAGAATTATCTTTGCGGATTGTGATCTCAATCCAATGATGATTTTCATGGAAAGGTGATATATTTGCGGCTTCATTTTTTTAAAACAAATTCGGACACGCAGCTTTGGTCAAAAATCTAGTCATCATACCAACCTACAACGAGAAGGAAAACGTAGCCCGGATCGTTAAAATGGTGTTTTCATTGGAAAAACCCTTCCATGTGCTGATCGTGGATGATGGTTCGCCCGATGGCACTGCCCAAATCGTAAAAGATCTCCAGAAAGAATTTCCCGATTCGCTTTTCCTGATGGAGCGGCAAGGCAAGCTGGGGCTGGGTACGGCTTATATCGCCGGCTTCAAGTGGGGGCTTCAACGCGCTTATGACTACTTCTTCGAAATGGATGCGGATTTCTCGCATAATCCCAAGGATCTGATGCGCATGCTCACAGCCTGCCAGGATCAAAATGCCGATGTAGTGGTTGGGTCACGCTACGTAAAAGGCGGAAAACTCAAAAATTGGCCCTTCGACCGGATTATGCTGTCTTACGGCGCTTCGCTCTACGTGCGCTTCATTACCTGGATGCCGGTGAAAGACCCTACCGCCGGATTTATCTGCTACCGCCGTCGCGTGCTGGAAACGATTGACCTCGACAAGATTCGTTTTGTCGGGTATGCTTTCCAAATTGAAATGAAATACGCTGCTAAATTATTGGATTTCAAGATCGTAGAAATCCCGATTACTTTTTCCGACCGGATCGAGGGTAGCTCGAAAATGTCTAAAAGCATTGTGCGCGAAGCCATTTGGGGAGTCCTTCAAATGCGGTGGCGCAGTTTTTTCTTCAGTTATGCGGTTGAATTGCAGTAAAAACTTCCCGAAAGATATTGGTTTCTCCTTTTTCCATCTGAATTCTCCTGCGGATGGCTGGCTTTTCTTTTTGTCCAAATTTCTTTTGGCACTTTTCCTGCCTGGATTTTAAAACAAAAAATGGATTTTCTGTTTTATTTAGTTCATTTATTAAAATTATAATTTTAAATTTGATGACTGATTTTGGTCGTAGAATTTAGTTTTTATGCCCAATTTGACACTTCTTCCCACTTTTTGGTCGCGAGTAATTTTAATGTTGCAAACTAAATTTATGATTTTTATCACTAAAAAGTGAATAAAATATCATTAATAAGCTTAAAAAAGCTGTATTTATATTGTTGCAAAGCAATGTGGAAAAGTTTTTTTGAGAAAATGGTGGTAAAAAGTGGAAATTTGTGTTAAAACCCTTTAATTTTGAGTCACTTTCTATAATGAAAAGTGATAATGCAACAATTATTAGGCGAATACGAATGCAAGCTGGACCCGAAAGGTCGTTTTCGGATGCCAACTGATTTGATTGGTCAGTTGGGCGAAGGCGTGAAAACTTTTGTGGTCAACCGTGGCTTCGAAAATTGCCTGATGTTGTATCCCGAGCAAGTTTGGGAACGCATTACCAACGAAATCAATCAGCTGAATCTGTACAATAAGAAAAACCGCGACTTTGTGCGCTATTTCTATCGCGGCGCTCAGAAACTGGAGTTGGATAGTGCGGACAGGTTGCTGATAACCAAACGATTGCTGGAATATGCCGGGATTGATAAAGACGTAATCCTGTCGGCTTACAACGATCGCATTGAGGTTTGGGCTAAAGATCAATACGACTCCATGCTGGATGAAGAACCCGATGATTTCTCAGATCTGGCGGAAGACGTATTGGGCAAAATGAACAATAAAGAGAACGAATGATGTATCACCTACCGGTACTGGCAAAAGAAAGCATCGAGATGCTGGCGGTCAAACCCGCCGGTGCGTATGTGGATGCAACTTTTGGTGGCGGCGGGCACAGTCGATTGATTCTCAATGAGTTGGGCGATAAAGGTCGCCTGTTTGGCTTTGATCAGGATGAAGATGCTTTGCCAAATGTACCAGATGACACACGGTTTGAGTTTATTCAGAGCAATTTTCGCTATCTAAAGCGTTTTTTGAAACTGCATGGCGTGAAAACAGTGGATGGCATTCTGGCGGATTTGGGCGTTTCTTCGCACCAGTTGGATGAGGCGAGCCGTGGATTTTCCTATCGCTTTGACGCTGAATTGGATATGCGGATGAATCAGCAGGGAGAACGAACTGCGGCAGATGTAGTGAATTCCTATCCAACTGAAGATTTGCAGCGTGTATTCAGCGAATATGGCGAGGTTCGCAACGCCCGCACGCTGGCGCAGCGCATCGCCGACGAGCGGCAGGTACGAGAAATCCGCACCATTGCTGATTTTCTGGCAATTGTAGAACCCGTTATCCGCGGGCAGCGATTAAGGTATTTGTCGCAGGTTTTTCAGGCTTTGCGCATCGAAGTGAACGATGAAATGGGCGCCTTGCGCGAATTCCTGGAGCAATCGATGGAAGTGCTGAAACCCGGCGGCAGACTGGTCGTTATTACTTATCATTCGATCGAAGACCGGCTGGTCAAGAATTTTTTGAAAACTGGCAATGCCGAAGGCGAGGTAAAAAAGGATTTCTACGGAAATATCGAACGACCATTTAAGGTGATTACCAAAAATGCCATCGAACCTTCGGAAGAAGAAATCCGGCAAAATCCGAGAGCCCGAAGCGCGCGACTGAGGGTGGGGGAGAAGGATTGACATGGAGAGCGGGGACTTGGAGATTGGGAGATGAGGTGACTTGGGAAGAAAAGTTAAAGCGCTAATAGTTAGTAACTTATTTGTGGAAGTGTGATGATGGCTTTGTAAATTGTGACACTTTAAAAACAGAATAAAGTTGAGAAAATGGCAAAAAAACGCAGCGGCATTGGGCAAATATTCGAGTTGAATTTCTGGAGTTCGGAGTTAATTCTGAAGAATCTGCCATTTGTGCTGTTTTTAGGATTCCTGGCGGTGATTTACATTGCCAATGCCCACTACGCTGAGCGGAACGTACGCAAAATTCAGTTTTTGCAACGCGAAATCAAGGAGTTGCGCTGGTATTACATGTCGCTGGAATCGGAGATTATGTTTAATAGCAAGCGTTCGGAAATGATCGAAAAAGTAAAGCCGGAAGGATTGCGGCCATTAACTTCAAAACCAAAGAAAATTGTGGTTTCAGATTAGATAAATATTTTAAAATCAATAATTAACGATTAACTACCTTAAATCATACGATGGAGATCAAAAATGAAATATTATACCGGATTTACATCCTGCTGTTTGGGATGGTAATTCCCGCTGCCATCGGATTGATTTACAAGACGGTTTATATCAGTTATGCGGAAGGTGAGAAGTGGCGTAAGAAAGGTGAAGAACTCTACATTGATACGCGCCCGGTAGAGCCGGAGCGCGGCAATATTCTTGCCGCCGACGGCAGCTTGATGGCAACGTCGATTCCGTATTTTGATATATATATGGATCCCAACTCTACGGGGATGACCGAAGATGATTTCAAGGACAACATTGACTCCCTGGCGCATTGCATTGCTACTTATGTGGACAATACTTACACGCCGGGAGGGTGGAAGACTTTTATCGAGGAGCGGCGTAAGGCAGGCGATCGTTACGTGCTGATCAAGCGCAAGGTGAATTACGCTGAGCGCCAGTTTATTCAACAGTTTCCTTTGTTCAATCTCGGGCAGAATCGTGGTGGCTTCATTGCCGAAAAACGCAGTGAACGCAAGCGTCCGTTTGGACTTCTGGCGCAGCGCACCATTGGCTATACCAATCGTGAAGATGCGAAACCTGTTGGTTTGGAAGGTGCTTTTAATCAACAACTGGGCGGGCAGGCAGGTATGCAGGTGATGATTCAGGTGGATCGGGTGAATGACATCTGGATCCCGGTGGATGATTTATCGCTGGTAGAACCCAAGAGCGGTGATGATATTTTGACTACGATCGATATCAATATGCAGGATGCGACCCAAGAAGCCTTGTTGCGTGCTATGAATTATCATGATGCGGAATGGGGAACTGCGGTGGTCATGGAAGTGAAAACCGGCGCCATTCGGGCAATTGCCAATTTAGGCAGAACGGACAACGGCTGGTGGGAAACTTATAACTATGCTATTGGGCAAGCTATAGAACCGGGTTCTACTTTTAAAACCGCCTCGATGATGGCATTATTGGAAGACGGCTATATTTCACTGGAAGATACCATTCAATTGGAGCGCGGTACAACGGAGTTTTTCGATCAAACCCTGGTGGATGCTTCGCCCTACAGCGCGAAGATTGACTCGACCAGTATTCGCCACGCGTTTGAAATTTCTTCCAACGTGGGCATTGCCAAACTGATTGACAAATACTATGGTAAAAAGGAACGGCGCAACCGGAACCAGGGAGCCGAGCGCTATATCCAGCATTTGAAAGACTTTAATTTGCATTTGCCCACAGGCATTGAAATTGACGGAGAAGCCAAGCCTTATATCAAGGAAGCTTATAATACCGATCAGCAGTGGAGTGGAACCACTTTGCCCTGGATGGCAATAGGCTATGAATTGCAAATCACGCCATTACAATTACTGACTTTCTATAATGCGATTGCAAATGAAGGAGAATTGGTCAAACCCTACCTGGTTTCAGAAGTGCGACGCTTCGGGGAAACGGTGACCAAATTCAAACCAACTATTTTGAAGCGCAAAATTGCTTCTGACAAGACGCTGGAAACAGTACACGAGCTGCTGGATTCAGTAGTGACGCGGGGTACGGCTTATAAACTGAAATCGGACGAGTACAATTTTGCCGGCAAAACCGGTACCGCGCAGGTGGGATATCGCCGTACGGAAAGTGGCAAAACCTTCATTCGTGGTTATCAGGCTTCGTTTGTGGGGTACTTCCCATCAGAAGCGCCCATGTATTCGATTATCGTAGTCATCAATAAACCGCGACGTGGAGGCTATTACGGTAGTGATGTGGCTGGGCCGGTATTTAGGGAAATTACTGATTACATTTATTCTACCCAATTGCAACTGCATGAACCGATCAACAACAAGCGGAAGCCTGTATTGGCCGGCAAACAAATGCCGACCTTCGATGCGGGCGTACGTGAAGATATGCTGAAAGTGCTGGATTTTTTGAAAATCCCGTACTACGGTGATCCAGCAGCAGAAGTGGTGACGCTTCGCGCAGAGGCGGACAGCTTGATGGTGCTGAATCGCACGATTTCGAATAATAATGTGGTGCCAAGCGTGGTGGGCTTAGGTTTGCGCGACGCAATTTACATTCTGGAAAACAAAGGTTTACGTGTAGAAGTGGACGGTTTTGGCAAGGTAGCCAGGCAGTCGCTGCTACCAGGCACACGCGCCCGAGGTCAAACTATCAAATTGTTTTTGCGATAAAATTCTAAAATAAATCAAATGAGAACGACTATAAAAATAATATTGGGATTTCTGACGATGATGCTGATTTTCAATCACATCGAAGCTCAATCCTCAAAACTTGACATAAAAGTAGAGCCCGTAACGACCGATATCTATGTACATATTTCCTATCAATTGTTAGGTGGGGATCCGTTTCCATCCAATGGATTGATTGCAAAAACTTCCCAGGGGGTTTTATTGGTCGATACCGGCTGGGGAGAGGATGCAACTAAGCAAGTTTACAAATGGGTACGGAAAAATTTGAAAGAGAGAGTTAAACTGTGCATTGTTACACATTCGCACGGAGACCGGGCTTCTGGCACTGGTTTTTTACAAAAAAAGGGGGTGAAAGTGGTTAGCACGCCTTTGACTGCCGAAAAGTCGGCTATACAAGGATATGCAAAACCAGATGGTATTTTGCCGAATGATACCACCCTTATTTTTAAGGGATTGAAAGTACAAACCTTTTTCCCAGGCGAAGGGCATACCAATGATAATATTGTTGTGTATTTCCCTGAGAAGCAGGTACTTTTCGGTGGATGTTTTGTAAAAAGTACAGAGGCGACCGGTATGGGCAACATTGCAGATGCCAACATGCAGGAATGGGCTAATTCGATCAAAAACCTGATACAAAAATTCCCGGAGGCGAAAGTAGTGATCCCGGGGCACCAGGATTGGGGCGATGCAAAATCTTTGGAACATACAATTGAATTACTAAAAAAGGCGAATGCTAAAGTGATCGGCGGATAACATCGAGGAAACCGCTTCAGACTATGAAAAACTTGCAGGATTTGCTGACCCAGGTGTCAGTGCTTGAAATAAAAGGCGATCAGAATCGAACGGTGAACAAGCTCACCCTCGACTCGCGCCAGGCAGAACAGGGAAGCCTGTTCGCAGCTTTGAGAGGCTATCAAACAGATGGACACCAGTTTATTGAAAAGGCGATTTCCAATGGTGCTTCTATTATACTCTTAGAGGAGATGCCTGCCGAATTGCACCTGGAAGTCACGTATGTAAAAGTGGCAGATAGTGCAGCAACATTGGGTTGGATATCGAGTGATTTTTATGATCGACCTTCCGAAAAACTGAAGCTGGTGGGCGTAACCGGTACGAATGGAAAGACGACAACCGTGACATTGTTGTACAATCTGTTCCAGAAGCTGGGTTACAAAACTGGCTTGATTTCCACGGTGGAAAATCGCATCGGCGAGGTGGTGGTGTCAGCAACCCACACGACCCCGAACTCGATTGCCGTCAATCATTTGCTGGCGGACATGGTGGAAGCGGGCTGCGATTACGCCTTCATGGAGGTGAGTTCGCACGCGGCGCATCAGCGGCGGATTGTGGGATTGGAATTCGCAGGAGCGATTTTTACGAATATTTCACACGACCATCTGGATTATCATAAAACCTTTGATGAATACATAAAAGCCAAAAAAAGTTTCTTTGACATATTGACAAAAAATGCCTTTGCCCTGGTTAACGTGGACGACAAACGCGGTGAGGTGATGGTGCAAAATACGAAGGCCAGCGTATATCGTTACAGCTTGCAAAAACTGACGGATTTTAAAGCTAAAATTCTGGAAAATAGCTTGTTGGGATTGCATCTGGAGATCAATGGACAGGAATTTTATGGCAGGTTAATCGGTGAATTTAATGCTTACAATCTGCTGGCGGTTTACGCCACGGGAATACTGCTGGGGCAGGATAAAGCAGAAGTGCTCACGGCCCTGAGCCAGTTGAAAGCTGCAGAAGGTCGGTTCGATTATATTTTCGATCAAAAACGCCAGGTGCTGGGCATTGTGGATTACGCCCATACACCGGATGCGCTGGAAAAGGTACTTGATACGATTCGCCAACTACGACAGGTGGATGCGAGAGTCATTACGGTGGTTGGCTGCGGCGGTGATCGCGACAAAACCAAGCGACCAGAAATGGCAAAAATTGCCTGTAATTTGAGCGAACAAGTGATTTTGACCTCCGACAATCCGCGCACTGAGCAACCCGAAGCCATTCTGGCGGACATGGAAGCGGGCGTGCCTAAAGATGCCGCTGGCAGAGTGCTCACAATTTCTGACCGGAAGCAAGCCATCAAAACAGCGTGCCGGATCGCACAAAGCGGTGATATTATCCTGGTGGCAGGCAAAGGGCATGAAAAATACCAGGAAATCAATGGGGTAAAATACCCCTTCGATGATAAGGAAATTTTGAAGTACGAATTACGAGGTTAGAAGTACGGATTTATCGTGCCTCGTACTTCCAACTTCGTACTTTGAAATAAGGGCAATTCGATTGAGTTTTGAGTATGGGAATGTTTATTTTTGGCGGGAAATTTTAACAACTGATTATCAGTTATTTCCAACGCTTTATCATCAAAAAACAAACATAACACAATGTTAATCAACTTGGTCGAGTGGCTAGAGGCAAATTTTGGGCACATTAGAGGTGCTGGGCTTTTTCAGTTTATTTCGTTTCGCGCAGGCGTAGCCGTGATTTTGTCCCTCATTATTTCAATGGTTTTTGGAGGCAGGATCATCAAAGGATTGCGGCGGCAACAAATCGGAGAAACTGTGCGCGACCTGGGATTATCCGGGCAAATTCAGAAACAAGGCACGCCGACAATGGGCGGTGTGATTATTATAATGGCTACCCTTATTCCATGTCTGTTGATGGCAAAACTGGACAATGTATATGTCATTTTGCTCATGGTATCAACGCTTTGGATGGGATTGATCGGTTTTCTGGACGACTACATCAAGGTTTTCCGGAAAAACAAAGAAGGCTTGAAAAGCTGGTTTAAAATTCTCGGGCAAGTAGGCCTGGGATTAATCATTGGCATAACGATGCTGGTGAATGACGGTGTGGTCATCCGGATGGACGTGAAAACGGCGAACGAGCTGGGTTATACGGAATCTGATATGGTTGGCGATACGATTTACATTGAACGCAATGGATCAAAAGAAATTCGCAAAGGTGATTACAAGGCAAATGTGACCAATGTCCCTTTTGTGAAAGATAACTACCTGGATTACAGTTGGTTTTTGCCCATTGAGAAGTCAGAAGCCGGGAAATGGTCGTGGTTGCTGTTTATTCCGCTGGTCATTTTTATTGTGACGGCGGTCTCGAATGCGGCAAATCTCACAGATGGACTGGATGGACTGGCCACAGGCGTTTCCGGGATTTCGGCGTTTACGCTGGGTATTTTTGCTTATGTATCGGGCAACGCAATTGCCGCCAATTATCTGGGCATTTTGCAGTTGCCTGGCGCGAGCGAAGTGGTGATTTTTGCGGCAAGCCTGGTGGGCGCCTGTATCGGATTTCTTTGGTACAATGCGTTTCCGGCGCAGGTGTTCATGGGCGATACCGGAAGTTTGACCTTGGGTGGCATTATTGCTTCGATGGCAATTTTGTTGCGAAAAGAGCTGCTGATTCCAGTGCTGTGTGGCATTTTCCTGGCAGAGAATTTGTCGGTGATCATTCAAGTGGCTTATTTCAAATACACCAAACGCAAGTATGGCGAGGGTCGGCGGATTTTTCTGATGTCGCCATTACATCACCATTATCAGAAAAAAGGCTACCACGAGGTGAAAATCGTGACGCGATTCTGGATTGTGGCGGTGCTGCTGGCGGTGATTACGATCATAACTTTGAAAATCAGATAAAGTGGGTGTTATCGTGCGATGGTGTTAATGAGTTTTGTAAAAATACCATCGAACCAGAACACCATAGCACCATGACACATGAAAACAATAATACTAGGTAGCGGAGAGAGCGGAGTGGGTGCAGCTTTGTTAGCCCAAAAGCTGGGATACGAAGTTTTCGTATCGGACAAAGGTTCGATTGCTGAAAAATATAAACAAGAACTGAACGAAAACGCCATTCCGTACGAGGAGGGCGAGCATACTTTGACAAAAATTCTGGATGCGGACGAAATTATCAAGAGCCCAGGCATTCCGGATAGGGTTCCGGTGATCCAGGCGGCGTTGGAGCGGGGTATTCCGGTGATTTCGGAGATTGAATTTGCGAGTCGGTACACCGATTCTAAAGTGGTGGCGATTACAGGCAGCAACGGTAAAACGACCACCACAAAGCTCACTTTTCACTTGCTGCAAACGGCAGGTTTCGATGTGGCCGTGGGCGGAAACGTGGGTTACAGCTTTGCGAGATTGGTCGCAGAGATGAAAAAAGCGTATTATGTATTGGAAATCAGTAGTTTTCAATTGGATAATATTCGTAATTTCAAGCCGGATATTGCTATGCTGCTGAATATTTCGCCGGATCATCTCGACCGCTACGATTACAAAATGGACAACTACATCAGCGCCAAGTTTCGGGTTTTTGAAAATCAAAACCCGAGCGACTTATTTCTGTACAATGCTGATGATGAATATATTATGAATCGGTTGAAATCTGTAAAGCTGATGCCAAAGGGCGCGGCGGTTTCATCAAAAATGATTGAAAACAGCACTTTGCGCGTGGGCGAGTCGGTATTTGACATGAGCCGGAGCCAGCTCAAAGGCAGGCATAATTATATGAATGCTTTATTTGCCATCCATGCTGCAAAGGCGCTTGGGGCAAGCGACGAAGCGATTCAGCAAGGTTTGGAAACTTTTGTCAATGTGGTACATCGTATGGAATTGGTGGCAACAGTCAATGATGTAGAATACATCAACGATAGCAAAGCGACCAATGTAGATGCGGTTTTCTATGCCCTTGAAGCCATGACGAAGCCGATCATCTGGATCGTCGGTGGTCAGGACAAAGGCAACGATTATGAGCCACTGATGCGATTTGTGCGTGACAAAGTGAAGGCTATCGTGTGTATGGGATTGGATAACAGTAAGATTATCAAGGCTTTTGCTGAGTATGGCAAGCCGATCGTTGAAACAAAAAGCGCAGGCGATGCAGTGAAAACTTCTGAAAAACTGGCAAGCCCTGGCGATGTAGTACTTTTGTCACCGGCTTGTGCAAGCTTCGATTTATTCAAGAATTATGAAGATCGTGGCAACCAGTTTAAAGAAGCAGTTTTGAAATTAGTACAATAGTTTAACAATAATATTAAACCAGGAACCAAAACACCATAACACCAAGAAAATGTCAACATTCATTGCCAGATTAAATGCAGAACTGAAGGGCGACCGCGCCATCTGGGCGATCTTTGCCATCCTGGCGATTTTCTCCATTCTCGCGGTGTATAGTTCCACAGGAACGCTGGCGTATCAGGAGTACGGCGGCAATACCGAGTATCCGCTGTTTAAGCATATGGTGATCCTGTCGGTAGGCATCTTGTTGACGTATCTTTGCCATCTGATGCATTACATGCGGTATTCGCGCTGGGCGCCGTTTTTGTTGATCATTTCTATTCCGTTGCTGTTTTTTACTATCCTTTTTGCACCGGAAGTAAACGAAGCTCGTCGCTGGATTCAGATTCCATATGTAGGACTGACCTTTCAAACATCGGATTTAGCAAAATTGGCGCTGATCATCTATGTGGCAAGAGCTATTTCAAGTAAACAAGAATATATTAAAGATTTTAATAGTGCGTTTTTGCCGATCATCGTTCCGATATTACTCGTGTGCGGTTTAATTGCTCCGGCGAATTTATCGACGGCGCTGCTCCTTTTTGGTATTTGTGTCATCATGATGTTTATCGGACGGGTCGCAGTGAAATATATTTTACTGCTGTTGCTGTTGGGCATGTGCGTGTTTTCCATGTTGATTTTGCTACACGAGATCTTCCCCGATATCATTCGGGTAGAAACCTGGGTGTCGCGTTGGCAGGAATTCATGGATGAGGGTTCTAACGGCGGCTATCAGGTAGAACAGGCAAAAATCGCGATTGCTAATGGCGGTTGGATTGGCGAAGGTCCTGGAAACAGCATTCAACGAAACTTTCTTCCCGCATCTTATTCCGATTTCATTTTCGCAATCATTTGCGAAGAATATGGCGTATTGGGAGGAAGTGTGATCATTGCTTTGTACGTACTATTGTTCTTCCGGGCTACACGCCTGGTAACCAAAAGCTCCCGGGCTTTCGGTGCGATGCTGGCAATGGGCTTGAGCTTAAGCCTGGTGATTCAGGCTTTTCTGAATATTGCTGTATCGGTGAATCTGGTGCCGGTAACGGGGCTGACCCTCCCTATGATTAGTATGGGTGGTACTTCATTGCTGTTTTCTTGTATCTCGTTTGGTATCATATTGAGTATCAGTAAGTTCTTTGAATCTGAAACAGAATAAAATGCCGCTAAAAGTTATCATCAGTGGAGGCGGAACCGGCGGGCATATTTTTCCGGCGATAGCGATTGCCAATGCCATCAAGGCCAAACAACCCGATGCGGACATTCTTTTTGTCGGTGCAAAGGGGCGGATGGAAATGGAAAAAGTACCCAAAGCCGGCTACCAAATCGAAGGATTGTGGATCAGCGGTTTCCAGCGAAAGCTGACTTTGCAGAACCTGCTTTTCCCGGTAAAACTGGTGAGCAGTATGCTGAAAGCACGTCAGATCATTCGTCGGTTCAAACCCGATGTGGCAATTGGCGTTGGCGGCTATGCGAGCGGTCCGCTGCTGGAAATGGCAACACGAATGGGCATTCCGGCGCTCATTCAGGAACAAAATTCCTATGCGGGCGCGACGAACAAGCTTTTGGCGCAAAAAGTGCAAAAAATATGCGTGGCCTACGATCAGATGGAGCACTATTTCCCGAAGGAAAAGATTGTCGTTACCGGCAATCCGGTGCGCAGTGATCTGGTCAATATTAATGCAAGCCGAGAGGAAGCCTTGCAGTATTTTGGGCTTGACGCGAATAAAAAAACGCTGGTCATTTTCGGCGGAAGCCTGGGCGCACGCACGCTCAACCAGGCGATGGCAGCAAGTACTGAGTGGTTACATAAACGTCCTGATATTCAGGTGCTTTGGCAATGCGGGAGTTTGTATGTCGAACAATATCAGAATTGCGAAACCGCGAAATTGCCAAACGTTCGTATCCAGGCATTCATCGACCGGATGGATCTGGCGTACAAAATAGCGGATGCAGCCATTGCAAGAGCAGGAGCCTTGACGGTGTCGGAATTGTGTTTGGTCGGATTGCCAACAATCCTGGTGCCTTCGCCAAACGTGGCAGAAGATCATCAGACCAAAAATGCCATGGCGTTGGTGGAAAAAGGGGCTGCGATTTTATTAAAAGACGCAAATGCGATAGCACAAATGATTCCGAAAGCCCTGGAATTGCTGGATGATGAAAATTTAAGACAGAAATTGTCTGCTAACATCAAACAACTGGCAAAGCCAAATGCGGCGGAGGAAATCGCTGACGAAGTTTTGAAATTAGTGAAAAATACTTGACGCTGGTTTCTTGTTACCTGCAGCTTGAAACTTGCAGCCGGAAAACTGAAACGTGAAACATGAATATTGATAAATTAAGTAAAGTGTATTTTGTTGGCATCGGAGGGATTGGAATGAGCGCTTTAGCCCGCTATTTTAAAGGCTTGGGCGCGGAAGTACACGGTTACGATAAAACAGAAACAACTTTGACCAAAAAGTTGGTCGAGGAAGGGATGAAAATCCATTACAACGAGGATGTATCCAGGATTCCCACAGGCGTTGACCTGGTGGTCTGGACGCCGGCAGTGCCGAAGGAACATGCGGAATTGCAGTACTTCTTGCAACATGATATTCCGGTGAAAAAACGCGCGGAAGTGCTTGGCATCATCAGTCGCAATCGGCGCACGGTAGCGCTGGCGGGCACACATGGCAAGACCACAACCTCTTCGCTTACAGCACATTTGCTGCGGGCGGGCGGCGTGGATTGCGCGGCGTTTCTGGGGGGAATTGCGCAAAATTTCCAGTCGAATTTTGTCAACGGACAAAGCGAGTGGGTGGTCGCTGAAGCGGACGAATACGATCGCTCGTTTTTGCAACTTATCCCGGAAATCGCGGTGATCACCAGCATGGATCCCGATCATCTGGATATTTATGGCGACGCAGATTCGGTGCACGATACTGGTTTTCTGGCTTTCGCCAAACAGGTGAAACCCGAAGGAACGCTGTACGTACAACATATTTGGCTGCCTTATTTTGACAGAGCGAAGGTCCGCAGCTACGGCGTGGATGGTGGCGATTATCGCGCAGAAAACCTGCGGGTGGAAGACGGTTACTTTGTGTTTGATTACAAAAATCCGAAGATTGCCATTGAAAACCTGAAATTCCCGATGCCGGGGCGCCACAATGTGGAGAACGCGACGGCCGCGATTTCCATCGCCTTGCAATTGGAGATTCAACCGGAAGCGATTCGAGCGGGGTTGCTAAGTTTTAAAGGCATCAAGCGGCGCTTTGAGTTTATCGTTCGTACCGAACAGACGGTGTTTATTGATGATTACGGGCATCATCCGACGGAGTTGAAAGCCGCGATTGGCGCAGCGAAAGAGCTGTTCCCGAACAAAAAAGTAACCGGCATTTTCCAGCCGCATTTGTATTCACGCACGCGCGATTTTGTAGAGGGATTTGCGGAAGCGCTCGACGGTTTGGATGAAATTTTGCTGATGGATATTTACCCGGCGCGCGAGCAGCCGATTCAGGGCGTTACTTCGGAGATTATTTATAATAAAATGAAAAATCCGCGTAAAAAATTAATAAACAAAGCAGATTTACTAAATGAATTAAAAAAACATGATGTCGAAGTATTAATGACGATTGGAGCAGGCGACATAGATACGTTTGTGGAACCGATCAAAGAGATGTTAGACAATAGATATTAGATGTTAGAAGGGTTGAGAATGTGGGGTTTCGCGAGGTGTCGATCAAAAGCCTAAAATCTGAAAAGATGAATAAAAATGAACTAAATATTACCCTTAAACGCGCCTCCTGGCTGCTGGCGATTTTCTTTTCCATTGCGATCGTGGTATCGGCAGTGGGCAGGAAGGAGTCGAGCATGGTGCAGGAAGTACAGGTGACAGTGGAACCACTGCAAGGTGATAACCGCCTCATAAAACCGGAGGATGTGCTGATCACCATTGAGCGGAGCGTAGGTGCGCAGTTGCGGGGTATGCCTTTAAATTCGGTGGATGTGGCGCGTATCGAGCGGGTGCTGGAAGAAGATCCTTTTGTAATTGATGCTGATGTATATGTAACTGCCCAGAGTGTGGTACGTGTAAATATCAAACAGCGCGAGCCGATTTTGCGCGTCATTGACAACAATGGTTTGAATTATTATCTGGATAAAGAAGGCAATAAAATGCCTTTGTCGCGGCACTTTGCAGCGCGGGTACTCACGGCAACCGGGAATATTCCGCCGCACGATCCGGAGTTTTTGCAAAGAAAAAAACATCGTTTGAAGGACTTGTTCTTGTTGTCGGAGAAGATTCTGGCGGATGAATTTTATAAAGCATTGATCGAACAGATTTATGTAAGTAATACCGGAGAATTTACGCTGATCCCAAAAGTGGGCGATCAGAAAATTATCTTCGGAAGATTGGCAAACGCCGATGACAAATTGGAAAACCTGAAAATATTTTACCAGGAGGGAATTCCCTTCGTAGAAAAAGGCTGGAATGCCTATCGGACCATTGATGTAAGGTTCAAAGGGCAGGTTGTTTGTGAAAAAAAATAGATGCCAGATTGAAAGATGCCAGATGCCAGACTCTTTCGAGCTTTTGTCTGGAATCTTAAAATCTGGAATCTGGCATCTCAAAAGATAATCCTAAAATTTCAAAATAGACCCAAGCCAAAAAAGGGCTTACAAACGAAACATTTTATGATGGAAACGAACGCTTTTAAATCGGATGTAGTAGTGGCGCTGGATATAGGTACCACCAAGGTTTGTGCATTAGCCGGACGTAAAAATGAGCACGGCAAACTGGAAGTGCTGGGCATTGGCAAGGTGGACAGCGAGGGGGTATTGCGCGGCGTGGTATCCAATATTGAAAAAACCGTGAATGCGATTTCGGAGGCGATTGCAATTGCAAAACGCGCTTCGGGTCTGGATTTCAAGACGGTGCACGTGGGCATTGCCGGTCAGCATATCAAAAGTTTGCAACACCGGGGTATTCTTACCCGCGACAACGACCACACTGAGATCAGCCAGCGCGATATTGACAAGCTCATCGGCGATATGTACAAGCTGGTGCTGCCCCCAGGCGATAAAATTCTGCACGTCATTCCACAGGAATACACCGTGGACAACGAGCAGGGCATCCTCGACCCGATCGGTATGTCGGGCATCCGGCTGGAAGCGAATTTCCATATCATCACCGGTCAAATTACTGCCTCCAATAACATTCAGCGTTGCGTGGACCGCGCGGGCTTGAAGGTTGCCAACTTGACCCTGGAACCCATTGCTTCGGCTACGGCAGTGCTGAGCGAAGAAGAAAAAGAAGCCGGCGTTGCTCTTGTGGACATTGGTGGCGGTACAACTGATATTACCATTTTTCAGGATAGCATCATTCGCCATACGGCAGTGATTCCTTTCGGCGGCAATGTGATTACCAAAGATATAAAGGAAGGTTGTAATGTGATGTCGCCGCAAGCGGAAAAACTAAAGGTAAAATTCGGCTCGGCTTTGGCGGATGAGGTTTATGACAATCGTATCATCACGATTCCGGGCTTGAAAGGTCGCGATCCAAAGGAGATTTCCGAGAAAAACCTCGCCCGCATCATCCAGGCGCGCGTGGAAGAAATCCTGGATTATGTACTTTGGGAAATCCGTCGTTCCGGCTACGAGCGCAAGCTCATTGGCGGTATCGTCCTTACGGGCGGCGGCGCTTTACTCAATCACATCGATAAGCTATCTGAATATCACACGGGCATGACTACGCGTGTGGGCGTACCGGTGGAGCATTTGGGGCATGGCTATCAGCAGCAGCTGAGCAGCCCAATGTATGCAACCGCGATTGGTTTGCTGATGAAAGGAATCGAAGATGTGGAAAAAGGCAAGGTGAAAACCGACGTCGGACCAAAAACAAAAAAAGAAGAACCAGTGGAAGAAGAAGAAGAAGAAGCCGAAACCTCCGGCAGATGGCTGGAACAAATTTTCAAGAAAACCAAGGAATGGTTTGAAGCGGAACCGGATTCTAATTTTTAAGATGCTGGATTAAAAGATACCAGATGCCAGACGAGGATTTATCTGAATTCTCTTTTCTGACCTCTGTATTCTGCGACAACAGAGAAAACTGATACTAATTTTATCATTTAAGAGGGGAGCGCCGATAAGCAGGCAAGGTCCTCTAGCCAAAAAACAAGCAGTATGTTATTCGATTTGCCAAAAGACGAAAGCCCAATCATCAAGGTTATTGGTGTAGGTGGAGGTGGTAGCAACGCTGTGACGCACATGTTCAAGCAGGGCATCGTGGGCGTGGACTTTGCGATTTGCAATACCGACCATCAGGCCATGGATATCAGTCCAGTGCCAACAAAAATTCAACTCGGTCCCAACCTCACCGAAGGGCGGGGGGCGGGTTCCAAACCCAATATCGGTAAACTTGCCTGCGAAGAATCCATCGAGGATGTGCGCCGCTATCTGGAAAATAATTGCCGGATGCTCTTTATCACTGCCGGAATGGGCGGTGGTACAGGTACGGGCGCCGCGCCGATTATCGCGAAGACTGCCCAGGAAATGGACATCCTGACGGTGGCTATTGTCACGCTGCCCTTTGGCTTTGAAGGGCGCCGCCGTATTTCGCAAGGTTTCGATGGATTGGCGGAGCTGAAAAAGCACGTGGATACGCTCATCGTGATTTCCAATGATAAACTGCGCCAGATTTTTGGCAATCTGTCCGTTTCAGACGCTTTCGGGCAGGCGGATAACATTTTGACCACTGCGGCCAAAGGCATCGCGGAGATCATTACTGTTCCCGGTTATGTCAACGTGGACTTTGAAGATGTAAACACCGTCATGCGTAACTCCGGCGTAGCCATCATGGGTACGGCTTCCGCTGCGGGCGACGACCGCGCCAAGCGCGCCGTGGATGAGGCATTGCACTCGCCCTTGCTCGAAGACAACAATATTCGCGGTGCGAAGCACATCCTGCTGAACATTACTTCCGGTTCCAAAGAGGTGACGATGGATGAAATCTTCGAGATCACCGAATTTGTACAGGAAGAAGCGGGCTTTGGTACCGATCTGATCTGGGGTAATTGTTTCGACGAAACCCTGGGGGATAAAATCAGCGTAACCGTTATTGCTACTGGTTTTGAGCGCCATCATTCACCGGTTGCAGAGAAAGAGCCGAAGAGCGATCGCATTATCGTATCATTGGATGACGAAGATACCAGGAAGCAGGCAGATGCTAAAAAAAACAATCACCTGAAGGAGATCGGTTTTGACGAGGACGAGCCTCAAAACGCTAAGACGATTGAATTCGACGATTTGTCGGAGTCGATTCGTAAGATTCATCGCAACAACTATTCCTACAACGAGCCTTACATCAGTGATGAGGACAAGGAAAAGCGAGAGGAAGAACAGCGTAAGCAAAAGGAACTCGAAGCTCAGCGCCGCGAGAAGTTGCGGAACAACCGCGTGAAACTCAGCAATCCGCAGAGCGTGATTGAACTGGAAAACGAGCCCGCGTACCTGCGCCGCAGCGTGAAGCTGGATGACGTGCCGCACTCTGCCGAGCATGCTTACTCCAAGTGGACCATCGGCGATGGCGAGGACGACGAGCCGCAGTTCCGTGAAGGCAATTCCTACCTGCACGATAATGTAGATTGATGTAACCGCCAAACTTGTTTGGCGACTAAATAAGCAGCACGCAACCGTTCGCCCGGTGATTTCTATTCATCGGGCGATTTTTATGTAGCTTTCTCTTGTCGCGCTTTTTGTCTATACTGTGATGATCGTGATGAAGCAAATCAAGGTGCAGACTTTCTCTGGCGGGTGAAGCCCGCCGGTACATCCAGGCATTCCTAAATGCAAAATAGGCTCTCCCAAGTCCAATTTGGGACGCCCTTGTTCTAGCGCGGTACATCCTGGGTCGCATTTGGGAATGCCTGAATCAGATTTGGGAAGTCCCTGGCGGCATTTTGGGTATCCAATTTCCCGTGTGGGGAGTCCTGGATCAGACTTGGGACATCCCTGGTGGCGTCCTGCTGTCCCCAATGGTATTGGGGGAATCCCCGGACGAACTCAGGCAAGCACAGGAGGGCAGGGAACGCCTCCCAATGTACCGGGACATTAGAATGCTTGCTTGCAGCCATTTCTGAGATGTATATTTAACAAGTGTATGCTACCGAATCGGCGACTGCCTGTGCAGGGGTGGTTTTACCTTGTAATAATCTACGTTTTGGTTTTTGTGGCAATCATTACAGGTTTTGGTGAGTTCCACGAACTGCTTGTCGAATACAGCGATATCCTGGGTATCCAAAGCTTTTTCCATGGCCGGGAGGGCAACAGTAAGGTAATATTGCGCAGGCTCGGCACGCTTGGGGCGGCGCACAAGGGCATATTCCATGGTGCTTTTGAGTTTTTCCAGCTGATAGTGCGCGTAACGCCAGTTGGTATCTTGCACGGCCCAATATAACTCCTGGTAGCGGTAGCCGGTTTCGACCATGGCCATATCCAGCCCGCGCAGTTGCCGGGAGACGGTTTCCAGTTTTTCGTTGGTAGTGCCTTTGAGCCAGCCGTCGCGCCCGACAGGTTTTGTCGATTGGCAGGCAGTAATAACGATGAGCAGACAAAATGTAACGATAATAGCGAGTACTGATTTTTTCATATCTGGGCAGGTGTTAATGGTTCAATTTTTAATTTAGACAATTGCAAAAAAAATATATTTCACAACCACTTGGTGTTAAAACGTTAAAATTCAGCCAGTACCCGACATTAGCGCCTAATGCACGTAGCCTAAGCGCTTTACAATTCGAAAATTAGATGTACATTCGATAAGACCTAAAACCACAGCCCTATGCAATTTCGCCTGTTCATCTGGAGTATGGGGGTATCTCTGATTCTGCCCATTTTGCATGGAATAATGACATCTGTCAAAGATGTGCAGATGATCGAAATTTGTGACAACGCCAAAGATGATGACGGCGACGGGCTAATCGATCTTAATGACTCTCAATGCGTTTGCCAGGAAATTAAACCGGTCTCCCTGATTCCCAATCCTTCTTTTGAAGAGATGAAATGTTGCCCGGAGGATCGTAGCCAGCTGAATTGTGCGGAGACCTGGATACAAGCCTCGGAAGCTACCACCGATTATCTGCACTCCTGTGGATGGTTTGGTTGGCCTCATCTTCAGCCGCCCTTGCCGCTACCGGATGGCTTTGCGGTTATAGGTTTCAGAAACGGGCGTTTTGGCAATACGGATGTACCTGGCTGGAAGGAATATACCGGAGCTTGTTTGCTATCGCCCTTGCTGGCAGGAACCACTTATCGGTTCAAATTTTACATCGGGTTTATTAATTCTATTGTTTCTCCGCCCACTACGGTTACTTTTTTTGGTACTACCGATTGTGCCAATCTCCCCTTTGGTATCGGTGATTCGAATTTTGGCTGCCCGACCAATGGTCCCGGCTGGAAGCGCCTGGGATCCGCAAATGTGAATGGTTTTAATGAATGGATAGAAGTAAACCTGACGATCATCCCCGACGAAAACATCAAGGCAATAGCTATTGGTCCTGATTGCGCTAATATTACAGCTTTGAGTGATATTTACTACTTTTTTGATAATTTGATTCTGGCAGATCAGCGCGCTTTTGATTTTGAAGTTTCAGCCGTCGGACACCCCTGCTCCGATGAATTTGCCCTCCAAATTCCGGCTTATGATTCTTTAAAATACCAATGGTACAGAAACGGTATTGCGCTTGTGGGAGAAACGAAAGCCCAACTAAAGGTAACCGCCGGCGATGGCGATTATCAGGTGCGTATTTTGAGCCCGACCCAATGCAAGGTTACCCGAGCTTTCCAGCACCGGATTCCGGTTTCTTACCATGAGCTTAACGAAGTGATTTGCCTCGATGATATTTACAACTTCAACAACCGGCGGTTGGGGCGCACCGGTATTTATTGGGATACCCTGAAAACGGCACTCAATTGCGATAGCGTCATAAAACTGAATCTTCGCGTAGCGGATGAGGAATTTGATACGGTCAGTGCCAAGATTTTTGAAGGAGAATTTTATCAGGTGGGGAATTTCCGATATCGAAAACCCGGCGGACACAACGCGGTACTGCAATCGGTCTATGGCTGTGACAGTCTGGTACATCTTGAACTGGAGTTTTACAGGGTTTTCTTTCCGAATGCATTTTCACCTAATGGTGATGGGAGTAATGATGTATTTGCCATTTTTGGCGGGCCGGATCTGGTAGGTATCAAAAGTTTACAAATTTATAACCGCTGGGGAAATCTGGTTTTCCAAAGAAATGATATGATGCCCAACGAAACCCTCAATGGCTGGGACGGAACATTCAAGGGCAAACCAGAGCCCAATGGCGTGTATGTGTACACCGCGCAACTCTTGATGGACGATGGTAAGGAAAGGCAGTTTAATGGTTCTTTTGTGCTGGTGAGATAAATGGAGCCATTGAGTAGGCACTCCTACTCAATGGTTTCAGAGAGTTTAATTTTCCAGATTGATGGTTCCAATGTTGGTTACCTGACCTATTGTGACATTCACATCTTCGATGATAGCAGGATCCAATCCACTGGTTTCTTCCGGAACGATTTCCACACGATATGTACCTGCGGGAACGCCGCGAATCAGGAATCTGCCGGCGTCATCGGTGAAGGTACTAAGTGTGTCCATGTTCATAATGGCATAAACAACCGACTGTACATTGGGCGGTGTGACTGTGCCTTGGATGCTGCCAGAAGTAGCTTCCACAGTAGCACTGATGACCGGCTTGAGCAAAAACTGCCCGGAGTTGCCGGCTTTTACTACAGAACGTGCCGCGTCAAAGTCGAGCAAAATGGTGTAGGTAACACCTGCTTCCAGATCGGTGTTGATTTGAATTTTCAGCCCCGATTGCTGGCCGCTGGGCGTTTTGAGATCATTCAGGGAGCCGTTTACTTTTACGGTGTTATCGTCACCCAGGATCAGGCGAAGCTGAGAAAGGCGGCCCGCAGGAAGTTCTACATCAGCGAGCACAACGTCCAGTCCTCCGGTGAGTTCCAGCAGGTCATACACCCCTGTGTTGGCATCGTCGAGGCTGTTCCAGCCATTATCGTCATTTTGAGGATTGATTTGCACATCCTGAATATCGATGTTGACCTCCTCGTAATCGGCAGGGTCGTCGGTAAGCAGAATGCGCAAACGGGCATTGTTTTCAGTGCCGGTGTCTTCCTTGTCCATGCAAGCGTAAATACCAAGCATTAAAAGGCAAAGCAGTGCAATTAGAGTTCCTTTCCAGTTCATAAGATTGCGTGTTTTTGGATTATGAAAATAGTTGTTATGAATGCCTCTTTGCAAAACCAGGGGGATTTTGGCTTAAGAAGACCGTGGGGTAAGAATTTGCTATGAGAACGGAAAAAACTGAAAATTATTACTGGATCAATTTGCCAGCACGCCCAGGTGAATAATCCTTCCGCCGCTCATGGCAACAGGATTTGCGCTTTTACCGATAACAATGCCGCGCTCGGGCGCAACGTATTGCTGTACCACGTCGCCGAAGGGATTTTTCAATGTGGCAATTAAAGCGCCCTTTTCTACCATGTCATTCAATTCAACATGAACGTCAAGCAGACCACCTGCATCGGTGTATATCCAGTAAGATTTCTTGCAAAGGACGGGCTGTTTGGCAACTTTGGACGTGGAGAACCTTTGCATACCTAGCCAATCGACGAGATTCAAAATACCTTTAATGCCACGTTCGATCATGTCACTTTGATAAACTTGGGGATTGCCATATTCCACAGTGATGGTCGGAATACCCATGAGTACTGCCTCGGCGCGCATGGTTTTAGCGGAGGCAGAGGCCCCGGCTGAAGGGATACCGGGATTATCTACTGCAATATCAGTCCCTTGCAGCAAAGCCATTTGGCGCAACGTGTCATTTTTCCAATCAGCACGCACGTAGAAGGTATTCAGGTTGCCAAAACTAGCGGTGTGCATGTCCACCAAAAAATCAAATAAAGGTAGAACCTTTTGACTCAATTGCCAGGCATACTGCTGGCTCACATCACCTATGGGACTGCCCGGAAAAATTCTGTTTAAATCTACATCATCGATATAATCACGCTGGTTAAGTTGAAAACCGAGCGCGTTTAAACCAGGAATGCCAATGATCGTACCTTGCAGTTGCTTCGGATTGATGGTTTGAAACACCTGCTGGATGATGGGAATGCCGTTTAATTCATCACCGTGAATGGCAGCGGTGAGACCAAGCACAGGGCCATCCGTATTGCCTTTGGCGATTATTACCGGAATCGAAATCGGTTGTCCAAAGGCATTATCGAGTAGATCAAGCCAGTATTTTTGAATGGTTCCAGCGGGAACTTTAGATAAATTGATTTGATTAACGTGCGTAATAGTGCTTTGCGCAAAAGAGCAATTAATACCAAGCAGGAGTAAGAATATGAATAGTAAATGTTTCATGTTGAAAATTTTGATGCACATTTAATTCACCCAATTCGGAACACCTTTTTCCAGACCCAGTATTGGTATAACCAAGAAATATAAAATCATCGTAAGCAAAATAATGCTGATAATGTTCAACCACAAGCCGCACCTGGCCATTTGAGGGATGGTGACTCGATTGCTGGCAAAAATCACGGTATTGGTACCAGTTCCCGAAGGTAGCATAAATGCAAACGAGCAGGCAAAAGTAGCCGGAATCATAAGCAGCAATGGATTGGTATCTCCGGCTACGGCCATCGTAGCCAGTACAGGAAGGAAAATATTTGCAGTCGCCGTGTTGGAGTTGATCTCGGTAATAAATATCATCAGACCGACCACACAAACAAGTACCAGCAGGGTAGGGTACTGACTAATAAAAGAGAGTCGCTCGCCGATCCAAACCGCCAAGCCAGTTGCTGCAAAGCTTTCCGCAATGGCATAGCCACCACCTACGATCATCACTACGCCCCAGGGAACGGAAGAAGCGGATTCCCAGTCCAATAGTCTCTTGCCGCGTTCGTTGGCAGGAATCAGGAAAAGCAGTAGCGCCGAGAAAATCGCCACCGTGCTGTCGTGTACATATTCGCTGACGCCAAGCAGCGTACTCCAGCCAGGAATGACAAGCTCGCCGAAATTGAAATCTCTTCTGAAAACCCAACCCAGGGCGGTAAGTATAAAAATAACCAGTACGCGCCTTTCCGCTTTGTTCATGTTGCCCATCGCTGCCAGTTCCGCATCTATAATCTCCTTACTCCCGCTGAAGCTACCACTGATCTTGAAATAACGGGTCATATAAATCCAGACTACAGGAATAAAAACAATTACAATAGGAATGCCGATGCGCATCCAGGTGAAAAAGTCGATTTGTGGTGCATTGGGAAAAAGCTTTTCGACAATGCCGGTAAAAACAAGATTTGGAGGTGTGCCAATGAGCGTCGCGGTACCCCCTATCGAAGCCCCGTAAGCAATTGCCAGCATCAGCGCCAGACCAAAACTGCTCATTCCCGGAGTTTCTGATTCTTCCTTGTCCACAATTGCCAGGGCGATAGGAAGCATAAGCAGTGCAACCGCAACGTTGGCAATCCACATCGAAAGAAAAGCTGTCGCAATCATAAAGCTCAGCATGATCCGCCGCCGACTCGTGCCAAGCCGTTTTATGATCACCAGCGCGATGCGTTTGTGGAGGTTTTGTACTTCAATTGCTTTCGCAATAAAAAAGCCACCAAGCAACATGAGTACGTAGTTGTGTCCATAATTTGCTGCTGTTTCCTCCGCCGGTAGAATGCCAAACAAAGGATAGACTGCTAATGGTACAAAGGCGGTGGCGTAGATCGGAATTGCTTCGCTGATCCACCAGATCGTCATAAGGATGGCCGTAGCAGCGGCGTATTTGGCTTGCGGCGAAAGTCCTTCGGGTTCAGGCAGCAACACCAGCATAATAAATACGAAGATGCCGGCGAATAAGCCGAGGGTTTTGGTGTTGGGCATAAATTACCTGTTGAGTTGGATGATCGTTTTTGTAAAATAGCAATTCTTACCGATGCTCTGTATTAATTAATTCCAGGGCCGCTGCTCCTGGGTTCAATTCTTTTTCGCGGAGGGTGTTAAGCGGTTGGTCAATCGTTTTCAGATAATCATGCAAAGCTTGCCCGTTTGGATCTACATAGATTAAACCTGTAAGAATTTCATTATTTGCCTGAGCGTCGTGGAGGCGTCGCAGAGAAGAGCGGCGGTCGAGCGGATTCCAATCAGGCGATAACTTGTGCAATTGAATCACCGAGCCATCGTGCAATTCGACATTAGCGATTTTGCCGGCGCCGTATCCTATCGTGATTTCTTCCTTTTCAGGAATGAAATCCACGGCAGCAGTGGCTTCAATATGCTCGCGCACATAGTCGTAGGATTTGGTAGAGCCGAAATTATTGTTGAACGTTACACAAGGCGAAACCACATCAATAAACGCGAAACCTTTGTGCGAAAGCGCAGCTTTAATGAGCGGTACGAGCTGTTGCTTGTCGCCGGAAAAACTTCGGGCTACAAAGGAAGCGCCCAGTTCAATGGCCATACCCACGAGGTCAATGGGGTGGAATTGATTGGCAGCGCCAGATTTGCTGATCGAGCCGATGTCGGTGGTCGCCGAATCTTGCCCCTTGGTCAAGCCGTAGCAGCCATTGTTCATCACGATGTATGTCATGTTCAAATTCCGACGGATAGCATGAACGAATTGCCCCATACCAATGGAAGCGGTGTCGCCGTCACCGGAAACACCCAGATAGATCAGGTTTTTATTCGCCAGAATCGCGCCGGTAGCCACCGAAGGCATCCGCCCGTGGACGGAATTAAAGCCGTGGGAATTGCTCAGAAAATACGTGGGCGTTTTGGAAGAACAACCAATCCCCGAAAGTTTTGCTAGCCGGTGCGGCTCGATGTTTAATTCAAAACAGGCTTGCACAATGGAGCCACTGATTGAATCGTGCCCACAGCCGCCACAAAGTGTGGAAATCGCACCTTCATAGTCTTTTTTGGCAAAGCCCAGTTCATTTTTAGACATTGCCGGGTGGCGGAATTTTGGCTTGATATAAGTCATTGTTTTATTTTTTTTATAGGACACTGGTATTCATGATAGAACAGATTATTAATCAACTCAAATCATTATAATCAGTGTGACATTCCATTATTTTTTATAATAGCGACTCCAATTTTATTTAAAATCTGCTTCTGAATATTATCTGCTGTAATGGGAAATCCATCATAATTCAAAATTGAAACCAGATTCATTGGATTGATATCGAGTTCGTTAATTAGCAAGGATCGGAACTGCGCATCGCGATTTTGTTCAATCACAAAAACCTGCTTGTGCTCGGCAATAAACTGTTCGACACTTCCATCAAACGGGAAAGACAAAATGCGCATAGCATCCATTTTCATACCTTCGGCTTCCAGCATATCCATTGCTTCCAGTGCAGCGTAGGTCGTAGTGCCAAAGAAAATCAAGCCATTGGTACTTTCGTTTTTCTCCTGGTAGAATTCTGGCGCTGGCACCAGTGTTTTGGCGGTGTTCCATTTCTTGACTAGGCGATCCACGTTGCGCACGTAAGCGGCGCCGTCTTCGGTGTATTTGGCGTATTCATCGCGGGAGGTACCTCTTGTAAAAAAGGAACCTTTCGTTGGATGCGTACCTGGGATGGTACGGTAAGGAATGCCATCGCCATCCACATCGAGGTAACGTCCGAACTGCGGAATTTGCTCTAATTCCTCGGCACTCAAGACTTTACCGGTATCGTATTTGCGATCATCGTTCCACTCAAATGGCGGCGACATGTGGTCGTTCATACCCAGATCAAGGTCACTCATTACCATGATGGGCGTTTGTAATCGGTCAGCCAAATCAAGGGCGGTCGCGGTATGCTCGAAACACTCTTTAGGTGTGCTTGGAAACAGCAGTACGTGTTTGGTATCGCCATGTGATGCATAGGCAGACAGGAGGATATCTGACTGCTGTGTACGAGTCGGCATGCCGGTGGATGGACCGCCCCGTTGTACGTTGATTAAAACCGCCGGAATCTCGGCGAAATATGCCAATCCCAGGAATTCATTCATCAGAGATACGCCCGGACCACTGGTGGCCGTGAATGCACGCGCACCATTCCAGGCTGCGCCAATGACCATACCAATGGCGGCAAGTTCGTCTTCGGCTTGTACGACGGCGAATTTCTTCTTGCCCGTCTCGGGATCAATCCGCAAGCGATTGCAATATTTTTCAAAAGCCTGCACCAGTGAAGTAGAAGGTGTAATCGGATACCAGGCGGCGACCGTAGCCCCACCGTAAATAGCGCCCAAACCAGAGGCTGTATTACCGTCAATCACGATGCTATCACCCACTAAATCCCGGCGTTCCACGCGCAGTTCAAGCGGATATTCGTAATGATCTTTGATGTATTGCATGCCCATCTCCAGGGCTTTGAAGTTAGGCGGAATGAGCTTTTCCTTCTTTTTAAACTGATCGGAAATGATCCCTTTCAGCACGTCTTCCTCGATTTCGAGCAAAGTGGCCAGACCCCCCACGTACACGATGTTTTTCAATAGCTGCCGCACACGCGGATCGGTGAAGTTACGGTTGCAAATTTCGGTCATTGGAATACCGATGTAATGCAAATCTTCGCGAATAAATTCCTTGTGCAATGGCTTGGTATTGTCATAAATGAAATAGCCGCCGGACTTAACCGAAGCCACGTCCTTCGCCATGCTTTGCGGGTTCACGCATACCATGATATCGATGCCGTCGCGCCTGCCGAGATAGCCTTTTTCGCTGACACGTACTTCAAACCATGTGGGCAAGCCCTGGATATTCGACGGGAAGATATTTTTCGCCGTGACGGGAATCCCCATTCGGAAAATCGCTTTGGAAAAAAGATCGTTCGCACTCGCTGAGCCGGTGCCATTTACGTTGGCAAAACGGACTACAAAGTCATTGGTTCCTGTAAGATGCTGCATGGATTTCCTGCTTTTGTAACAGAGTAAAGAAATTGCTGCATGTCCCAAGCTGCCGTGGGGCAACGCTCTGCGCATAAGCCACAATGCAGGCAGACGTCCTCGTCTTTGACCATCACCCGATTGGTGGGCAGCGTTTCAGAAACATACAAATCTTGTTCGAGATTCAATGCGGGTGCGCTCAATCGCAGGCGAAGCTCAGATTCTTCGCCGTTTTGGGTAAAGGTGATGCAAGATGTAGGACAAATATCTACGCAAGCGTCGCATTCGATACAACGGCTTGTGTTAAACACCGTTTGCACGTCGCAATTCAGGCAACGCTGTGCTTCCTTAAAACCGGTCGGTTGGTCAAAACCTAACTCGACTTCCATCTTTCGATCTTTCAGGGAAATAGTTTTATCGGCGTGGGGTACTTTATATCGAAAATCATTGGTTACATCATTATCATAGCTCCATTCGTGGATGCCCATCTTTTGGCTCACTAAATTGGTATATGGCGCCGGACGTTTTTGTACGCTCTCGCCCTGGCAGTAAAGGTCAATTGAAATCGCCGCCTGGTGCCCGTGCGCCACGGCTGTAATGACATTTTTGGGACCAAATGCTGAATCACCGCCAAAGAAAACCTTAGGATTGGTAGACTGAAACGTCGTTTTATTCAACACCGGTAAGTCCCATTTACCAAACTCGATGCCCAGATCGCGCTCGATCCAGGGGAAAGAATTATCCTGACCAATGGCAATGATTACGTCATCCGCTTCGATGAACACATCCGGCTCACCCGTAGGAATGAGCGAACGCCTTCCGTTTTCATCGTACACGGCTTTTACTTTTTCAAACAAAACCCCCTTCAGTTTGCCGCTTTCCACCACAAATTCCTTCGGAGGCATATTGTTGAGAATGGGAATATCTTCGCGCATGGCATCCTCGATCTCCCAGGGGGAGGCTTTCATATCCTTAAAAGGGCTACGTACCACCACGGTGACTTCTTCGCCACCCAGGCGACGGGAGGTTCTACAACAATCCATTGCTGTGTTTCCGCCACCCAGCACGATAACTTTTTTACCGATTTTATGAATATGTTCAAACGCTACATTTGCGAGCCATTCGATGCCAATATGAATGTTGTCTTTTGCATCCCAGCGACCGGGGAGTTTTGGCAAGTCGCCGCCTTTGGGCGCTCCGGTTCCTACGAAAACCGCATCATAATCCATTTCCAGGATTTCGCGCATGCTGGAAACATAGGTTTTGAAATGTGTATGAATCCCCATGTCGAGGATGTAATTTACCTCCTCATTCAGCACTTTTTCTGGCAAACGGAATGCCGGAATCTGACTGCGCATCATGCCGCCGCCAAGTGCCTGATCATCGTATAAATGAATTTCGTAACCCAGGGGCGCCAGGTCGCGCGCCACCGTAAGTGAAGCCGGCCCACCGCCGATGAGGGCTATTTTTTTGCCGTTTTTAACCAAGGGAATTTCAGGTAGGTATGCGGTAATGTCACCTTTGTTATCAGCAGCTACGCGCTTGAGTCGGCAGATGGCAACGGGTTCTTCCTCTAGGCGTCCACGCCGACAGGCAGGCTCGCAGGGCCGATCGCAGGTACGACCCAGCACTCCAGGGAACACATTCGATTCCCAATTCACTATGTATGCCTCTGTATAACGCTCCGCCGCGATCAGGCGGATGTACTCCGGCACAGGCGTGTGCGCCGGGCAAGCATATTGACAATCTACCACTTTATGAAAATACTCCGGGTTGTTGATATCGGTCGCTTTCAATATTTGTTTGTTTTTTATTTCAATGATGAAGCGCAATATAAAACTGAAAAACCAAAAATTCAAGCAATTCGATTCCGTAAATCAGCGTTGAAACATAAAAAATAAAAAACCGCCTGACAATGATAATTATCATCAGGCGGCTTTATTCGATGTTAAATCATGAATTATCTGCCATTTTTGGTGCGGATGACAATCGCGCCCCGGTTGCCTCTGAGCCCGTACTGCGAAGTTGCATCGGCTATGTTCAAAGCTCGCACTGATTTAATATCATTCACATCCACCAGGCGGGTGGCCAGCGCATAACTTTCACCCACCGGGCTTCCGTTGATTACAAATAAAGGTTCAATCTCGCCGTTGACATTATCCAATCCTCTGATAAACACCTGGGTATCTTCACCGCTGCCGATGATCCGTACACTGGGCAGACGGCGGAGATAATCAGCCAGAGATTGATATACGCCAGTGGTTTCTCTTGGCGTCAGGGTATTATCAATTTCCACATTTGATTTTTGGGTGCTGCTGCACGCACCTACCGTTATTAGTAAGGCGATGGTTGCTATGATATTTAAAATGCGGGATGCTTTAAATTTCATGATGACCGGATTTTGAAAATAGAGTTAATGTATTTTGAAAATCAACAAATTAGTAATTAAAAAATTATTAAATGCAAATAAGCTATAAAGTTTATATAAGAATATTTTGCCCAAACTAAATGTTTTCCTCGCAGATGATTACGCAGATACTCGCAAATCGCTGAATCAACGAAATTTTCTGCGTCTATTCGCGAAAGTCATTTGCGAATAACTACGATAAATTGTGTAAGGTATTGAAAATCAACATACACTAACTCTAATATTTATTTTGTCTTTTTACTTAATATTCCCTAAAATAGGCTTTTTTACTCAA
>CAZGAU010000017.1:39632-50148 GCA_964523725.1 uncultured Saprospiraceae bacterium
AATATTTATTTTGTCTTTTTACTTAATATTCCCTAAAATAGGCTTTTTTACTCAATTTTGAAATAACCGGTCGGAAATTTTATAACACCATAAGTTAAAACGACCCTATATAATTATTTTGAAAGATTTTCTATTTGCGACTCCGGGATTCATTTTATCTTTAGCCGCTTGAGTAATAAAAACACTATTAAAACCCTGCTTATGCCTTACGTTCCCGCTTCTGACAGATATGATTCCATGCAATACAACCGTTGCGGCAAGAGTGGTTTGAAATTGCCCGCTATTTCTCTGGGCTTGTGGCACAATTTCGGCTCCGTGGATGTGTTTGAAAACGGCAGAAACATGATTCGTCGCGCGTTTGACCGGGGCGTGACGCACTTCGATCTGGCGAATAATTACGGCCCAAAACCCGGCTCCGCCGAGGAAAACTTCGGGCGAATTTTGAAAAAAGATTTTTCAGGTTATCTGCGCGATGAACTCATCATCTCGACCAAAGCCGGCTATCTGATGTGGCCCGGACCCTACGGCGAATGGGGTTCCCGCAAGTATTTGCTTGCCAGCCTTGACCAAAGTCTGCGGCGCATGGGACTGGATTATGTGGATATTTTCTATTCGCACCGACCCGATCCCAACACGCCTCTAGAAGAAACTATGATGGCGCTCGATACGGCCGTTCGGCAAGGAAAAGCTTTGTACGTTGGTATCTCCAATTATCAGGCGGATGAAGCCAAACGGGCAATAGAAATTCTGAAAGATTTGGGTACGCCTTGTTTGATCCATCAACCCAAGTATTCTATGTTTGTCCGATGGGTGGAAGAAGGCTTGCTGGATGTGCTGGAGCAAAATGGAGTAGGTTGTATTCCCTTCTCGCCGCTGGCGCAGGGATTGCTCACAGATCGTTATTTGAAAGGCATTCCCGAAGATTCACGAGCTGCAAAATCCCACGGTTTTTTGAAAACCAGTGAAATTACCGAAGAAAAACTGGATCAAATCCGAAAACTCAACGACATTGCCATACAGCGAAATCAGTCATTGGCACAAATGGCCTTGGTTTGGCTTTTGAAAGATCCACGCATTACTTCTGTGCTGATCGGGGCGAGCTCGGTGGAGCAACTGGATGATAATCTCAATGCTTTAAATAATATGGCGTTTTCCCGGGATGAACTTTCGGCAATCGAGGCGATTTTAAAAGGTTAACCTCGCTTAGTCTTCTTTTCTGACAATGCCTCGGACGAAGGTATTCAGCACAAAAATAGCTGCTGCAAAAAGAGACAACCGTCCGATCATATCGCCCCAGCGTATATAAAATGTCGGCGCTTGGTTTAGTGTGATGGTTTCCTTGATCGCGGCAGGTGCTTCGTAAGTTGTTTTTTGCAAAATATCTCCGCGTTGATTCACAAAGGCGGAAACCCCGGTATTGGCGGCCCGTGCCACACTTCGGCGGGTTTCAATAGCGCGCAGCGAAGCAAAATAAAGATGCTGGCGATGCCCCGCAGTATGATCCCACCAGCCGTCATTGGTCATAATCACAATCGCCTCAGCGCCCCGGCGCACAAAGTAAGTCACATACTCTCCGAAAGCCGATTCGTAGCAGATGAGCGGCGCGATTTGCGCGGTTTCATTATCAAAAACGATAGGCTCGCCTTCTGTGCCAACCCCCGCAGTAGTGCCTCCGAATTGTTTCAGTGCCGGAGCTAAAAATGACAGAAAACGCTTGAACGGAAAACTCTCGGGACCCGGCACCAATCGTGATTTTTTATGCAATTGAATTTGCTGACTATTGGGGCTGAGTTGTACCGCGGCGTTCAATATTTCATAACGGATGATCGCTCCGCTTTGCGAGGTGTCGGTGCGCACGGCATCGGACGGCATTTCGCCCTCCTGAAAAATATGATAGGCATTTATGCCACTTATTATATGCAGCTTGGGATATTGCTTCATCCAATCGCGCAGGCGCTGGAAGGTAGCATACTCGTTCATCTGGTGGGTTTCGACAAAACCAAAGACTGCTTCGGGAAAAATCAGATAATCCGTATTAGCGGTGACTTCCTGTGCAGCTAGTTCCAGGCAACGCTCGAGTTTTGCGGCTTCAGAAACTTCCGGTTCCACGTAGTGCGGTTCGTAATTGGGTTGTACCACCACCACCTCGATCTGCTCACCTGCGGCTTCAAAACGGAAATACCAGAACAGGGACAGACCAACGGGAATCAGCATCAGCGTGCCCAGCCGAAGCAATTCGGCGCTATAGCTTTTTTTGTTTTTATAAAACTTTACAATATTGAAAATCAAAACATTACACAATAAAATCCAAAGCGAACCGCCCAGCACGCCGGTGTATTCGTACCATTGTACAAAGGCCGGAATTTGCGCAAAGCTGTTGCCCAGCGTTAGCCAGGGATAATTCAACTCCCAGTTGTAATGCAGGTATTCAAACACCAGCCAGTAGGCGATCAATGGCGCATAGCCCAGGCGACTCATCACTCTTCGGGTTTGATGCGACAGTACAAACGGGATGGTCATCAGCAAGCTGTTCGCCACAATTGCGAAAACGCCCGCCACCAGCGAGCTATTGGCAATCCAGTAAGTGCTCAGGATATTCCAGAGGATAAACGTATGAAAACTGTATTTGAACACCGTGCTCCGCGCGGGTTGCCCGGAATCTTTGGATATTTGATCTTCTGCAAACAGTAATGGCACCAGCGCGCCAAACATCAGAAAGGGCAGGGGCATCCAGCCCGGAAAGCCAAGACCCAGCAAAATCCCGCTCAGGGTTGACCAAGTAAGCAAGCGGTTCGGTCTGAACCAAAGCAGCGCAATTGCCGTCCAGGCAGCCAAAAACAACACCAGCGGGCAGTAACCCCAGAGCTGCTGCGCTTGCCCGAGCCGGTACAGATCATAGCTCATCCAGGTTGCAATGGCGATCAGCACGATCAACAGAGGGATTTTGATGGAAGCTTTCACGGAATGACAGGTGATTTAGGTTTGCCGAAAAATAATAAAAAAATAAGCGTCATGGATCAAGGGCAGAATCAGCCGCAGCCCACCCATTTACTCTTCTTCCAATTCGGAGAGACTGACGTTCACAGCCACCAGGTCGCCCTTTTCACCCTTGGTGATGTTGAAACTGACGCGGTCGCCTTCCCGAAGCTCGTTGAAATCAATATCCATCACCGTGGAGTAATGAAAGAACAGGTTATTTGGCGGATATCTGATGAAACCGTAGCCGTTTTTCATACTCAAAATCTCACCGTAATGAAATTCGCCATCAAATTCCAGGTCTTCGTCGTCCATATTTGTCTGGTTACCGTTGAGTAACGGCGGTTTTTTGCTCTCGGTTTGCACAAAAAGATTGCTGATAAGCGGATCGTTACGTTTGAGGCGATTGTCGATGACCTCATGCATGGCAATGGGATAGGAAACTTCCTCCAGCAAGTCCTGCGAAGTGCGGGTCACCATATTCTGCCCAGTCGCAGTGGTGTATTCAAAGTCCCAACTCATCACCATGACCCGGGTGCCGAGGGTATTGAGTTTCCTGACCAGCGGGACGTAGTCGCCATCGGAAGCGATGAGCACCAGCACGTCAAATTTTTTGTAAATCGCCAGCTCAAAGGCTTCCAGCGCCAGCCATACGTCGATGCCTTTCTCTTCGCGGCGTCCGCCAAAATTGCGCAAGGGCAGATAATGCGTAGTCACACCCTCCGACATCAAAATATCGTCGAAAACGCGATCGTAATACAGCACATTGCCTCGCTGCGAAGCTTCCTGCGCATTCAATCTTCCCCGGAAGTAATGCGCGTCCACGATCTGGCAATGACGCACATCGGCGTCTTCATCATGCGCGGCCTGGTAGCGAATAAATTCGTGCAGCCCGGCTATGCTCAGCCGTTTGCGGCGCGGGTGGTCGTAGTTGTAGTAATTGCTGACGTGAAGAAAATAATTGCCATCATAAAAAACACCTATTCGGACTAACTTCTCTTGCATATCTATTGCTATCGTAATTTTGACTATTTTCTAAAGGGCCGTAAAGGTAAGACGTATTTTTTACTATTTGGTTTGTTGGGAGACTTTATTCGTATAACAAGGATACGGCTGCAAAAACTTGCCTTGACCCGAATCTTATTTCTGATCGATGGATTTACGTTTGTTTCGTTTGTTGAAAATGGCATCAGGATGGAACAGGGAACCCTTGTTAAAATGGATGATGTTTAAATTAAATTACTTAAAGAGACAATTTTAAGTTCAACTAAAATATTTTATAAGAAGTTGATTGTCAGATTAATTTGACTTTCGACTGTAAAACTGTCTGCCTACTTAAACAATGTAATGTTTTTATTAAAAAATACTTTGTCCGGAGTTCAATTCTTATGTCCTGGCATCATATTTTGTGATATTGATTCAAAAAATCAATCTGCATCTTCGAATTATTATGCGACGTCTTCGATTTATGATAATTTGAAGACGCCGCGTGATGAATCGAAGCCTCAACCTGAGGTTCGTACCTGTACACCTGAAAGACGGATTCGGTGTTATCTTCCCCGAACGATTTTTTCTACCCAGACTTTGCGGCCAGCGGTAACTTGCAATATGTACAAGCCCGGGGGCGCTTCGGGTAGCTGCAACTGTACCTGACGGGCATGACCGCCCTCCTGTTGCAATAAAATTTTACCATCGGTACTCCAGATTCGGAGATTGAAAGCAGGCAGTTCTTCGCCAAAATCTACCGTGAGTTCCCGGCTGGCGGGCTGCGGAAAAACGTGCAGCTTCCCGGCAAGGGGCTGGTTTGGAATACCGGTGGACAATTCGCAGCCGGTGGCCAGAAGGTTTTCGGGCGACACAAGCTCCGCCCGCAGGCTGTCGAGTGCGGCGCGTACCCGAATGCGCTGCCCTTCGGAAAACATGTTCCAGCAAGTATCGTTGGAATAGGCCATGAAATTTTCGCTTTGCACGAAAAAAGTAGAGCCGTCTTCGCAGAAGCGCTCGCCTTCTTCGCAGGAGCCGATCGCCCAGGCGAGGTTCCAGTCCAGGGGCGTATCGCATACAAAATCGCCGGTGGTATCGCATGGTACGTTGCATTCGCCCAGATACTTAAAGCCATCGTGAAAGGTATGGTACAAACCAAGGTAGTGTCCGGCTTCGTGGCTCACCACGCCGCCTTCGCCGAAGCCTTCCATGATATCACCGAAAGTACCAAACACGCGGGTACCGACAATAAATCCATCCACCGTTTCTGCCGCGTCTTCCCAGGGAAAAGAGCTGTGGCCGCCTTCAGTAGTAGGAGACACCCAGATATTGAGGTAGCGTTTGGGATTCCATTGTGTTTGGCGCATGATGTCAAAGATAGGCTGTTGGTCGATGTTCTGAATGTAATGCCAGGTAATGCCGGGCGTAGCACTGCCCTGCGGGTCTTTGCTTACGAGACAGAATTCAACTTGAAGGTCGGCTGCAACTGATTTGAACAGATCGCGGGTGCGGTCGGCGTCGGCGTTTTGTCGCCGGAAATCCAGCGTGAGCGCTTCGATTTGTCCTTCGATCCGATCCAGCCCCAGGCTATCGGCAATGGATTCGTACAAGACGTGCACGACGACGGGGATGGTTTTGACGTCTTTATTAAGGTGGCCGCCACGCGCGGTGAAGCGGCGCACATAATCTTCGAAGGCAACACTGTTGTCGGTGCTTTGAATACTGTAATTATGAATATCGAGGCAGGAAGGTTGTGCCTGCGCAAAGGTGCATACGAGGGTCAAACCAATTATGACCCCCATCAAATGTTGGATTTTGTTCATGTCAATACTGCTTTTTCCGGGCTAAGACGGCCGGGTGAGTGCAGTTCGTTGGTGAGCAGACTCAATTTTGCATGAATTTTTCAGAACCGGAAAGTCCATTTACACATCGGCCTTCCGGAAAAGATGCTTGGTTTTGAAAGGCTGAAACCCCTGGCGTTCGTAGAAACGCAGTGTATCCGGGCGTTTGGCGCCGACTTCGAGTTCGTAGGCCATTTCGTCGTAGCGTCTTTCGGCAAAGAGCCAGTTGAAAAATTGGGTGGCAAAACCTTTGTTGCGGTGGGATGCTTTGACCACCAGTTCGTCGATGATGAGCATGCGGCCGCCAAATTCATTGCTCCAGAACCAGGTGAGTATGGCGTAACCGACGACTTCATCTTTGATTTCAAACATAACAATATCACCGACTTCGGGGTGATGGGTCATGGTATGCACGGTGCGCACGATCTGCTCGTGGCTCATAGCGCCAACGGTGGTGGCGTTGTCAATAGCGTATAATTCGAAGATCATGGCTTCCAGTTCGGGGAAATCGGATTCGCGGTAAGCGCGGAAGGTCAGGTGTGGCATGGCTTTATTTCAAAAATTTGCCGCAAGATGATAAAATTTCTGCATAAATCTCAAGCCCGAATGAATTTTAAAGAAGCTTCGATGCCTTTTTGCAAAAAGGAGCGGGTGAGGTCGGCCTGAAGCTTGGCGGTGACTACCTGCAATATCGAAGAAACAGGCAGGATGGCGCCGGTCCAGCCGCGGGTATGCCAATAACTGCCGGTGGGCAAGTCGGGCAGGGTGGAGGTGTTGGCGTCGTTGTGCTGTGTCCAGTGGTTGACGTAGAAATAATAGTCGTCCATATCTTTGTCGGGAATGGCGAGCCCAATCCCCACGGATTTGATGGCGTCTCCTGCGCGGTTGAAGGCTACGGGGATATACACACCGGTATCAAAATGATGCGGCCAGGTACGTACGGCGGAAGCGTGTTCAAAATCTTCGGCAACATGCCCCAGGATATGATGCGCGTTGTTGCGGTAAGCGGCTAGCTCTTCGTGGAATTGCTTGTCAATCAGTTGAAAAGGAGCGCCGTCTGCCACCGCATGATGTGGTATTTCGAAATGGGTAATGGGGTGTAATAAATCGGACGAGACATTTAGTTTTTCTTGTAAAATCTGCTTCATCCAATCTGTGGCAGCTGCTTTGGTTTGTCCGTCGAGGCTAAATTTGGCGAGGGTTTCCCCGGTTTTGTCCAGCCATGCCAATGCGAAATCAGGATAATTTAACATTAGCCGGAATGTAATGTTTTTATTTACCCAATTACATGCAAGTGCCTGGCGGTCGGGTAGCCATTCCAGGTTGGTGTGGCTGTCATCGTCTTGTTTGGGAAGGTAGCTGTTGCCCACCATTGCCAGCAGTTGCGCGGCATGATGGAGTTGTTGTGTGGCGGGTTCCAGCCTTCGGGGAGCGGGATAAGTCAGGGTTTGCCATTGGTCGATTAGGTTTTGCATGGGTTTTATGTTAAGATTGGAGATGAGAAAATACTCATCTTTACAACGTGCGCAATGACCAATAGGTTGGAGTGCTACAAAATAAAAAAGCCATTGACCGGGAGCCAATGACTTTCTTGATGTTAATTTATTTAGTTCATATCATAAATCAGGCAAGCTTCGCCATATCTCTGATTAAAATACTGCGGCGATTGAAATAAATGAGGTTCGATTTTTTCAGATCATTTAGTACCGATGTAACGGTTTGGCGCGAAGTACCGGTGATGTTGGCAATATCCTGCTGGGTATAGCAATGCTTGATCAGCAGTTCGTAGCCTACGCGCTTTCCCTGCTTCGTCGCCGAATCTCTCAGGAAATCGATGATCCGCTCGCGGGCGTCTTTAAACATCAGCGATTCCAGGCGGTCTTCCACGCGCTTGAGCCGTCCGCCGATCATGGCTAATACGCTCATTGCCAGCTTATAATTACATTGCATCAACTTTTGAAATTCGCTGACCGGAATGCGGAATACCTGTACTTCTTCCATCGCTTGGGCGCAATCCTGGCGTTTTGACTCATTGGCCAAGCCGAGTTCGCCGAAAATAGCCATCGGATGCAGGATGTGTTTGATGACTTCCCTGCCGTCCTCCGCCTGATTACCGATTTTTATGATGCCCTTCACCAGAATATACACCGCATCGGAAGCATCGCCGCTCCTGAATACATATGCATTTTTCTTGATGGTTTTGTGCTCGGTCATCGCCTCCAGCTGGCGCATTTCCGAGTCATTCAATTCATTGAACAATGGAAGATGCCGCAGAAAATCGATGGCATTAGCTCTGAAAGTTCTCATAAGCCTGTTTTTTAAACTTTTAATTCACGTTACAAAAATGAATTTTTTATGGGTAGCATAGAAGTACATATTTAGGCACTTGTTCGGGATTTATTTTGATTGTATTTTTTATAAATAATTGATTTACAATAATTTAATTTTACTTCGAAACAAGAAAAGTTTGTTTCCTGTTTGAAAAGCAAGCGGCTTTTAATCAAAAAAAATCAAAAAAAAATCCACTTCGGGATCAAAAAATGGCAATGGAAAGTGTTGTATCATCGTAAAACAAAACTTTAACACCCAGCACCAAATAATGTACCGTAAGATCATCCATATTGATATGGACGCTTTCTACGCCTCGGTAGAGCAACGCGATCAGCCGGAGTTGCGCGGAAAACCTGTGGCGGTGGGTGGTTCGGGCAAGCGGGGTGTGGTAGCTTCGGCGAGTTATGAAGCGAGGAAGTTTGGTGTTCGCTCCGCCATGCCCAGTATCACGGCACGGCGCAAGTGCCCCGATTTGATTTTTGTAAAATCGCGGTTTGATGTCTACCGGGAAGTGTCGCAACAAATTCGGGATATTTTTTTTGATTACACCGATCTGGTGGAGCCGCTTTCGCTGGATGAAGCCTATCTGGATGTGACCGAGAACAAAAAAGGTTTGAATTCGGGCACTTTGATCGCGGAAGAGATCCGGAAACGCATTTTTGAAGAAACGCAACTGACCGCCTCGGCGGGTGTTTCGTTTAATAAATTTCTGGCGAAAATTGCATCCGACATCAACAAACCCAATGGTATCAAGGTTATTATCCCCGAAGAGGCATTGGATTTTATTGAGCGCTTGCCGATTGAGAAATTTCATGGTATTGGCCGGGTCACGGCAGAAAAAATGCGACGGCTTGGCATTCAAAACGGCGGAGATTTGAAAGAATGGTCGGAAGTGGACCTGGTGCAGCGTTTCGGCAAGGTTGGGAGGCATTATTACCGGATCGTCCGGGCGGAGGATGATCGGGAGGTTAATCCACACCGCATCCGCAAATCCATTGGGGCAGAGCGCACTTTCCGGGAAGATTTGACGGAGTTGAATGACATGAAGGAGAAGCTGACTTATTTGTCGGGGGTGGTGTTTGAATACATGCAAAAATCCGAGAACTTCGGGCGCACGGTGACGGTCAAAATCAAATCGGCGGATTTCAGGATCAGCAGTCGCAGCAAGACTTTTGGCACGGAAGTGACCAATTTGGAAGCCCTCATCGCGGTGACCCACGAGTTGCTCGACAGCAATCAGGAGGAATTGGAAAAGGTGCGCTTGCTGGGCGTAGCCGTGTCCAATTTGCAAAAAGAAAACCAAACCGAAGGCATCCAACTAAAATTCGAATTCTAAAAAACCGATTTCAGAGATTAAACCAATTCAACCAACGATAAAATGACTTTACTCATTTTCGATGTAGATGGCACCCTGGTGCAATCCACCGATAAAGCGGATAGCCTTTGCTTTGCGGGTACCTTTGAGCAGGTATATGGCAAGCCCTTTCCCACGATCGACTGGCGGCGTTACCCCCATGTGACTGATACCACGATTTTCCGGACTGTCATTCGCGAGCACTTCGACCGGGATGCGAATCACGAGGAAATGTTTGAATTCGAAACCGTTTATGTGGAGGCTTTACGGAAAAACCGGTTGGCAAGGCCTCATCATTTCTTTGAAATTCCCGGCGCCAGGGCGTTGATGCATCGCTTGCTGGCGCGGCCCGACTATTTACTGGCGGTGGCTACCGGTGGCTGGCGACGTTCGGCGCATGTGAAAATGCAGCATGTAGGGATTCCCTCGCAGGGGTTGCTGGTCAGCGGCGCCGATGGCAAAGTCACCCGGGAAGCGATCATCCAAGAAGTATTGGAGCTGGCGCATCAAATAGAATCCCGTTTTCAGAAAATCGTATATGTGGGCGACGCCATTTGGGACGTAGTGACCACACGCAATTTACAGATGGATTTTGTGGGTATCCGCCGTAACAATGATCTGGAAACGCTGAAAAAAATAGGCGCCACTCAAGTGTTGCAACATTTTTTGGATCATGATACATTTTTTCGAGCCATTGCTGAGGCGCGTCCGCCTGTAAGCGAAAAAGTTGGTTTTTAGAATTTTATGCAAGCATTCGAGCTCAATTTGAACTCAAAGCAAAAGAAATTTGGAAAAAAAATGCCTGGCGTCTTGAAATTTTGAAAAAGACATTCTATTTTTGCAACGCCTTTGAAAAAAGGGTCTCAAACGTGAGGCAATTCAAGCGAAGTGCGATTTTTTAGAAGTTATTGAACCTTTTCTTGAATTTTCGCATTTCTTAATTCGCATATAGATCTGATTCGGTAGCTCAGCTGGTAGAGCAATACACTTTTAATGTATGGGTCCTGGGTTCGAATCCCAGCCGAATCAC
>CAZGAU010000018.1:0-18991 GCA_964523725.1 uncultured Saprospiraceae bacterium
TTTCTGAGGAGGCGCATTACTGCATCGACCGGGCGGCGCGCATCATGGGCATGGGCAGCGCGGGCATCATCAAAGTGCCGGTGAATGAACGTTTTCAAATTCGTACCGATTTATTGGAAGATTATTTGCAACAAGCCGAAGCCAAGGGATTGAAAGTCATTGCGGTAATTGGCTGCGCGGCTTCCACGGCCACGGGCTCTTATGATGATCTAAATGCTTTAGCGGATTTTTGCGGCAAGCACGATCTCTGGCTGCATGTGGACGGCGCGCATGGCGGAGCAGTGGTGGTTTCTGAAAAATACCGCCATTTGGCAACAGGCATCGAACGCGCGGATTCGGTGGTGATCGATTTTCATAAAATGCTAATGACGCCCTCTTTGTCCACCGCTTTGATTTTCAAACACGGAGAGGATTCTTTCAAAACTTTTATCCAAAAAGCCCAGTATCTCTGGGATGCGCAGCAATCGCCCGAGTGGTATCATTCCGGCAAACGAACGTTCGAGTGTACCAAGTTCATGATGTCCATCAAGGTCTATTCAATTATGAAAACTTACGGCGAGCACATTTTTTCGGAAAATGTAGAGCGGCTGTACGACCTGGGCAAAGTTTTTGCTGATATGATCCGGGAAAGACCGCATTTTGAACTGGCGACGGAACCTGAAGCAAATATTGTAAATTTCCGTTATATAAATACACCAAATGAACAAATCAACGAGTTGAACAGCAGTATTCGAGCGGCTTTGCTAGCGTCAGGCAAATTTTATATCGTACAAACCCTGCTGCAGGGCAAGCGCTATTTACGAGCCACGATCATGAATCCGCTGACGACCAAACAAGATTTGGCGGCCTTGCTGGCTGAAATAGAGCGGATGAGTGGAATTTCGGAATAATGAAGTAACATGCGCTAACTTATTTTATATTTGCTTTAGCTACACTCGATTCTAGACGTCTTTTGGTTGTTAACTTTACATGAAAAGCATGACCATCATCGAAGTACGGAGTCGCCAAGACTGGAAACTGTTTCACGCTGTACCGCATCGGATTTTTCGCAATAACCAGGTTTGGATTTGCCCACTGGAATCGGACGTTGAGAAAATTTTCAATCCGGCCACAAATAAGACTTACGAACACGGGGAAGCCAAGCTTTTTGTATTGCTGGACGAACAAAACCGGCCCGCCGGGCGCATCGCCGCTTTCCTTGACCACGAGCGCAACGAACAACAGGAATTCCCGACCGGAGGTATCGGTTTTTTTCAATGTGTGGATAATCAGGATTATGCTTTTGCTTTGTTTGGGAAGGCCGAAGAATTTTTATTGTCAAGAGGCGTGAAAGCAATCGATGGTCCGATCAATTTTGGCGAACGCGACAAATTCTGGGGCTTGCTGGTGCAAGGTTTCGAGCAGCCGCCCATTTACCAGGAAAACTACCACTCGCCGTATTATCGGGCATTTTTTGAAGCCTGGGGCCTTCGACCTTACGAACAGATACTGACTTTGAAGGGAAAAATTCTGGATGTGCCCATAGATCGTTTTAAAACATTGGCCAATCGCGTCAGAGAACGCTACGGTTTAACTGCTCGCTTAATCGAACTGCACAAACTAGATCAATACGCCGCCGATTTTTCGCAGGTTTACAACGAAGCGTTCAAGCAATTTCCCTATTTTAAATCTTTGTCGGCAGAGCAGATTCTACAGATTTTCAGACAGTCCAAGACCATTATGGATCCCAATCTGATTTGCTTTGCTTATGCCGGCGAGCAACCAGTGGGCTTTTGTGCGCTCTTGCCCGAAGTGAATCCATTTTTCAAACATACGCGGGGGAAGCTAAATCTCTGGACCTTGCCAGGCTTTTTGTGGCGACTCAAAACCGCACGTCCGCAAATGGTCAAGGGCGTGGCTTTCGGCATTCATCCCGATTTCCAGCGAAAAGGCGTGTTCCCCTTGATGGTCAATTATTTATACACTCCAAAAATATATAATAAATATTCACATATTGTGTTGGCGACGATCCGAGGGCATAATAAAATTATGATCGACACCTGCGCCAACCTGGGGGTGAAGCCTGACCGGGTGCATCTTGCTTTCAGGAAGATGCTGGACGATACCTTGCATTTTGAGCCGTTTGAATTCATAGAAGTTTAAAAATCATCGTTTGGAGACATTTTCTTTACTATTATTGTGGCAAATTTTGATGCATGCAAATTCTGGAAGTCACTGACCGAAAAACCTGGCGCTTGTTTCACAAGGTTTTAAAAACTGTGTACAAAAACACGCCGCAGTACATTTTCCCGTTGGAAAAAGAAGTGGAAAGCGTATTTGATCCAAAATCGAACAAAGTTTTTGAAAATGGAGAAGCCAAGCTATTTGTATTGTTAGATGACCGAAAAAAACCGATCGGCCGCATTGCCGCCTTTATCGATCATGCCCGCAATGAAGAGCAGACACACAAAGCCGGTGGCATCGGGTATTTTGAATGTATCAATGATGAAAAAGCGGCAGATGCATTGTTTAAGGCAGCGGAAGACTATCTGAAATCCAAGGGAGTGGAAATGATCGATGGTCCGATCAACTTCGGTGAGCGCGATAAATTCTGGGGCTTGCTGGTGAAAGGTCAGGAGCATCCGCCTTTATATCAGGAAAACTACCATCCAAAATATTACGAAAAATTGTTATTGGAACGTAATTATCACCCTTTTGAGCAAATATTGACGTATAAAGGCGCATCCAAAGATATCCCCTTTGAACGGATGAAAGCGCTGGCAGAGCGTATTTTACAACGCCAGAATGCATGGGTTAAACCACTGGATTTCAGTGACTTGAATAATTTTGCGAAAGATTTCAGTGAGGTGTATAATGCCTCTTTCCGGGCGTTTGCGCATTTCAAACCAATCAGTGCCGACCAGGTGAAAAAAATGATGGAGCAGGCCAAGCCTATTGCCGATCCAAACATCGCCTGCCTGGCTTATTTTGATGACCAACCCGCCGGTTTTATTGCCTTGTATCCTGATGTAAATCCTTATTTGAAACATGCCAAAGGCAAGCTCAATCTCTGGAATGTCCTGCTGTTTCTGTGGAAAAGCCGCACCGCCAAAACCAAAATCGCTAAAGGCATGGGCTTTGGCATCCATCCTGATTATCAGTCGAAAGGGGTGTTTGCTTTATTGTTGGATTATTTGTGCAACGAGCGGAATTTAAAAATGTACCCGTATATGTACTTGGCGACCATTCGCACGCACAATCACGAAATCCGCAGTATTTACGCCAAGCTCAACGTAGAAATCGACCGGGTGCACGTGGCTTACCGCAAATATTTGAATCCGAATATCCCGTACGAGCCGTTTGAGTTTATAAAAGTCTAATGTAGTTGGACCGTTTAATAGTCCACAGTCGAAAGTTAAAGAACTCTGATAATCAATACTTTAAAAAAGTATTTTATGCAAACTTAAAATGCGCTTTCACTTAGTCGCTAGTTTCTTGCAACTAACTACTTAACGAGCGTCCAGCAAACAGTCCAGATTACATCTTGTTTTTCAGCGCTTCCAAATGGCGCTGTAATTCTACCTCATCGTAGATGAGTACCTCACGTACTTTACTACCTTCGCTTGGTCCTACAATGCCCATTGCTTCGAGCTGATCCATAATGCGGCCCGCGCGGTTGTAGCCGAGCTTGAGTCGCCGTTGGATCATCGAAGTAGAGCCATGCTGATTTTGCACGATCAGGCGTGCTGCATCTTCAAACATTTCATCCAGGTCGGAATAACGCAGCGGCGCAACGCCCTGAATATCATCATCACCGTGGAATTCCGGCAAGAGATAAGGCTCGGGATAACCACGTTGTTTGGCTATAAAATCAATCACTTTTTCCACTTCAGGCGTATCCACGAATGCGCATTGCAAGCGCACCATGTCACCTCCTACGGAGAGCAGCATGTCACCCCGACCGATCAATTGATCGGCGCCACCGGCATCCAGGATTGTGCGAGAGTCCACTTTGGAAGCTACTTTGTAGGCAATTCGCGCCGGGAAGTTGGCTTTGATCACCCCGGTAATAATATTCACCGAAGGACGCTGCGTCGCAATAATCAAGTGAATACCCACCGCCCGCGCCAGCTGTGCGAGACGGCCAATCGGCAATTCAATTTCCTTACCGGCGGTCATAATCAGGTCGGCAAACTCGTCGATCACCAGCACAATAAACGGCAGGAAACGGTGTCCTTTCTGCGGATTGAGCTTGCGTTGTACAAATTTTTCATTATACTCACGGATGTTACGCGCCGAAGCTTTTTTCAAGAGATCATAGCGTTCATCCATTTCAATACACAAGGAATTGAGGGTATGAATCACCTTGTTGGTTTCCGTTGTAATCGGTTCATCCTGACCAGGTAAGAACGCCAGGAAGTGATTTTCCAGCGCACTGTAGGGGAACAATTCCACCTTTTTCGGGTCAATCAGCACCAGCTTGAGTTGGGAGGGGTGTTTTTTGTACAATAGCGACATCAGCACCGCGTTGATACCCACCGATTTACCCTGCCCGGTAGCGCCTGCCACCAGCAAGTGGGGCATTTTCGCCAAATCCACCACAAACACCTCATTGGAAATCGTTTTACCCAGCGCGATCGGCAGATCCATTTTGGCCTGCTTAAACTTCACTGAAGCCAGTACGTCTTTCATCGAAACGGTTTGCTTCTTCTTATTCGGCACTTCGATACCAATGGTACCCTTGCCAGGAATAGGTGCAATGATGCGAATACCCAGCGCCGCAAGACTCAGCGCGATGTCATCTTCCAGGTTTTTGATTCTGGAAATCCGCACTCCGGGAGCCGGCACGATTTCATACAATGTAACCGTGGGGCCAATGGTGGCACGGATTTTGGTAATTTCGATTTTATAATTAAGGAGCGTTTCAATGATCTGATTCTTGTTTTGCTCCAGCTCTTCGCGGTCGATTTCAAACGCATCATCCGAGTAATCTTCCAGCAATTGCGTGATTGGATGCTCGTACATCGAAAGCTCCAACGTAGGATCGTATGGCTCACTGTGATCCTGATTGCCTTCAGCGGCAGCCTCTACCTGATTGGTAGGAATGGAAGCCGGACCAGGCGCTTCCTTTTCCTGGGGTTGTACCTCGTCAAAAGGCGCTTCGATTTCTAATTCGGCTTCGCCGGCTTTAAGCGATTCCCGGCGTTTGATTTCTTCCAGCGTAAGGGCTAACTGAGAAGGCTTTACAGTTTCCATTTTACCGTCATCATCGGTTTCGGAAGGTTCCTCCAGTTTTTTAGGTTCCGGTTTAATAGCGCGTTGGTTGAAGATACTGTCCATTGCGCTGGTAGTGCGTCGTTGCTGGCGCCAGGGTAATTTGCCGGAAAACCAATCAACAAAATAATTCTGCGTTTCTTCCAAAGCCTGTTTAAAAGTCAGTTCCCGGAAATTCGGATTCACCGTCCACACCACGATTCCAGCTATGGCAAAAAGGATAAAAACGATCAATCCGGCTGTACCTACAAAATTGAGCAACCACTGGCTCACCGCATCGCCAAAAGCGCCCCCCCAGGGAAATCCGGCTCCTCCAAAAATGAAGCCAAGCGTAATGGACAACAGCACCATCCATAATACTGCCGAGCGAACGCGGTGGATATAGGCTTTGAGTGGCGCGCGCCAGATGAGTCCCAGCCCAAACCACACCAGGATATAAATAAACAGGAATGACGACAGCCCAAAGCCCCAGTAAAAAAACATATTAGACACAATCGCGCCGAGCCGGCCCAGCCAGTTTGCCATTTCCAGATTGCTGGCCAGCACGCCCCAGGAAAAACGCAGTACTTTGTCTTGATCTACATGCCAGGTAAACAGGTAGGAAAAAAAAGCAATAAACAGATAGAATGCAAGAAATAAAAGGACGACGCCCAGTAGTTTAGGAATGCGCTCGTCATTCAGTCCGATTTTCAGCGAAAGTTGTTTGAGGTTTTTCTTTCTTCTTTTTGCTGCCATGCTCGCGGTATCGCTCGATTTTGTTATTGGGTTATTCGTTATTTGTTATTCGGTTTTGGGTAAAAAAGTCAGCCAAATAACAATCAACCAATAACACTATCCTACAAAAATAGGGATTAAAAATCGTAAAAAATAACAATTCCCGGTACGAAGTTATTTTTAAATATCAGTAAAAAGCGAATTTTTATGTAATCTATTTGCGTATTAAAATTTATCGAATATGTCTCCTCCCACCCGGAAAGATGTTTGTCCCAGAAATTAGCCATTTTAGAAATTGAAATCCATCGGGGCGCCGGTATGCTATTCTGAAGGTGAGACCTTACAACCGCTGGTATTAATTATAATTTAATAATAGGGGGCTGTAGCAAACAATGCATCTTTGGAGTATCTTTGTCTGCTATTTTGCTTGTAAAAGTAGGGCATCTTGGCAAACTATCAACTAACTTAAAACAAATCGCTTGTATGTTGACACTTCAGCCTGTTGACAGAAGGACGGGCATTACTCGCGAAACATTTGCCGCTGAGTATCTCCTGCCTTCCAAGCCGGTCGTATTTACGGACCTCATCGATGCATGGCCCGCAAAATCCAAGTGGACCATTGAGTTTTTCAAACAAAATTACGGACACTTGCTGGTGCCGGTGGTCTCCAACAACTACTCCAAGCCTGGTAAGGGCTATATGACACCCGATATGGTGGTTCCATTGCGAGAATACCTGGAAAAACTGACACAAGGACCTACCGATCTACGCCTGTTTTTATTCAATATTTTCCGGCATGCTCCGGAATTGACCCAAGATTTCTTCATTCCTGGTATCATGGACGGATTTATTAAAGAATTTCCGTTCATGTTTTTCGGGGGTGAAGGCTCCAAAGTGGCGCTGCACTACGATATCGACCTGTCGCACGTATTTCTGAATCAGTTTCATGGCCGCAAGCGCGTGGTGCTTTTCGCACCTGAGCAATCGAAGTACCTATACCAGCATCCGTTTACGGTGGCAAGTTATGTGGATGTGAATAATCCGGATTATGAGAAATACCCGGCGCTGCGCAAAGCAAAAGGGTATGAAACCATTCTGGAGCCTGGCGAAACCGTCTTCATGCCTCGTGGCTACTGGCACTATATTGAATACACCGACGGCGGCTACTCGATGTCGCTGCGTGCCAATGAATCTTATGTGCGCAGGGCCCAAGGTTTGTGGAACATTGCCCGTCATTATGTAGTGGACAAAGGCATGAACAAGATCATGGGTGACGACTGGCGAAAGCTGAAAGAAGGCATGGCCAAACGCCGCGCCGAAGAAATGCCGGTATAAACAAAAAGTAGGATCACTGTTTTTGATTGAACAAAACCATCCGGAGCAGCGATAGTATTTTTAGAACTAAGTAAGTAAAGAGACAAGTTTAAGTTCAAATAAAATATTTTATAAAAAATTGATTATCAGATCAATTTGTCTTTCAACGGTCGCCTGTAAAACTGTCCGACTACTAAACCAATTTAAGATATGAAGGCTTCCCTCGACATTAGCATGTATCCGCTCGATAAGGATTATACCCAACCGATCCTTGATTTTATTGAACGGATGCAATCTTATCAAAACCTCTCGGTCAAAACCAATTCGCTTTCCACGCATATTTTCGGCGAGTATGATGAATTAATGACTGCGGTAAGTACCGAAATGAAAATTTCTTTTGAAAAAGATCAAAAAATCGTGACGGTTCTCAAAATTATCAACGCCGACCGCGAACACGAGGGTTTGTAGCAAAATTCCAAGCGGAAGGCATCATTTGTAATCCGGGAATTATATGGCAAGGGTGGGATTTTTGTAATTTTTCAACTATCATTGCAATCATTCATAAATCCAACATCAAAACTTCATAATCGCCAAGTTCTCATGCTAACTTCCGAACAAATCCGGCGCTTTCGCGCAGAAACACCCGGCACTGCTCATCGTATTCACCTCAATAATGCCGGCGCTGCACTGATGCCCCAGCCGGTGATTGATGCTATTCAACAGCACTTGCAGCTCGAAATTGAGATTGGCGGCTATGAAGCCGAGGCAGCTGCACAAGGTGACATAGAAGAATATTATAATGTAATGTCCCGGTTTTTAAACTGTGAGCCAGGAAACATCGCTTATGCTGCCAATGCCACCGATGCATACAATCGCGCCCTTTCATCGATCCCTTTCGAAGAGGATGACGTCATTCTGACCACCATGAATGATTATGTTTCCAATCAAATTGCCTTCCTGGAATTGCACAAACGGTACGGAATCCGGCTCGTACGGGTCGAGGATGCTCCCGAAGGCGGCGTAGATGTGGAGTTGATGCGCGATCTGATCAAAAAATATGAGCCTACCCTGGTAGCGGTGACGCATGTGCCTACCAATTCCGGGCTGGTGCAGCCGGTTGAAACCATTGGCGAAATTTGTGAGGAAGAAGAAGTACTGTATTTGGTGGATGCCTGCCAGTCTGCCGGACAGATTCCACTGGATGTCAATAAGGTTAAGTGCGATTTTCTGAGTGCCACTTACCGGAAATTCCTGCGCGGGCCGCGCGGAGCGGGCTTTTTATATGTCTCGGACCGGGCATTGGAATTAGGCATGGAGCCTCTGTTTGTGGATTTGCACAGCGCCACCTGGATTGAACCGAATATGTACGAACTGCGCCTGGATGCACGCCGCTTCGAACTCTGGGAACGCCCACATTCATTGATGCTGGGCAGCAAAGCATGTATCGAATACGCTCTTGAAATTGGTATGGAAAATATCGAACCTCGTGTGAAACACCTGGCTAATCTGACCCGCGAAAAGCTGGCTGCTTTGCCAGGCGTACGCGTGCTTGACCGGGGGGCAGAGCGCTGTGGCATTGTGACTGCCTGGATTGCCAACCACACCCCGAAGCAAGTCAAAGCCCACCTTGCCAAATCCAAGATTAATACTTCTTTCCAACAACTCAACAACGCCGTGATCGATTTTGCTGAAAAAGGCGTGGACTGGGCGCTGCGCGTATCGCCGCATTATTACAACACCGAAGAGGATATTGAAATACTTATTCAAACATTATCCGATTTGTCATAATGCCTTCATATTAAAATTCTATATCAATTGCACCCTTCAATTCCCAGAGAGGTAAAGAGCTTAACCGTCCTTTTCTTTAGAAAAATTTTAAAAAAAATCTTTTAAAATAATTTGTTGATAAAACGAATTTGTTTTATCTTGCAACCAAATTATTGAGTTTTGTTTTAAATAAAACATATTATTATGATCAGGGAAGACCGCAGGCAATTAAATGAGCGTTTTATAAAAGTCTTCGATTTACTGGAAGAGCGTGGCGTAATCGTGAAAAACGACCGCAATGGCAAAGGCATGGGCGATTTCGCAGAAAAAATTCTGGGCAATCGCGCTTATGGACATATCATCCGTGCTTATCTCAATCCTGAAGATAAACGCTGCATTGATTACCGACAGGCGCGTATTCTCTGCCGTGAGTACGGCGTGAATGAGTCGTATCTCATCGACGGTATTGGAACGCCATTCGGGTTTGACCTTCCGCCAACCACAGATGACAGCAATGGCGCAGCCTGGAAACCCGGCAATATTGTCTTTACCACCGTAGAAGCCTTTGCGGGCACTACAGTAGATGCGGGCGGTTTTCAGGTGGAAGATTGCGAATATTTCAATATTCCTGGCTTGTCCGGCGGTAGCTTGGTTGCTTTTCCGATCAACGGTAATAGTATGGAACCGATCATTCACAATGGCGACATTGTCATCTGCCGCGAAATCAGTGGACTGAATGAAATCAAGGACAATAAAATCTACGCCATCAAAAATAATGGCTCTCTTTGGGTGAAATTCGTACAAAAAATCCAGGATAAAAAGGGCAGGACGACGCACCTCAAGCTGATCTCCGCCAATCACCTGGAACATGATCCGTTTGAAGAAGAAGTAAGCGAATATACCCGGTTGTATCAAGTGATCCGACGAATCAGCGATTTACAGTAAGGCTTTTGTTGAAACAAGGAATTGATTTTTGTTTGAAAATTGAGCCTGCTTAACTTTCAAGGAGCAAGTTATTGTACAATAATAAATACCCCAGCCAAATGAAAGGAATTATCCTGCTGTTTTTTGATTATTGCCTCCCGGTGCGCACGCCGCTCGGGAGTTTTTTTTTGCGACCCACTGATCGGTGCTACGAAATCCGCTGGCGCATAGCTTCGTACAAGATGATGCCCGTCGCTACCGAAACATTAAACGAATCGGTTGTGCCTACTTGCGGAATAAGAAACAATTCATCAGCTTTTTTGAGCAGAGCCTGATTGATACCTTCACCTTCCGAGCCGACGATGACTGCCGTAGGTTGTGTAAAATCCATTTCAAATACTGCCTTTGTTGCCTGCAAATCACTCGCCAGCACCCGAATCCCGGACAACTGTAATAACTCAACTGCCGCCATAATACTGGTCTCTCGGCATACTGGAATTTTGGACAAAGCCCCGGCCGAGGTTTTCATCGCATCGGCATTGATCTGGGCGCTACCTTTGAGTGAAGTCACCAAAGCTTGTGCACCCGCCAACTCCGCAGAGCGGGCAATCGCACCAAAATTACGTACATCGGTAATACTGTCGAGAAGCACCAACAAAGGTATCTGCGAGCGCTCGAAGATACCGGGCAGTACATCCTCCAGTTTATAATATGGCACCATCGAAATAAATCCAATGATTCCTTGGTGATTGCCACGCACAATTTTATTGAGTTTTTCCTTGGGCACCATCTGCACCGGGAAGCCATATTGGCGGCTCAACTGCCGAATCTCTTTCTCAAGTTCACCCCGGGTGCCTTGTTGCAATAGCACCTTATCGATTGTTTGGCCCGATTGAATCGCGTCAATCACCGGGTGGCGTCCATAAATCAATTGATTTTCTTCTTTCATTGATATTTTTTACGAAAAAGGTAAAAATACACCCAAATGTCGGGTATTGGTTGTTTTTTATAAAATCTCGTCCGTTTAAATTGTCGTTTTTTAATAATTTTGAACACTTTTCAGAAAAAGCAATTGACAGATAGGCAATTGTACAAAATATCAAAAATGAGGAAAATACTTACCAAAATTAGCCTCGCAGCATTGTTCATAGCTGTGTTCATGATTGCATTGGAAGCCCAACAACAAACGCCTCTGGATATCGCTTTGCGCTATGTAGAGCAAAACCAGGAAAAATGGGGGCTTGAAAAAACGGATATTAATAATATGATCGTCAATGACCAGTTCCCGTCCCAGCATAATGGCTCTACACACATTTATTTTATGCAACGGCATCAGGACATCCGGGTGCACAATGCGATCCTTGGTGTGCACATTGCGGCAGACGGACGAGTGGTGTTTGCAACCAATCGCTTTATACCCGGATTGATAAACAAGATCAACGCTACTGTGCCTTTACTAACGGCGCAACAAGCAATTATTAAAGCAGCCGAAGGCATGAAATTGCCTGGTAAAGCTGCTCCAACCTTCCTTTCCAAAACAGAACGCGGCGCTCTGGTTTTTGAAGATGCAGGCATTTCGCGCGCGCCCATTCAGGTGCAATTGATGTACCAGCCGATGCCAGGTGGCAAGGTGCGCCTGGCTTGGGATTTGGCGATTCAGGAATTGGAAACGCCTGATTACTGGAGCGTTCGCATTGATGCTTTAAATGGTGCTTTACTTGATAAAAACAACTGGACGGTATATTGCAATTTCCCCAACGGTGCTGCCCATCAGCATGATAAGGATTGTAAGCTGGATGCAGAAAATACAATGACATTCGTACCGGTAAAAGAGGCATTGCAAACGCAAAGCCTGCTATTTACCGATGGCGCGAGATATAATGTTTTCGCGGTGCCGGTGGAAAGTCCGGCGCACGGCGACCGCCAAATTCTATTAAATCCCTCTGATCCGATTGCTTCGCCTTTTGGCTGGCATGATACCAATGGACAAGTCGGTGCAGAATATACGATTACGCGCGGCAACAATACGCATACGTATGCAGATACCCGAGGTAATAACATTTCCAATCAAGATGAACCGGAAGGCGGCCCCAATCTGGTGTTCGACTTTGCCTTCGATCCGAATCTGGAACCTGCAGATTATAAAGATGCGGCCACAACTCAGTTATTCTATATGAATAATTTCATGCATGATTTTGCCTATCGGTACGGTTTTGATGAAAAAGCCGGCAATTTCCAGCAAAATAATTACCAGAAAGGAGGCAATCAGGGCGATTTTATATTGGCACAAGCTCAGGACGGCAGCGGAAATAATAATGCCAATTTCACGACTCCACCCGACGGTGCTAATGGCACTATGCAAATGTATTTGTGGAATCGCGGCGGTAGTGACTTATTCACCGTTATTGAGCCGGAAGCTATCGCAGGCGCTTATTCCACGGGGACGGCCAGTTATGGGCCAGCTATTACAAATGTGCCGATCACCGGGCAGATTGTGGAAGCGCTTGACAACAGCGGCGATCCCAAAAAGGGTTGTGGCCCTTATGTTAATGCGGGCGCCGTTGCCGGAAAAATCGCACTGGTGGATCGGGGCGGGTGTTTCTTCGAAGAGAAAACCGTTCAGGCCCAGCAGGCTGGCGCGATCGCGTTGATTATCTGCAATTTTGAAAATAATGTAATTTCCATGGGCGGTGTCGGTACAATTACTGACCCCAATATTCCAACCGTGATGCTGGGAGCTTCTGATTGTCAGGTGATCCGCCAATATCTCGATGAAGGTGTAACCGTAACGCTACAGGTAAAGGATTCCAATGGCCCGACAAAACTGGATGGTTCATTCGACAATGGCATTGTAGCACATGAATACGGACACGGCATTTCTAACCGTCTTACCGGTGGGCCGAATATTACCAGCTGTTTGTCCAATGATGAGCAAATGGGGGAAGGTTGGAGCGATTTTTTTGCATTAGCAGTAACAGCCAAACCAGGCGATGCTCCCAAAGCCAGGGGTTTAGGAAGTTACGTTTGGGATCGAGACCCGGAAGGAAAAGGCTTCCGGCGTTTTCCATATTCCACCAATATGAATATCAATACACAAACCTATGATGACATTATAGGCGCCGCTGTGCCGCATGGGGTAGGCGAGGTTTGGGCCGGCGTGCTTTGGGATTTGTTCTGGAAATTCGTGGATGTGTACGGCTGGGATGATAATATTTATACGGGTAACGGCGGTAATAACATGGCGATTCAGTTGGTGATGGATGGTATGAAACTGCAAAGCTGTAATCCGGGCTACCTGGATGGGCGTGATGCCATTCTTGCTGCGGATATTCTGAATAATGATGGCGCTAATGAATGCCTTATTTGGGAAGTTTTTGCACGACGTGGCCTGGGCTGGAGTGCAGAGCAGGGCAATGCTTTCAGCTCTAATGACGGGCGTAGCGCTTTTGACCGGATGCCCGAGTGCGTCCGGGAATTGAAAATTGCTAAAATTGCTACCCCGCTTATTAATGCCGGTGATGATATTACTTATACGCTCACAATTACCAATCATAAAAACGAATCTGCTCCGGGCGTAGTGGTCACCGACGAACTGCCCGCAGGCACTGCTTATATTGCCGGCTCAGCGACTGGCAACGCAGGAGTCAGTATTGACAACGGTTTTATCCGTTTTGAAATCGGAGATATGACTTCCGGGGAAGAACGAACGCTTACTTACAAAGTCAGCACTTCGGCTGCGAATCCTTCGCTTCGGATTTATTTTGATGATATGGAAGACGGATTTATTAACTGGAGTAATGATTTTAATGGAATTAAGGGTACGGATATCTGGGATATTACAGATTCTATTACATACAGCGGCACAAAAGCTTTATTTGTACCCAATACCAACGCCGAAAACGACCAGGTGGCGCTTATGCTGGAGCCTTATTTGGTTACAGGTGTAAATCCGGTATTACGTTTTTATCATAATTATAATACCGATCCGGGATTGGACGGCGGCATCGTGCAAATTTCTACCGATAACGGGCAGATTTGGGAAACCCTGAATCCGCAGTTTATCCGGAACCCTTATTATGGGCGTATTGCGTATAATACCTTTGCAACTGCCAATTTGCAGGCTTTCACTGGCAAGAGTAATGGTTTTATTGCTTCTTATATAGACCTGCGTAATTACATTGGCCGGGAAATTCTGATCCGTTTTCGCTTTGCTTCCGATGCCGAAACCAATAACCGCCAGGATCCCGGCGTCGGCTGGGCAGTGGATGATTTCGAGTTTATGGATATGGTCAGCTATCAGTCAGAAGCTTGCGTCACTTCAGATCAGGGCGATCAGGCCTGTGCAATGGCGCCGGCGGGCGGAACTATTGTGGAGTCAAGCGTTCTGACTTCGTCAGAAGATTTGGAAAAGACGGCAATCGATGTAAAATTGTATCCTAATCCAACTCGGGATTTTGTCAATCTTGCCATTACCATGCGTGAAGCAGGAGACGTCATGATCAGTATTTTCAGTACGGATGGAAAATTATTGCAAAGACAAAGAGTCGGATTGTTTAAAAATTCACAGGTCATTCCGATGGATGTGAGTAACTTGGCCGGAGGGTTTTATTTCGTAGAAATAAAATCGGGTAAAACGATCACTACTCAAAAAATGGTTATCAGATAATTACATCGTAAATAACTGATAAACAATTGAGTATAGTCAATTACTAAATAGACAGTAAATAAAATGTACTCCGCATCCGAACAACGGGAATTCTTCGACCTGACAAAAAAATATCTCAACGGCGAAGAAAAAGGTATCACCGCCAAAGAGAAAATGGATGAGCTGACCCGGCTGGTTTCTTATCATGAGTGGCGTTATTACATACTAAATGACCCTGTAATAAGTGATAAAGAATATGATGAGTTGTATAAAAAACTCGAACAACTGGAAGAGGAGCATCCCGATCTGGTGACACAGGATTCGCCGACCCAGCGGATTTCTTCAGATTTGACCGAGGAATTCCCGGAGGTGGAGCACCTCACCAAAATGTTGTCGCTGGCCAATTCATATGATGAAGAAGACTTATTTGATTTTGACAAGCAAATTAAACGCTTGTTGAATATCGATGAAAATGAGCATATTGAATATGCAGTAGAACCAAAATATGATGGGGGCAGCATTGCGCTGGTGTATGAGGATAATCAGCTCACCCGTGCAGCTACCCGTGGCAACGGCATCAAGGGCGAAGAAATCACGGCCAATGCCAAGGTCATTCGTTCCATTCCGCTCAAGGCTTCATTTAGTGAACATGATATTTATAAAGCTGAATTGCGCGGTGAAGTGCTGATTCGTAAAGATATTTTTAAAAAACTAAATGATAAGCGTGCCGAAGACGGCAGAACGCTTTTCGCGAATACCCGTAATACGGCGGCTGGCGGGCTGCGCATGAAAGATCCCAAGGAGGTTGCCGAGCGAGGCTTGGAGGCTTTTATTTACACGCTTGGTTTTGCCGAAAATAAAGATGGCGATAATATTCTCGGGCGTTTTGAAACCCACATGGAAAGCTTGGATTTGCTGGCAAAGCTGGGCTTTAAGGTGCCGACCGACGAGCGCAAGGTTTGTAAAAATATCCAGGAAGTTGTGGATTTTTGCCATGAGTGGCAGGAAAAACGCGAGGATTTTCCTTACGAAATAGACGGCATGGTGGTGAAGATCAACAGCCGGGAACTCCAGGAACGCAGCGGCTATACGGCGCACCATCCGCGCTGGGCGATTGCCTTTAAATTCCGGGCCAAGCAGGCGACTTCAAGACTCATTGCGGTAGAATATCAAGTGGGTAAGATCGGTTCCATTACGCCGGTGGCCAAAATTATGCCGGTGCAACTGGCGGGCGTCACTGTGTCTTCCGTTTCCCTTCATAATGAGGATTTTATAAAAAGCAAAGACCTTCGCATCGGCGATACGGTACTCGTAGAACGCGCCGGCGACGTGATTCCTTACATTGTAAAAGCGATGGATGACCTGCGCACGGGAGAAGAAGAACCTATTGAGTTTCCGCGCTACTGCCCGATCAATGACACCGATACGCCGGTAGAACTGGTACGCGAAGAAGACGAGGCCGCCTGGCGTTGCCCAAATTGCGTGTGCAGCGCCCAGGGTTTGCAGCGCATTATTTTCCATGTGTCCAAAGATGCGATGGATATTGAAGGTTTGGGCAAATCGATCGTGGAGCGTTTTTATGAAGAGGGCTGGCTCCGGAACCTTGCAGATGTGTACCGACTGGATTATGATAAAATCGCCGAACTGGAGGGTTTTGGTAAAAAATCCGCGGAAAACCTGCGTAAATCCATTGAAAAAGCCAAGCATAATTCTATTCAGCGCTTATTACATAGTTTGAGCATTCACCATTTAGGTAGAAAAGTTTCTAAACTGTTAGCCGCTGAAATTCAGCATGTTTTGGATTTAAAGAACTGGACAAAAGAAGATTTTACAAATATTAAAGATGTGGGTCCGGTGGTTGCCGAAAATGTTATGAAATGGTTCGACAACCCGGATAATATCAATATGCTGAACGAGATGGAAGCGTTGGGCGTCAACATGGCGCAAACCGAAGAAGATCGCCCTGCTGTTGTTTCCGTCGATTCGCCCTTTGCAGGCAAAACCATTTTATTTACAGGCACTTTGCAAACAATGGGACGAAAAGAAGCCCAGCAACGAGCAGAAGCTCTCGGCGCCAAAAACATCAGCGCGGTGAGCAGCAATCTGAATATTCTTGTGGTAGGCGAAGCCGCCGGCTCCAAACTTAAAAAAGCCAGGGAACTGGGCACAGTGCAGATTCTGACTGAGGAAGAATTTTTGAAAATGGTGGACGAGGTATAAATCCAGGGCGTTCAAAGTTATTTAGTATTCCAAAAGTAAATACAACCACTTAATGATGAGTACGAGGATAGCTGAAAAAATCGTTATCTTTATATTCAACCAGATAAATTTTGAATACAAAACTCCTCAACATACTTTGGATGCTCCTGCTGGCAATGCCTGCACCTGCTCAAACTATACCTTCATCATCCTATCACCTCATTTCTCCAATTCCGATTGAAACAAAATTCATTGCCACCGACAAGCTCCAGCATATCTACGCCGTGACGCCTAAAAATGAGGTCGTCAAATACGCTGCTGATGGCAAAGAACTGTACCGTTTCAGTAATAATACCCTGGGAAATCTGGCTTACATTGACACAACCGACCCGTTCAATCTGCTGCTCTATTATCCGGATTATCAATTGATTATCACACTGGATCGCACGATGAATAAAATCGGGGAACTGAATCTCTTGGATGCCAATGCCTTGCAGGTAAATGCGATTGGACTGAGCAATGATGGCAACATTTGGTTGTACGATGAAGCGAATTTTCGGCTGCGCAAGGTAGATCGCAATGGGCAAACCTTGGCGGAAAGCCAAAATATGAGTCTTCTGCTAACCCAGGCGCCCAGACCGACTCAGCTTGTGGCCCGCGAAAACCGGGTGTATCTTGCCGACCCCGCGTTGGGCGTTTTGGTTTTTAATAATTTCGGGCAATACGACAAAACTATTGATTTGAAAGGCATTTTCGCATTTCAGATTCTGGAAAACCAGCTGATTTTCCAGGAAGAAACTAAACTTAATGCTTATGATTTTAAATCATTTTTGATCACGGAAATGGCGCTACCTGCGGGCGTCGATGTCGGCGTTCAAGTGCAAATTCAAAAAAATCGGCTGTTCGTAAGAAAACCGGACGTGATAAAAGTTTTCAGTTGGCAGTAGTTATCACCTCGTCTTTTGTTTCAAAAAAATCCCACGCTCCCCCCTACCCAGGTTCTGCCTTTATTGGCGCGCACGCCAACCATTTCGGCTTTGGCAAGGCGGATCAGATTAATGAGCAATTCAGGGCGCTCGGCGCCTTCATCCCAGACCAATAGCAGGCGTATCTCCACCTTGGCAGGATCGTCAAGGGTAGGAATAACCGGCACGTACTGGACTTTTTTCTGTAAAATAAAATTGGATCGATCCTCGATTTTGTCAATATCCGCATGAGTCGGATGCATGATCACGCCCATGCCGGCAAAGGAAAACAAAGGCTTGAGCACGTACTCGTCCAGATTAGCCGGAATTTCAGTGAGGTTACTTAAAAAATGCGTCTCCGGCACATATTTACTTTTCAAAAACGGCAGGGTATGCTTGCTGATTCGGAAAAACCAGTTGGGGTGCCCCACCCAGTGCACGTCGAGATCATCGGTGAATTTAAAATCCATTTTCAGGTCCTGGCGCTGCATCAGTTCATCAAATATGACGCGATTGTAAATTCGTTCTACCTTGATTTTCTTTCCTTTATCATTTGTATGATACAGATTTCTGCCTTCTTTTTTCAGCTTGGTGACACAGACGAAAGGTAAGCCGATTTCTTTTTTCCCTACAAAAAAATCAATGGCGGTTGGCTGCTTTTCGGGTTCTATTTCCAACAAAATGGTGCTTTCAGGATCGCTGTTGCCGTAGAGAACTGTTTTAAGTCGATTGAGATAAGCGGTTTCGTCCAGGCCATGAAACAAATGGGTTAGATGATCGGGGATATTGAAAAACTTGCGGTAAGCATTCGCCACTAAATTCTGCCAGAAAAACAGAGACGGAAAGCCTTGTATTTCAATCAATTGCGGAATTAATCCGCCCTTCTTATCCCGGCAAATTCCAAAATCAATCACCAAAAAATTCGGATGTGGATTTTCATTCGGTACTATTTGCCCCGGCTGCAAGGCGCCATCAGAGTATTTTTTGAAATCCGGGTGCATAAGTTGACTGGTGATTTCTTCACAAGCTTCCAGCAGTTGGTTTTTCAAATCCGCAGGAATGAAAATAGGCGTCTCGGCAACATGAAATGGCGGGCGATGATGGTAATTGGCTTCGATCCAGTTGAGCATTGCCTCGTATTGCTCCTGGCGGAAATTCTGGTTGTATTGTTGTCTTAGGCGTGGTATCATGTTAAAGTACGAAGTACGAT
>CAZGAU010000018.1:19091-49720 GCA_964523725.1 uncultured Saprospiraceae bacterium
TTACGAAGTACGATTTACGAAGTACGATTTACGAAGTACGATTTACGAAGTACGATTTACGAAGTACGAGTACTAATCGTTTCACTTTATATTCGATGTCCCAATAATAAGTAATGGATAACAAGATTCTTACACCATCACCGCCTCTTTCTTCACTGCTTTAATCGCTCTGCTCAAAAACAACGGTAGTATGATATTGTGTGTCAATTCAATTTTATCAGAATCTTTCAAGTGGTCGATCATTTGTAGGTACTTGCGTTGTCCATGTTCTTCCACAATTGTCTTGCGGCGCTCGGGATCAAGGAAGTGCTTGAGCATCCCTTCAGGATCGGCTTCGGGGTGAAATTGGGTACCAAAAAACTCATTGGAAAAGCGAATCGCCATCAGCGCACGTTCCAGGGGCACATAAGGTCGAATTTTTTCCAGGCATAAGATCTCGGCGCCAAGCTCTTCCAGACGCTCCAGATCTGGCTGAATCACCTGCCAGTCGCGAAAATCAGCAACGTAGAATGGATTGGGCAAGCCATCAAACAGGGATTCTATCACGCCCATATCCGTCATATGCACCGGAAATGTGCCAAACGAGCGCGACCGCCGGGGCACGACTTCGCCTACCTTGAAATGAATACAAGCCATCTGGAAAGAATGACAAATAAAAAAGACGTGCTTTTTCGGGTTGCCGGGCATGAGGTTCCAGTTCCAGACTTCCTCGAGCCAGTTGAAATATTTTACATCCCAGTTACCATCGCTTTCGTGCGGAGAGCCTGGCCCACCGGTAGAAATATATATATCGAAATCCAGACCCGGGACTTCCGCTCTGGCGCGCACATTGAATAGCTCGCAGTCCAGATGATCACCAAATCTGCCCAAAATTTCTTTGATTGCCCGCATTCCCTGATTCGGCTCATCGTCATACATGTCAAGGATGGCTAATCTTGCTTTTTGCATGTTCGTTTTCTCTTTTTCCAGCCAATAAAAATCAGAAACGATTCCATTTCTATTTTGTTTAACAATTTTAATCGGCTTTAGGCTGTATGTTCTCTTTGTTGACTCATTATGAACAAATTATCTTTCAATGTACTTCAACAAAGTAACCAATGAATGTTTGAATTTTAAAGCTGTTTTTCTCAGACACAAAATTTCCGTTCCACCCCTCCTCTAAATCAAACTTTCTTTTTTGTAGGTGCTTTTTTTGCAGCAGATGCTTTCTTTTTACCTGGTTCTGTGGGCATTTTTCCGGCTACGGCATCCTGCATAAAAGTGCCCCACGTCAGATTATTATGCCCTTCTTTATGGGTTTGCGCTTTTTCGATGGCAAAATTGGTAGCAGTTTCCACCACCCATTCAAAATTTTCATCTCCTACAGAGGATCGCTCTGCATCGGGCGCCGGATTGCAAAAGTCAATCGCGTAAGGCACACCGTCGCGCACCGCAAATTCCACCGTATTAAAATCATAACCCAGCGCTACGCACAAGCGAATGGTGAAATCCTCGATTTGCTTCAGCAAAGCATCGGACACATCGTGCTTGGCAGCATAACGCAAATGGTGCGGATTTCGCGGCTCGTAGTGCATGATTTTTACATGCTTGCTACCAACACAGTAGCAGCGGAAATACGAATCAAACTCGATGGCTTCTTGCAAAAGCATGACCAACTGCCCGGTTTCATTGTATTTTTCAAAAAAATCGTTCATGCTGTTGAGCTTGTACACATGCTTCCAGCCGCCGCCGGCAAAGGGCTTCATAAACGCCGGAAAACCGATGTATTCAAACATGCCATCCCAATCGAGCGGGAAAGCCAGATTGGAAAACGACTCTGCGCGGGTATCATCCGGGCGTTCCTTGGACGGCAAAATCACCGTTTTGGGCACGGGTACCCCAATGTGTACTGCCAGCGCATTATTGAAAAATTTCTCATCCGCGCTCCACCAAAAAGGATTATTGACCACAGCAGTACCCGTCAAAGCTGTATTCTTCAGGTAAGCACGATAAAAAGGCACATCCTGCGAGATACGATCCACGATTACTGCATAATCGGTGGGCAGCCCCTGCTGTACTTTGGAAATTGACACGAACTCAGCCGTGATTCCATCTATTTTTTTTGAATTGATTCTTTCTACAAAAGCTGCCGGGAAAGAGCGTTCCCAACCAAAGAGAATTCCGATTTTTTTCATAGGGATTTGTAATTGTTTTGGCGTTTGGTATTCAATTGTAGCAAATATATCATTTCTGCTCAGATGACAGATAAATATTAGGTAGAATATTTTCTTGCTGCTTGTTTCTGGCCGCTTGCAACTAAAAATCAAATCAAACTCAAATAATGCGGAAACATTTCTCGCCAAAGCGGCCAATCGTGATTCTGCCAGCCCCGCATATCGAGCCAGTGCGGTACATTTTTCTGATTCAACAGATAAGACAAGTGTTCATTTGCCGGTCGACAGATGTCCCATTCCGAAGTGCCGAGGATGATCTTCATGCGCCAGAGATCCGGATGGTTTAAACCAGGCAAATAGTCAATGGGGTTGTTAAAATACACATTATCATCATAATATCCATCCATAAACATTTTAATATCAAAAGCACCGCTCATGCTGAACAGATGGCTTACTACCTCCGGGTGTTTGAATGCAAAATTGGTAGCGTGATACCCGCCAAAGCTCGCGCCGGCTACTGCCACTTTCCCGGTCTGCGTATTCCAGCGAATGTTGGGTACGATCTCATGATACACCATTTTATCATACCAAATATGATTGCGCACACGCTGTGCCGGATGGACACTTTTATTGTACCAGCTATGCTTGTCAACGCTGTCTGGGCAGAAAATCTGCACAAAACCCCGCTCCAAAAACCAACGCGCCGACTCGATCAACCCGAAATCTTTCGATTCATAATATCGCCCCATGGAAGAAGGGAAAATGATAACCGGGTAACCCTGATGACCATACACGAGCATCTCCATGTCCATGCTCAAATGATGCGAATACCACTTATGATACTGTTCTTTCATATCGGTTTGACGGTTTACGGTGTTATGATCCACCGGATTTCTGATAAACCTATTAGAAATTGTAAAAATTACACTTTGGCAAAAGTAAGGGTTTTACGGAACAAAGGGGGTAATTTTGTCGTTTCAAAAGCCTGTTTAAACAAAAACACAATGCGATTTTTTAAAAAGCCAGTTCGCGGGGCTAGGCGACTTTCCAATTTAATTACATTTCGCCACAGCGGACTTGAAGTACAGCACTTACAAAATTTTTTTTCACAAGCACTTGACCGTGAGGTTCGTGTGGATATTTTTCTTCCGCCCGGTTATTTCTCAGAGACAACATTCTATCCGGTTTTGTTTTTTAACGACGGCCAAGATATGGAAGCCGTTCAAATGGCTGCTACGCTGGAAAACCTATACAATAGGAATAAAATCCCCAAAATTATTGTGGTCGCTATCCATGCCAATCAAGAGCGGATGAACGAATACGGCATCGCCAGCCAGGCGGATTATAAAAATCGGGGGGCAAAGGCTAAAAATTTCACACAATTTATTTTAAAAGAATTAATTCCCACGATCCAAAAGCGCTACCGCTGCGCTTCCAAAGTGGAGGATTGGGTATATGGCGGCTTTTCTTTGGGCGGACTCTCTGCATTCGATATCGTGTGGCAGCATCCTGAAGTATTTGGCAAAGTAGGCGTGTTTTCCGGCTCATTCTGGTGGCGCTCAAAGCCGGTAGATCCCGCCGATCCTGATGCGCACCGTATTATGCAAGATCTATTAAGCAAGGATAAAAAGCGCCCTGGGCTAAAATTCTGGTTACAAACAGGCACCGAAGACGAACAGGAAGACCGCAACAATAATGGCATTATCGACGCGATAGACGATACGCTCGACATCATCAAAGCCCTGAAAAACATGGGCTACCGGGAAGGAGACGATATCCATTACGTGGAAATAAAAGGCGGACAACACAACCTGCCCACCTGGAGTCGCATCATGCCGGAATTCCTGCAATGGGCTTTTGGGAAATAGTTTTTCGGTTAACAGGGAACAGTTGGCGGCAGGCACTTATATTATTCATTTGTCTTTGAACAACTTAAGCACTACAACTAATGCTAATACAAAACGTAGCAACCAGCCCAACACGCCCCACCAACGAGGATTACGCACCTCTGGTTTTTAAGCAGCATTTTCTATAAAACCTTTATTTCTTTCGGTTTGACGACAGATGGAGCGCATTTTTTCACCTCCGGCGCACCCGATTTCGCTTTTGGCTTGTTTTCCATAGTATAAATTTCTTGACGGTGAACAAATTTATTTATGAACAAGGGTACCCCTATTTTAAAATAAAAAATTTGTTTTAAAAATTCCTTAAACATGAACACCAAAAAAGTCCAATTCAAAAATGCCAAAGGCGAAACCCTTGATGCACGCCTGGAACTCCCTGTTAATCAGCATCCTCACACCTTTGCCTTATTCGCTCATTGCTTCACTTGCGGAAAAAACCTGACCGCACTGCGCAATATCAGCCGGGCGCTCAATATGCGTGGGATTGCCGTGCTGCGCTTTGATTTTACAGGCTTGGGCGAAAGCGAAGGCGATTTTGCAGAAACCAATTTTTCCTCCAATGTGAATGATCTGATCGAGGCTGCCAATTTTCTGAAAGACCAGTATGAAGCCCCCGGCATTCTGATCGGACACTCACTGGGCGGCGCGGCAGTGATTTGTGCATCCACACAACTGCCTGATGTTAAAGCAATTGCAACCATCGGTTCGCCGTTTGATCCCGGGCATGTGGAGCATTTGATTGAAAGTGATCTTGATGAGATTGAAGAGGACGGCGTTGCGGAAGTCACCATCGGCGGACGAAGTTTTACGGTAAAAAAGCAGTTTTTGGAGGATATCCGCGAACAAAGCATCAAAGATAAACTGGCGAACTTGCGCAAAGCCTTGCTCATCATGCATTCGCCACAGGATGAAGTCGTGAATATTGAAAACGCCGCCAAAATTTATTCCGCTGCCCGTCACCCCAAGAGTTTTGTGACGTTGGACGGTGCTGACCACTTGCTTTCGGACAAAGCAGAATCGTATTATGCCGGCGAAATGATTGCCTGTTGGTCGGAAAAATACATCAACAAACCAAAACAGCAAGAATTGAAAGCCGAAAAAGAAGTGATGGCGAGGCTTAGAAACAACGGCTTCACGACCGAAATTATGGTACGACATCACGGTTTGGTTGCAGATGAGCCAGAGGAAGTCGGCGGCAATGATTTTGGCCCATCACCTTATGAGCTGGTTTCAGCGGGTTTGGGTGCTTGCACGGCCATGACGCTTCAAATGTACGCCCGCCGGAAAAAATGGGATTTGCAGGAAGTGAGGGTGCATCTGGAGCATTATAAAGACTACGCCGAGGATATGATGAAAGGTGAAGAACCCGAAGGTAAAATCGATCATTTTGAAAGAATCCTGGAATTATCGGGCGAACTGGACGATGAACAGCGCGAGCGCCTGCTCGAAATTGCCAACCGTTGCCCGGTACACCGCACGTTGACCGAAGAGGTAAAGGTCATTACAAAGTTGAAATGAGAAATTTTAAATTTGAAAGGGATATTCAAAACTCTTTTGACATTTCATATCTCAAATTTCACATTTTCTTTACCTTACCGGGCACAAATGAACATTCAATTACCAAAGTAAAACCAGGTTATCATGGAAATGGATTATTTCAAAGAATCCCTGATGCTGCATAAACGGCTCAAGGGTAAAATCTCCATCACCCCCAAGATTGACGTACAAACCAAGGAACAGCTTTCACTTGTATATTCTCCCGGCGTCGCCGAACCCTGTCTGGAAATCCAGCGAAACCCGGAATCCGTCTGGGAATACACTATCAAAAACAATATGGTGGCCGTGGTCAGCGACGGTTCAGCAGTACTGGGTCTGGGCAATATTGGCGCGCATGCCGCCATCCCGGTCATGGAAGGTAAAGCTTTGTTATTCAAGCGTTTTGCCAATATTGATGCCTTCCCGATTTGTATCGACAGCCAGGATGTGGACAAAATTGTAGAAACCGTGAAGCTTATCGCGCCTGTGTTTGGAGGCATTAATTTGGAGGACATCGCCGCGCCCCGAAGTTTTGAGGTGGAAGCACGCCTACAGGATTTGGGGATTCCGGTTTTTCACGACGATCAGCACGGTACCGCCATTGTGGTACTGGCAGCTCTGTTAAATGCGGTAAAGGTTGTGAACAAAAAAATGTCCGACTTGAAAGTGGTGATCAATGGCGCCGGAGCGGCGGGTATTGCTATTGCCAGATTATTGAAGAGCGTTGATTATTCAGGAAATGTGCACAACGTAGAAGTTGAAGATATCATTATTTGTGATACAAAGGGTGTTATTCATGCCGATCGGGATGATCTGAACGATGCCAAACGGGAAGCGCTGGAATACACCAACAAATTGGGTGTAAAAGGCTCCGTGAAAGATGCGTTGAAGGACGCAGATGTTTTTATTGGAGTGAGCGTAGGCAATCTGTTGACCGCTGATGACGTGCGTAAGATGGCGAAGGATTCCATTATCCTGGCACTGGCAAATCCTACTCCGGAGATTATGCCCGAGGAAGCCTACAAAGGTGGCGCAGCTATTGTTGGCACGGGCAGAAGCGACTTACCTAATCAGGTGAATAATGTGTTAGGTTTTCCCGGAGTTTTCCGGGGCGCCCTGGATGCGCGGGCGCATAGCATCAGTCCAGCGATGAAAATGGCGGCAGCCTTTGCCATTGCGGAGTGTGTTTCGAAGCCCCATGACCGGTTGATTATTCCTCCGAGCCTTGACGAACAAGTGGCCTGGCGAGTAGCCGCAGCTGTAAAAGAGGCGGCTTTAAAAGAAAATAACGGAAAGCATTAAAAAATGCCAAAAAAAAGATGGGCTGAGGCTTACGCCCCAACCCCTCCACAAAAACAAATTTACACAATCTTAAGTATCTTGATGGGTGTTACTTTTTAGACGCCATTTGGGTCAGAAAGTAACGCTCCGATTTTGTGTTTTAAAGAGTTCGATTCTTTTAGATTTTCTTGAGATACCGGTTGACCCGAACTGAATTTTGTCTAATGCAAAAGTAATTCAGGTTCAATGAATCGTGGCTTAACAAAGATAAAAAATTATCTTGATTCACCAATTTGAAAATCTCTGGCTGCCACAAAAATAACGCTTTGAAAAAGATACTTTTAAAGAATAAAGCATCAGTTCATCTCGAGCATTAATGGTGCCGAACCCATTTTTTGACTATTAACAACCTTAAATATTGGAAAAACAAGAACAAAACTGGTAGATATAGATGTGTTGGGAAAGATGACGCTAGCTCATCAGTAATAATTTTTACTGGCTAACCATCTTTACTTTTCGTGCTTTACTTTTCGTGTTGTTCTAAACATAGCGTTTTTCCAGCGCTCACCGCTGCTCGCATACACTTTAATTTCAGAAACTTCTTTCAGGTGACAATGCAAGCATTTGATTTTGACTTCCAAACTGTTTGAAAAGTCAAAATTTTTGAATTAGCAAGGGGAAAGAATAATTAGCTTTATCAGCTACTGAATGCAAAAATATAATAGCATTAGTTAATCTAATAATTTTTTCTTGTTTTTTTTGAAAATTTTGTGACATAGTAAAAAACCTAATGGCAAACTTCTAATAGTTCACCTAAAACATGAAGTATTAACTTTTAAAAAGTAAATATGCGTATCAATATTACACCCAAACAAGTTAAATGCTAATCAGACACTTAACTTTTAAGGGGAAAAGAGGATTTTGGCATTCTTTTTTGTAATATAGTCTTCTTGCTGCAAAGAATGCAAATCACTTGAAATCAGCACTCTTTGCAACAAAAAATCAGCTTGAAACCCAGGATTATACCTTAGAGTTTTGAATTTTATTGATGATCAGCGCCGCCTTCAACATGAAGTCGTCGTGATGCTCATGGTATTCATTGTACACCATCATCAACCTGGCAGCATCGTAAGCAGCGGATTTCGGAACAATCTGCCTTGCCGCAATCGGGTGCAACCAGTATTCCAGGTTGTTCGACCGCAGGTAAGAGCTGTCCATTTCGAAATTGATGACCACAGCCAGTTTGTTGAGGGAGAACAGGTATTCCGTTTCCTTATTCAAATCCTTTTGCAGGTCAACAATGTTGTAGCGGTCAAAATTCACCCCGGCTTTTTCGCACAGGAAAATATCCCGGCGTCCGTCAAAAACAATGATGTCCCGAAAACGATATTTTTTCAGGTTTTTCATCAAAAAATTCTTGATCGGCATCCTGGTGGGCTGCAGATTTCTGAGTGCAAATCTGATTTGATTCTCATCCAGTCGGAAATCTTCCTGGAAAGGCTTTTTCCGGCGAGTTCTGAGATTTACAACCTCTTTACCCCGCCCCACGGTATGCCCAAGTTCATTGACCTTGGCAAAAACGTTTACCACGTCAATGTTGGCATTGTTGATCCAGCTTTCAAGAAAAATCCGGTTGGTTTCTTTTTCAAATACCAGGAGGGAAATTTCACTGATTGCGTAAAAATTGGGGAAGCCTCCGTAAATGTTGCCATACTTTAATTCTAAAAATGCAATGTTAGTGTTCACGGCTCTGAGCGTTAGTTTTGGGTTAAAAATTGGTTTTGTTGGTCTGTCTTAGTTTTGTGTAAAACAGTGCTTCAACTTGCAATTTATGTATAAATTTGATACAGGTAAAACTTAACAAACAATTTTCGTACAGGAAATATAAGGCAATGTACTTGAAATATCGAATGCACGCCCTCTAATTCCATAGCAAAAACTGACCATTTTCATAAATTTTTTCATCATCGGCGTAGATTTCTCCACCGTTTCGCATCTCGGCAATCATATCCCAGTGCACCGAAGATTGATTTTTGCCGCCGGTTTGCAAATAGGATTGTCCTACTGCCATATGCACCGTACCGCCGATTTTTTCGTCAAAAAGAATGTTCTTGGTAAACCGGTCGATGTTATAATTCGTTCCAATAGCTGCCTCGCCAAAGCGCCGCGCGCCTTCCAGGGCAAAAACCTGATCGAGCAATTGCTTGCCGCGCCGGGCTTCCCAGCGCTCTACATAGCCATCTTTCACCCACAAGGTAACATCCTCCACCTCATGCCCCATGTACACCGCCGGAAACGAAAAACGGATCGTGCCGTTCACCGAATCCTCTACCGGGGAAGTATAGACCTCTCCCGAAGGCATATTGGTTTGCCCGTCGGAGTTAATCCAGGTACGTCCTTTGGTGGAGAAAGTAATATCGATACCATCACCTTTGTAACGGATTTTCTCTTTTTTATTCAAAAAATCTACGATTTGCTGCTGCGAATGCCGCACTTGCAGCCAGCTGCCAATAGGATTTTCATCAAATAACTTACAAGCATTGTAAACAAATTGTTCGTATTCTTCCAAGGACATGCCTGCTTCCTGCGCACTTGCCGCGGTCGGATACTGACACAAACTTCGTTTGAGATCGCGGGTTGCCGTTCTTTCAAAATAGGTTTTGTTTACACCTTTGAATGCTTCCTGGCGGATATTGGACTTTTCCGAATCCACATTTTGCATTTCGCGCAGATTAAAAGGAGCACGAATGTACAAATAGGCATCAAAAGTTTCTATTGCCTGCTGGTAAAAAGGTGAAACATATTTCAGTTGTTCACCCCGTGCATTTTCCAGAAAAATCCGGTTCTGCTCTCTGAACTCAAGATCAACCTCTACTATAGCCCCCATGCTCACGGCAGCGCGGTAAACTTCCCGAACCAGCGGCTCAGCCAAAGTAGTCGTTCTTATGTACAGTTTATTTTTATCCTGAATATCCAGGCAATAATGCACTAACAAATCGGCGTATTTCTTTAGCATCGGGTTCATTGTGCTATCTATTTCATTGTTTCCTCGTAAAATTGTCTCTTCGTCTCCTAATCTCCGCTCACGTCCACTGCTTCACCTGGTAAGGGTATCGCACTTTATATTGATCTTTCACCATTTCCAGCAGCTTTTCCCGCAAGGCATCAAGATTTTCTTTAGACAAAGCGGAAATGAAAATATTATCATGGCCAAACAAGTGTTTTAAGCTCCCGCGCAGCCCTTCCTCGATTTCCTGCTTCGCCTCTTCATCCAAAAACGGATCGTAATATTTTTGTCGATATAAATCCATTTTATTGAAAATCAGCAAAGTAGGCTTGTCTAGCGCTTTTAATTCTTCCAGCGTATTGTTGACCGTCCGGATTTGATCCTCATGCTTTGGATGAGCAATATCCACCACATGCAGCAAAATATCGCTTTCGCGAACCTCGTCCAGCGTTGATTTAAAACTTTCGATCAAATGGTGCGGCAATTTGCGAATAAAACCAACCGTATCCGAAAGCAGAAACGGTACACCTTCGTACACCACCTTACGCACTGTGGTATCCAATGTTGCAAAAAGCTTATCCTCTGCAAAAACATCAGATTTACTCAACACGTTCATCAGCGTAGATTTGCCGACGTTGGTATAACCAACCAGCGATACACGGATGAGTTCACCGCGGTTCTTACGCTGCGTAACATTCTGTTGATCAATCTTTTCCAGCTTTTTCTTGAGGAGTGCAATTTTATCGCGCACGATCCGACGGTCGGTCTCGATTTCTTTTTCACCGGGTCCCCGCATACCGATACCACCGCGCTGACGCTCAAGGTGCGTCCAGAGACCTCGCAAGCGAGGCAGCAAATACTGCATTTGTGCGAGTTCTACCTGTGTTTTGGCTTGTGCGGTCTGTGCCCGCGATGCGAAGATGTCGAGAATAAGGCTACTGCGGTCTATAATTTTCACCTTCAATGCCTCTTCCAGATTGTTGGTTTGCTTGCCGCTCAGGTCATCATCAAAAATAACGGCATTTATTTCTTCGTGTCTTTCAATGTATTCGGCGATTTCCTCCATTTTTCCTTTGCCAATGAAAGTCCGCGTATCCGGATGGGGTAGTTTTTGTATATAACGCTTAATAGTCTGGGCGCCCGCGGTGAGCGCCAGAAATTCCAGCTCGTCTAGGTACTCTTGCACTTGTTCTTCCGTCTGGTCTTTTTGAACCAAGCCAACCAGTATTGCGTTTTCTTCAAGCTTTTTGAGCCCCTTTTTGTCCATCTCTCCTAGTGTCCAATCATGCTTCATCATGGGTGCTTATGTATATCTTTCGCTTCTTTTGTTAACAGTCGCTTTATTTTAACAGTTTCTCGAATTGCTGTTTTCTTGAAAAAAAGTTTTTATCATCGTCACTCTTATCAACCTATAAACCCATCAACTTATCAACCAAATTATTGCGGCTGACTCACCCACAGCACTGGATTCAAGCGCTCTTTCTCGTGCCAGACTTCAAAATGAACCTCTGGTTTGTCCCCGCTTACCTTACCGATAATCTGTTTGGCGGTCACGGTATCACCTCTTTTTACAAATACCTCTTCCAGATTGGAATATACTGTATAATAGATGCCGTGTTGTACAATAACTGTATTTTGGTAGCCCGGTACGAAATGCGTCCCGACGATGCTCCCGCCGTACACCGCCTGCACTTCCGAAGATTTGTCGGTGCGTATATCGATTCCATTATTGCTGATTTTAATGCCTTGCAAAGTAGGATGCGGTTGGGTACCAAACTGCCGGGTAATATAGCCTTGATTTACAGGCCAGGGCAACTTGCCTTTTCGCTGGACAAATGCATCAGAAATTCCTGCATTGGCCTCCTCCTCTTCTTTGGCTGCGGCCAGGGCTTCCGGCTTGCGGGCTTCTTTCTTCTTTCTGGCAATTTCAGTACGGATGATATTTTCGATCGCGCGATTCAGTTCATCATGCGCCCTTTGCTGGCGATTTAGTTCTGCAAGCAGTTTATTTTCATCCGTTTTGAGAGAATTCACCAGCCGATCTTTGTCCGCCAGTTCGCCATTGAGCGTGGTTTGCTGTTGTTTTTGGGCAGTAAGCAGTTTGGCTTTTTCTTCTTTTTCCTGCTCTAACTCAACACTCTTTTGAGTCAGAGATCGTTGTGTATTGAGAATTCTTTGGGCTTGTCGCTGGCGATAGCGGTAATACTGTCGAATGTATTGCCAGCGCTGAAAAGCGTCATTCAAATCTCTTGCTGAAAATAAAAACATGGTAAAACTTCCGCCCATCCTGTGCCGAAGGGCATTGCGCATGGTAGATGCGAACTCCTTGCCTAGGCGGCTAAGGTCATCCTCTAAGGTAGCCAGCACTTTATTGGTGCGCACAATGGCCGTATCTGCGGAAATGATCTCTTCCTGAAGTATCTGGATCAGCTGGCGACGCTTCTGAATCTGGTTTTGCAGTGCAAAATAACGATCAAGTGCGGCGGCCTTGTCTTTTTGGGTCTTTTCAAGCATACTGCTGGTCTGATTGATCTCATCCATCAGTTTTTTACGCTTGTCTTCCAGTTCTTTACGGTTTTGCCCCAAAAGCGAACCGCTCACCACCACCGTCATCAACAACAGCAGGGCGAAGCGCTTAATAAGAACTGCGGGTGTATCTGTTTGGTATCTCAAAATGTACGTCCTTTGGGATGTTAATTTCTAACTGGGAATATTTCATTTCTACTTTGACCTTGCCGGTTTCACGGCTGTTCATTTCCAAAATACGAAAATACGAAAAATTCTGATTATCCGCTATTTGCTGATAATCTTCGAGTTGTACCTGTACTTTCCGCTGATCCCGAATATCTTCAAAACTCATTTTTTGCAGGCGGAAATTCTTTTTATCCAGCCAAAAATGATTGTCCATGTTAGCACCGTTGCCATACAGATGATAGCTCATGTCGGTTGGCTCTGACTTTAAACTGCTCGTTGTAAAAAAGACCGGGTTTCCAAGAATAATAGCCTGCAACATTTCCAGGCTCGCCGGCACATTGTATTCTTTCTGTAAATAACTTAAGTCTTTAATATCATATGTATTACTAAGACGATCAATAATATAAACCGAATCCCGGGTAATCTTGGCGCGCGCTACTTCAAAGCCGAGCTTGCGTACCGACACCCAGATGAGACTGTCCTTGAGCATGCGAATCGTAGCCGTAGCACCAACCGAAGTATAATCATCGGCAAAGTCAATCTTGGCACGGGCGCTGAACCACTGTGCATTCACCTGATTGGTGACCATCGTTTTCAGCAAAAAATCAGGGCTGTTGCGTTCGGGTTCTGATTTTCCAAGCTTTTTGGAAGCTCCGCAGGAAGAGAATAGTAGTAAGCTCAGGGCTATCACAAATAGCGGATAAGCTCTTGGGGGGAATACCTTCATTCGTCGGAAAATTTTATTTTTAAATTCAAGGGCTTTTTTTGTAAAAACCACAAGACTATGAAATTACAAATTATCTTTTTAATCATACAAACGGCGATCGGAGATTTTTTTCTCCAGCAACTCGGAAACGCTGCCCTTTTCCTGGGCTTTGATCCAGTATTGCAGCGCCCCGTCGGTATCATTCATTTGAAAAAGCACGTCGCCGTAATGCTCCAGAATAAGCGCATCATCATCGCCCCCATTCTCCAGGGCCTTGCCCAGCCAGGCTTTGGCTTCGCCGTAATCCTTCATTTTGTACATGATCCAGCCATAAGTAGCTAGGTATGTCGGATTTTTTGGATCCAATTGTGTAGCCTGTTTCGCCATAGACTTGGCTCTTTCCAGGTTTTCGCCACGCGTAGCAAGTGCATAGCTGTAGCTGCTTAACACTTTGGGTGACTTTGAATTCAGTTTTAATGCCTCTTCAAATGCCTCATCGGCGGCATTATATTTCTTTAAATCATTGAAAACGATTCCTTTTTGTATTTGAATATCGAATAATAACTGTCCGTTATTACCAGCGATCATCGTGGCCTGCTGTAATGAATTCAGGGCATCATTGTTTTTATCCAATTTCGCATAGGCCACGCCATTTAAATAATATACTATTGCTTTATTGGGGAATAAATCCATTGCTTCCTCAGAATATTGGCGCAAAGCGGCGTAATCTCTGGTTTCTTCCAAAATACGCAGCAACTGCTCCCACACTAAAAAGACCGTATCGTCCAATTCGAGGGTTTTTTTATACTTGGCCAGAGCTTCTTTGGGCTGACCGGTGTAGTACAATAAATCTGCCGATGCTGCATAGGCTTTAGCTTCCCGAGGATGTACGGTTTCCAGGGTTTTTGTCAGCTCCAGGGCGGCCATGGCAATTTTTTTATCGCCGTTATCCACCACTCTGGTAATGAAGGGCAACAATTTGCCAATTTTCAGGTCAATCCCGATTTCCGGTTTTTCAAATACCGGCTGCAACGAACGCAAGTATTCCAGTTCATCGCTTTGGCGTCCGGGCGTACCGGCAAGCGCCATACTGGCTTTCGGATCATCCGGAGCTAATTCCAGAATTTGCTTATACACCTCGCGTGCCATCTTGTCTTCCCCGATTTGTTCATAGAAACCAGCCAATAAATGCCGGTATTCTATACTGCTTGGAAAGGCAGAAATCAGGCGTTGCAGCTCTTCCGCCGCCTTCTTATTGTTACCAATGCCCACGTACAAGCTATGCTTACGCCGGATAATTTCTTCGTTGATCCCGATCCGCTTTTCAAAAATATCATAAACCTTAAGCGCAGCGTCAATTTCATTGGCTTTCACCAGAAAATAAGCCCAGCGATAGTAATATTCCTCGTTGGAAGGTTCCTTTTTAACAAGCTCAGCATACACCTCGGCCGCCTCCCGGTTTTTATTCTGCTTTTGGTACAAATTGGCCAGAAAGTGGCGATACCATGGGTTGTTGGGTGCGTTTTCAATGGCCATCCGAATGTAGCGCAAAGCCTTTTCGCCGTCTTCCTGAAGATCATACACGCGGGCAAGATCATAGGCTACAGCATCATTGTTTGGCGCTTCCTTGAGGATATCTTCGTAAATTTTAGCAGCTTTTTCTAAATTCCCAAGCAACTGTTCACGGCTGGCATCGATAAATTTTTCCTGCAATGCGATTTCTTTCTCGCTGACCCTTTGGGCAAAAGCGCCAGGGTTTATTAATAGAATCGAGCCTATTAACAAGGGTAAGAACTTGCGATACGTCATGGTTCGCCTTTTAGAGTGTTGTGTAGTTGTTGAAAGCTCGAGCTTTCTCATCAATAATTATTTTGTTCAAAGTGCTGACTATCAGGCTTTTCAAATAAATACTCCCCTGGAAGCCTGATTAGAAACCCCTAAGTTCGGGCTTTTTCGTCTGACAATCAACCTTTTCGTCAACTTCTATAACAGGAGATGACAACTAATATATCAAAATAGTTGTACCGGTTAGTCGGCAATTAATATAAACGATTTTTTTGGCGAGACGTTGCGTGCGGCTTCTTTCCTGATGTTATGATTATCTTAATTTTTTGGAATGCCGGAACTTTCCCCATTCCAGCATTCCTATATTCCACTATTTCACATTCGATTATTCTATTCTACAACCGTAACTTTCAGCATATTTGTACGATGGCGTCGGTGCAAAGGCATACTGCCGGTATTGACCACAATGTCACCGGGTTTCACCCTGCCGGCTCTTTTAAGAATATCGTTTACATCAATGATGGTTTCATCCGTTGTAGTAAACCGGTCATAGTAAAAACAGCGTACGCCCCACACCAGATTCAGCGTGGAAAGCATGTGCATGCGGTCGGAAAAAATATAAATCTCATTTTTCGGACGGTAGCTCGACACTTTGAAAGCGGTATATCCTGAACTGGTCATACCCACAATTGCCTTAGCGCCTACTTCTTCCGCAGTTTTGGCGGCATTGAAACAGATCACATCGGAAAGGAAGGTACGGGCTTTTTTGACCAGCACCGGGCGGCGTTCGCCGAGATTAAAGACCTCTTCCGCCTTATCAATGATTTTATTCATGTATTCGACCACTTTCACCGGGTGCTTGCCTACGGAGGTTTCACCGCTCAGCATCACCGCATCGGCGCCATCAAGTACGGCATTGGCCACGTCGGTCACTTCGGCGCGGGTGGGGCTGGGGTTAGTGATCATGCTGTCCATCATCTGCGTAGCCACGATGACCGGGCGCGAGCGCTGGATGCACTTTTGCACGATTTCCTTTTGAATAATCGGCAATTGTTCGATCGGCATTTCGATACCCAGGTCGCCGCGAGCTACCATGATGCCATTGGTTTCTTTGATAATCTCGTCAATGCAGTGTACTGCTTCGGGCTTTTCGATCTTGGCAATAATTTTTGCCGGGTGGTTTTTGGTTTCGATGCGCTCCCGCAAATCGATCAAATCTTCCGGTTTTCTTACAAAAGACAGGGCAATCCAGTTGACTGGCTGCGTGAGGATAAATTCCAGATCCACGAGGTCTTTTTCAGTCAGTGAGGGCAGCGAAACATTGGTATTGGGCAGGTTTACGCCTTTGTTGGAAGAGAGTGTTCCTCCAAATTTGGTTTCGAGCCGCACCGTATCTTTTTTATTGGTTTCCACCACTTCGAAAACCAGTTTTCCATCGTCCACCAAGACTGTTTCACCAACATTTACATCCGTAGGAAACTGCTCGTAGCTCATGTAAATTTTTTCCATGTTGCCCACGCACTTCTCATTAACAAAGGTGATAATATCTCCTTCTTTGAGTTCCAGTGCGTTGTTTTCAATTTTGCCGACTCTCAGCTTGGGACCTTGCAAATCGGCGAGGATGCCAATGTGCAGACCGTATTTTTCATTGATATAAGTAACGTGATTGATTACTTCGAGATGGTCTTCATGAGAGCCGTGCGAGAAATTCAGGCGAAAGACATCTACGCCGGCTTTAACCAGCTCAAGCAACATTTCATAAGAACTGGAAGCCGGACCAACGGTGGCTACAACTTTCGTATTCTGGTGATCAACAATTTTCATACGATTTGCAATGTTTTGTTCGATTGGGTGCGCTAACATAGTTTTTTTTATTTGACTTTATAGGGAACAACCAAATTTTTCAACTAAGTGTAAAAAATACAATAAACTTAGTGTAAAGGTACATCTATTGTAATAATAATCAAATGAGTTGTTCAATGTTTTAGAGGCTTTGGCAAAAAAAAATCAAAAACTTTGGTTATCAATGAACTTATATTTTACCTTTGCAGGAACATTCGTTAAACCAATAAAGCGAATTTATTATGTCTTCAAGCATTGCAGAAAGAGTAACAAGTATTATCGTTGACAAACTGGGTGTCGACGAGTCAGAGGTCACAAAAGAAGCTAGCTTCACCAATGACCTGGGAGCAGACTCGCTGGATACAGTGGAATTGATCATGGAATTCGAGAAAGAGTTTGATATCTCTATCCCTGACGAAAAAGCTGAAACTATTACCACAGTAGGTGATGCAGTTGATTATCTGGAAGAACAACTCCAGTCAAAATAATCGATTGCCTCAGACTTTTTAGTTTGTATTTGGCTCCACAAATTAGGTTTCGTGCCTAATTTGTGGAATTTTTAACAATAGCCGGACTGAGTAATACCTCAAAATCCCAATACTTTGTTTTTTTGATTCAGTCCGTCGAAAGATACTTTTAGTATCAATAAATTTCCCTCACCAAATATGAAAAGGGTTGTAGTAACTGGATTAGGAGCCATTACTCCTATTGGTAACAACATTAAGGAATATCGGGAAGGCTTGCAACACGGAACCAGTGGTGCAAACCTTATTACTCGTTTTGACGCTACCAACTTCAAGACGCAGTTTGCCTGCGAAGTAAAAAATTTCAACCCCGAAGATTTTATTGATAAGAAAGAAGTCCGCAAAATGGACCTCTTTTGCCAGTTTGCAATGATCGCTGCCGATGAAGCAATTGCCAATGCAGGTTTGGATCAGCAATTGGAAGGACTCGACCTCGATCGCGTGGGGGTAATCTGGGGCGCCGGTATCGGAGGCTTGCAATCTCTGGAAAAAGAAATTGAAGAGTTTATCACGGGCAATGGTACGCCGCGCTATAATCCTTTTATGATCCCCAAGATGATTATTGACATCGCTGCCGGTCTGATTTCGATCAAATATGGCTTTCGGGGTATCAACTACGGCACGGTTTCAGCTTGTGCCTCTTCTTCTCATGCAATTATCAACGCTTTTGATTATATTCGCCTCGGCAAAAATAATATCATCGTCACCGGTGGTTCAGAAGCTGCCGTGACGAAAGCAGGTGTGGGTGGTTTCAATGCAATGAAAGCGCTTTCTACCCGCAATGATGATTTCAAAACTGCTTCACGCCCGTTTGATGCAGAACGTGATGGTTTTGTGTTGGGTGAAGGCGGCGGTTCTCTGATTCTGGAAGAACTGGAACATGCCAAAAAACGCGGCGCTACGATTTACGCAGAAGTAGTAGGCGGCGGCGCTACTGCCGATGCCTATCATATGACGGCGCCACACCCTGAGGGCATCAGCGTAAGCAAGGTCATGCAGCTCGCGTTGGAAGATGCCGGTATGAAGCCGGAAGATATAGACTATATCAATGTGCATGGTACCTCTACCCCACTGGGTGATGTAGCAGAACTAAAAGCCATCCAGAATGTGTTTGGAGAGCAGGCTTATAAAATGAACATCAGTTCTACCAAGTCAATGACCGGGCACTTGCTGGGAGCGGCCGGCGCAATTGAGGCGATTGCCTGTATTCTGGCGATCAATCATAATTTTGTACCGCCTTCGATCAATCATTTTAATGATGATCCTGAAATTGACAGCCGTTTGAATTTGACGTTCAATCAGGCACAGGAACGTCAGGTAAGAGCTGCGATGAGCAATACCTTTGGATTTGGCGGTCACAATTCAACTGTGATTTTTAAAAGGTATGAAAATTAAATAGATCGTTGACTCAAGTCTGAGTATTGAAACGCCTATCTGATTTTCAGCCTCACCATACAAATAAATACTAAAAAAAACGAGTTGTTGCAGGGCCTCTGGTTTTGTGGCAAAACAGTTGTAATCCCTCCTGCCCCCTATTGCGGGACAGCTCATGGTGTATGTTGCAATGATTACAAAGCTTGCTTGTGAAAGTATGGTTACTTTCCCAAGGGGTAGGTTTGATTCTGATAACTTTAAATGAATCACTTTGCGTTTATTATTCAGATTTTACAACTACTACTTATCTCCTGATAAGCTCTTCGCCCGGAGGCTGCGAAGTATCCTGGGTTTTACCCCGGCAAATCTGAGCATTTTCAAATTGGCCTTTTCGCATAAATCAAATCATTCTGAAAAAGGCTACGCCATTCAAAACAATGAGCGCCTGGAATATCTTGGCGACGCAGTGCTTGGCACCATCGTAGCAGAGTATTTGTTTAAAAAATACCCCAATAGCAATGAGGGTTTTCTTACCAAAATGCGCTCAAAGATTGTCAAGCGCAAGTCTTTGAACAAAATCGGCGACAAAATGGGTCTGGATGTGCTGCTCTCCGAGTATAACAACACTCGCCTGAGTCGCTCGATGCTGGGCAATGCCGTGGAAGCGCTGGTGGGCGCCATTTATCTGGAATGCGGCTACCGCCAAACCATGAACTTCGTGGTGCGAAAAATGCTGCGAAACTACGTGGACGTCCACAATCTTGAACGCTTCGATGATAACTACAAGAGCCAGTTGCTGGAATGGTGCCAGAAAAATGGTCAGAATGTCAATTATAAATTGCTGGCGCGGTATAAATTTGAAAAACGCGATCGCTTCAAGGTTGCCGTTATGGTGGATGGTCAGAAAATAGCCACCGCCGACGATTTCAATAAAAAGAGTGCTGAACAAATGGCCTCCGAAAAAGCTATGATTGCGCTTGGACTTGTAGTTGCTGAAGAAGACGATGATTTTGATGATGATTGATGTTTTGGGTATTTGATATTGGATGTTGGTTTTGCTCGCCGTAGTTTTGACGTCCGTTATATAGATTAAACTTGATGAAACCCCTAAACTTTTGCACAAGGTGCAAACATAATGTACTGGAATTCCCACTCCCTCCAATCTTTCTCACCTGATGCGGCCACGCTCGAACGCGCCCGCGACATTGCCTACGCCTTCCGCTGGGAAAAAATGCTGGGCAACGAACAAATCCTCTGGGGTGAATACAAAACCGGCGGCAATGAACCATTCCGCACTGCTGTGCACCTGCACCAACCCCAACATACTTGCTCCTGCCCTAGCCGCAAACGCCCCTGCAAGCACGTTCTTTCTCTTTTGCTTTTATATTTAAATGGCTCCGATGGTTTCTCCGTCTGGAATGATTATCCTGATTGGGTGCAAAAATGGCTGGATCGACAGCAGAAAAAAAAGGTAACTATCGGTAAAGAACCTGCACAAATCAAGCCTCCTGAAAAAACGCTCGATCAAATGCAAGCCGGCATCGTTGAATTGCGGGAATGGCTCCTGGATTTGGTGCGGCACGGATTAGCCGCAGCACTAAGCAGGGAATCGGCTTACTGGGATACATTCTCTGCCCGCATGGTGGACGCCAAATTGGGAAGCATTGGCCGGCGGATCCGAGGTTTTAAAAACCTGCAAAACCTGGAAAATGCACACGAAAAATTGCTTTCCGAAATCGCAGAATTGTACCTTTTTGCCAAAGCCTTTCAAAAAATGGAAAAGCTACCACCTGAGTTACAGCAGGAATTACTGAGTAATGCCGGCGTCAACATCAAAAAAGAGGAAGTGCTGGCACAGGAAGGTGTGAAAGACGACTGGCTGATTATCGCCCAGATCGAAAAAATGGAAGAAAACCTGAGGTCGCGGCGCACTTGGTTGCTGGGACAAAAAACCGGTCAAGCAGCTTTATTGCTGGATTTCGTGTGGGGCAACGCCGATTTTACCGAACAGTGGAACCTGGGTAGCATGATTCGGGCCGAAGTTGTATTTTATCCGGGTTCTTACCGGCAACGCGCTTTGGTGAAGCAATTTGAGTTGGTAAGCGGCGCTTTTGAATTATCAGGTTATAAAGATTGGGAAATATTTGCAAAAGCCTATGCTGAAGCGCTTGCGCAGACCCCCTGGTTAAGTACTTTTCCGATTTTAATAGATAAAGCAACCCCGGTAATGGATGGCAAGCAGTTGCTCCTGGTTGACAACACTGGAAAACAACTGCCTGCACAAGTCTCCGAAAATAATATGTGGAAGATTCTTGCCATCAGTGGTGGTCGCCCTATTCAGCTTTTCGGTGAATGGGACAATCATTTTATTACGCCACTGACCATTTTTGCTGATAATCGCATTATACAACTCTGAAATAATTACTCTGCTCGCAATGACTTCACAGGGTTGGCATTCGCTGCCCGAAGTGCTTGGAAACTAATGGTGAAAATAGCTATCGCCAGCGCCAATATGCCTGCCAATGCAAACATCCACCAATGCAATTGAATGCGGTAAGCAAAATCTGCCAACCAGCGATTCATCACATAAAGTCCAATTGGAGTAGCGATGACAAACGAAATGGCAATCAGCAATAAGAAATCTTTTGAAACCAATAAGAGAATGTTATTAACGGATGCACCTAGCACTTTGCGAATACCGATTTCTTTTGTTCGCCGCTCTGTAATGTAAGCAGAAAGCCCCAGCAGCCCAAGGCAGGCAATAAAAATGGCTAAGATGGCAAAGTAGGTAAAAAGCTTGCCCAATCGCCGCTCTGAGCGATACTGCCGGTCGAAATCTTCATCCAGAAAATAATACTCAAAAGGTTGATTTGGAGCTAAAGTTTTCCATTGATCCTGGAGTTGAGCAATAGCAGATTGATAATTATCGGTTTTCATTTTCACGGAAAAATAAGTGATTCGTCTTGGTGAATAGGCCAGCAACAGCGGTTGAATATTTGTTTGCAAGGAGGTAAAATTGAAATTTTCTACTACGCCAATAACAGTGCCCCAGCCACCGCCAAAGGTTGCACCCAATGCCTCTTCGGGTGTTTCCCAACCGTAATGAGAAAGCATCGCCCGATTGATAAGGACATTATTGCCCAGAGAATCATCTGAAGTGCTGATCGAAAAGCTTCTCCCAGCCAGTACCGGAATCTGATACGTTTCCAAAAAAGTGTTATCTATCAGTCCAATCCGTGCATCGGTTGATTTGGTTTTGTCATTTTGCAACGTAATGAGATTGTTTGAATAATCCTGCCCTGGTACTGTGTTGGAAGCCGCCACGTTCTGCACAAAAGCATTCTTTTTGAGCTCATTTTTCACTGTAGTATATTCATTTCCAAATGATCCTGTCTGCGACCGAATAATCAGCATTTGTTCCTTATCAAAGCCAAGATACTGGGATTGCATAAATTTCAACTGCTGCGAAACAACAATGGTGGCGACTATCAGTAAGATAGAAATGGTAAATTGTGCCGTGACCAAGGTGTTTCTCAACCAACTGCTACCACTACCTCCCAATTTCTGTCCTTTCAATACATCTTGTGGTTGAAATCCGGATAATACCAAAGCCGGATAGCTACCTGCCAAAAGTCCAACCAATACTAAAATGCCCAAAGCAGACAACAATAAACCCGGATGCAAGAAAACATTTAAACCTACCTGGATATCAGCAATGGAACGGAAAACCGGAAGCAATAATTCAACCCCGACTAGCGCCAACAGCAATGCAATGAAGCACATCATAAGCGATTCGAATAAAAATTGTCGTATTAAATCCCGACGGGTGGAGCCGACCGCTTTTCTGATACCAACCTCTTTTGCCCGGCGGGCAGCTCTTGCTGTGGCAATGTTTATAAAATTAAAACAAGCAACTACCAGAATAATCAAGGCAACAGCACCCAGTATCTGCAACTGTTGATAAGAATTGTTCTTCCCTAATTCATACCGCAAATCGGAATGCAAATGAATGGAAGTAAGTGGTTGCAAGAAAAAACGATAACCTTGTGAGTTATTTTCAATTTCATCTGCTACGTACTCATAAGCTACATCATAGATTTGGGATTCAAATTCTTGAGGGTCAATATGTTTCTTGAGTTTTACGTACGTGTAAAACATGGTCGCATGCCAATTTGACAGCACAGGGCTCCCGGCAAATTCTACCAAAGAGGCAATCATATCGGGCTGAAAATGGATTTGTTCCGGTAAATTTTCTATTACTCCTGTCACCCGGAAATCTTCGCTGTCTACTTTTAGAGTCCGCCCGACTACATTGATTGAATTGAAATATTTCTCTGCCTTCTCCCGTGTAATCACCATATCCTTGGGCGCCGCTAAAGCGATACTGGGGTCGCCGTGCAGAAACTCAAAGCTGAACACATCAAAAATACTTGGATCGGCATAATAAAATCCTTTTTCGTAAAACTTCTTTTCCGGCACCGCACTCACCACTACATCATTATACGAATCAATGAGTCGAGCGACAGATTCTACCTGAGGATACGAATGCAATACTTCTGCCAGATTACCTGCTACCGGGGCAAACAAAATATTATCCCCTTCCGCAGTTTTAATGTCAATAGCAATACGATGAATGCGATCATGATCGGCAAAATGCTTATCATAACTCAATTCATGCATCATGTACGCCAGGATAAGCAACAAACAGGTCATCCCCAAGGCCAGCCCCAGAATATTAATAGTGCTATAAATCTTATCCTTCCAAAGATTACGAAATGCTATTTTGATATAATTTCTAAACATAATTGTCTGATTTTGTACGGCTTTAGTGCCTCATAATTTCAATTACTCCATCGTTTTATCCACTCAGGAAAGCCACCAATTTTACTCTATTCTCAAACTTTTTATAGGATTATCCACTGCTGCCCGGACGGACTGAAAACTGACGGTAATGACGGCTATTGCCAATGCAATCAATCCTGCAAATGCGAATATCCACCATTGTAAGTCAATACGATAAGCAAAACTGTCCAGCCAGCGATTGGCAGCATACCAGGCAATCGGCGTGGCGATCACGAAGGCGACAATCACCAGCAACATAAATTCTTTCGACAAGAGCAAAACAATATTTGGCACCGAAGCGCCCAGCACTTTGCGGATGCCGATTTCCTTGGTGCGCCGCTCTGCCGTAAAAGTAGCCAGACCAAACAATCCCAGACAGGAAATCAGAATGGCGATAATCGTAAAATACCAGATGATCGAGCTGATGCGTTGCTCGGCTTCATAGTTTTTCTGAAAATCTTCATCCAGAAACGAATATTCGAAGGGTGTATCGGGGTTGAGCGCTTTCCACTGGTTTTCGGCAGAAGCCAGCACCTGCCTTACATCCTCCGTATTCACCTGAGCAATGGCATAATTCGCCGGTGGAGAATTGTAGGTAAACAGCACCATGCCGTAAGGCTTGATCTCGGTATGCAAACTTTCAAAATGATAATCTTTCAACACCCCGATCAATTCATAAGAGACCACATTATCTGCTCTTCCCGACAATAATGTTTGCCCAACCGCCGCTTCAGGGCTTTCAAAACCAAGCAGTTCAACCGCCGTTTCGTTAAGAATGACCCGGTTGATCGTATCCGCAGGAAAATCGCGGGAGAAAAAGCGCCCGGCGGCTAATTTCAGCTCCAGCGTCTTTAGATAATCGTGATCCACGTAATTGATTTGCGCCAATTTATTGTCATTCACCGTTTCACCTTGCCGGTAAAATCCTCGATCATTGATGACATAAATCCCAGGGTAGCTCGTAGCTGTTGCAACAGACTCAATATCAGGGCTTTGCTTAAGCTCATTTTTTAAAATATCTATCGAATTGCGAGCCGATGCCGTTCGCAAATGAATCACAATCTGCTGTTCATCCTGAAAACCCAAATCCTGATTTTGTAAAAAATCCATTTGTTTGGCGATGAAAATAGAGCCCGCGATCAACGCAATGGAAATGACAAATTGGAAAACCACCAATATACGCCGCAGCGATGCAGCAGAAAGATTGTTGGTCAATTTCCCTTTTAAAACGGTCACCGGATTGAAAGAAGAAAGATAAAACGCAGGATAACTACCTGCTAATAAACCGGTTAGCAATGCAATACCTACAAACCAAAGCAAATATTGAGGTTGGGCGATCAAGCTTAATTCCTTGCCCGTGAGGCGCCCAAAATTTGGCAGGAATAATTCGACGGCTACAATGGCTATCATCAAAGCAATCAGGCTCATCAATATAGATTCCCCAACAAATTGGCCAGTGAGGCTGCTGCGCTGCGCGCCCATGACCTTGCGAATGCCCACCTCCGCCGCCCGTGTGCCAGAACGTGCCGTGGAGAGGTTCATAAAATTGATACAAGCGATCAGCAGCGTGAGCAAGGCAATCGAAATCAGGATATAGACGTAGGAAATATTGCCCTGTTTGCCGATTTCATAATCCACCTTTGAATACAGATGAATCTCGGTCACGGGCTGCAAATGCTGAATCCTTTGCATACCTGCCGCTTCTAATTCTCTACCCGCATATTTTTCTATAAAGGCTGGGAATTTTTTTTCCAGCGCGGCAGCATCTGTGCCGGGTTGCAATTCCACATACGTGTACAAAAAGTTATTGCCAACCATATTGGAATTATCGCGAATGAAATTCCAGATGCCACCGCTGTATAAAGACATAAAAAAATTGCCGCCGATATGCGTCGGTTTATTATTTTCTTTAAAAACGCCGGTAATTTTATAATCAAGATCACCATTGCTATTACTTATGCGGATAATTTGATTTAGTGCGGGTTGATCGGGAAACATTTTCCGGGCGATGCTCTCGGACAAGACGACCGTATTTGGCTCCGTTAGCGCACGTTTCAGGCTGCCTTCTATAAAGTCATATGTAAAAATTTCAAAATAGGAAGAATCCACCAGAAAGCCATCCGGTTCATAAAACGGCGGATAATCTTTATCTCCGTCAGATGGACGTTGCAGCACGCTTTTATTTTCGTTGAACGGTACTACCAGCCGTGTAGCAGCCTTTATTTCCGGGAATTCCGCTTTCAGATTTGGCGCCATCGGACCAGGCGTACCGGCGTATTGCATTTCTTCTTCCGGCAAGATAAAGGTGGTCCACACCCGGTAAATATCTTCTGCATCCTCATGATGCTTATCATAACTCAATTCATGACTCACCCATAATAAAATCAACATACAGCAAGCCATGCCGATGGACAAACCCAGAATATTTATCAAGGAAAAAACCTTGTTTTTAAATAAATTACGTAATGCGATTTTAAAATAGTTCTGAATCATTTTCGGAGTGATTTTTGTTTGTTGACTCTACAACCATTATTTTTCCACTATTTCCAACCTTAGCTATATCAATTGCAATGCCAAATCCTCCGAATTACTCGCAAACAATTGATTATCAAATAATTTGGGATAAAAAATTGTACGTTTTCGGACAAACACCGTTCGATTTCGGACACTAATTCTGCTCGATTTGAAAAAATCTGTCTATCTTTATTCTGTTCTTAAATTTAATTACTGTACTGTGAATCGCGAACCAAAAACCGGAAATATTCTGATCGTAGATGACAACGAAGATGTACTGCATGCCGCACGTCTATTTTTGAAACAACATTTTGCTGAAATTACCCTGGAAAAAAATCCCGATCGAATTCCACAATTACTTGATAAAGAAGACTTTGATATCGTTTTACTCGATATGAATTTCACAAAAGACGTAAGCAGCGGCTACGAAGGTTTCTACTGGCTGGAAAAAATCCTGGAACTGAACCCTACGGTTATTGTCGTTCTCATCACGGCTTATGGCGACGTGGAGATGGCTGTCCGCGCGATTAAAGCCGGCGCCACCGATTTTGTATTAAAACCCTGGAGCAATGAGAAACTTTTGGCGACCTTGCTTTCCGCAATGGATCTGCGCCAATCCCGCCTCCAGGTAGAAAAGCTGCTCAACCGCACGCGCATTATGGATGCCGACACCAGCGCACAGTTTGGCGAATTGATTGGAATCAGCACGGCCATGCAGGAGGTATTTACCCAGATTCAAAAAGTTGCTAAAACCGACGCCGATGTACTTATTCTTGGAGAAAACGGTACAGGTAAAGAACTAGTTGCCAGAGCAATACACCGCCACTCGCTCCGATCAAAAGAAGTTTTCGTAAGAGTAGATCTGGGCGCTTTGAGTGAAAACTTGTTTGAAAGTGAACTCTTTGGTCACGTCAAGGGCGCTTTCACCGATGCTCGCGAAGACCGCGCCGGACGTTTTGAGGTAGCTTCGGGCGGTACGCTTTTTCTGGATGAAATCGGAAATGTGCCGCTACCTTTGCAATCTAAGCTGCTCACGGCTTTGCAAACCCGTCAGATTACGCGGGTCGGTTCCAATAAAAGCCAGTCGGTGGACATCCGGCTCATCTGCGCTACCAATATGCCGCTGTACGACATGGTTGCCCAAAATGAATTTCGCCAGGATTTGTTGTACCGAATTAATACTATTGAAATTCATCTGCCGGCCCTGCGCGAACGCCCAGAGGATATTGAATTGCTGGCAAAATATTTTGTGCGATTCTACGGCAAAAAGTACCGGAAAACAGCGCAGGACATCAGCCATGAGGCGCTGCAACGCCTTTGCAAATACAGCTTCCCGGGCAACGTCCGCGAATTGCAACATATCATCGAACGCGCTGTCATTATGAGCGACGGGGATACGCTGGGAAGCCGGGATTTCGCATTTTCTTTGAAAAGCAAAACGCCTGCATCACAACAGGAGATTTCTTTGGATAATTTTAACCTGGAAGATTTGGAAAAAGCGGTGATCCGCAAAGTAATCAAACGGCACCACGGTAACATCACGCAGGCTGCCCGGGAACTGGGGCTTACCCGCGCCTCGCTTTATCGAAGACTAGAAAAATATGATTTATAAACGCTTCAAAATCAACATTTGGATTCGGATTGGGCTGCTGATTGCGTCCTCCTTGCTGTTGGCCTGGCTCTGGCTGGAATCGTCCTATTTCTTCACCCCGATTGCATTCACAATCATCATTATTTTGCAGGTGGTGGAGCTTATTTTTTACGTAGAGCAAACCAATCGCCGCCTCGCCAATTTCTTCGAAGCCTTTCGCTATGGAGATTTCACAAGAACTTTCTCCAATATGCAGCAGGGAAGTGCTTTTTACGAGCTGGAAATCGCCATGAACGATGTAATGTCCTCTTTTCAAAATATTCGGGAAGATCAGGAAGCCACACTCCAATATCTTGAATCCATTGTACAACATCTTGCTCACGGATTGTTGGTTTTCAATCAAAATGGCGAGATTATTACGATAAATAAAGCGGCAAAAGAATTACTCGGAGATCCATTGTTGCGAAATGTGAATGAAATAGAATCGTCCAACCTATTGCTTTACAAAGCCTTACAACAAACAGCCAACCGGGATGCCATGCTCCTGCGCATTTCTGATGAAACGCGGCTTTCTATTACGGTTTCCGAATTCAAGAAACAGGGGCAGCTTTTCCGGATTGTTTCGATCAAAAACATTCAAAATGAATTGCAAATCAATGAGTTAGAAATCTGGCAAAATCTTACTCGAGTACTCACCCACGAAATTGTCAATTCCATTACGCCGATTTCGTCCACCGTTTCCACAGTCATTCCGATGCTTGAAAAAGAAGGCAACCTTTCCACTGAAACCCGCACTGACCTTATCGATGCGATGAAAATCATCAACCGCCGTAGCGATGCGCTCCTCCGGCTGGTTCAGGCATACCACACCTTTACGCGCATTCCTGAGCCTAAAATAGCCCCTATCGTGGTAGCAGCACTTTTTCACGAAGTCCAATCGCTTTACCAGTCCGATTTCGAGTCAAAAAATATTGATTTTCAGATAAATATTCAGCCAAAAAATCTGATAATTCACGCCGACCGCGAACTCCTCGAAAGCGTGCTCATCAACCTGCTGAAAAATGCAATTGAAGCCCTTAGGGAAATAGAGAATCCAAGCATTATTCTCTCTACCCGACTCGACGAGCGTCAGCGCCCCATCCTCCAAATCACCGACAATGGTGTGGGCATCATTCCGGAAGCAGTCAATAAAATTTTTCTGCCATTCTACTCTACAAAGCCACAAGGTTCGGGTATTGGACTTAGTCTTTGCCGCAAAATAATGTCCATGCACCGCGGTTTTATCCAAGTTGAATCTACGCCTGATCATTGCACTGTTTTCAAGCTCACTTTTCCCGCCGCTGTACAATTTTAAATTATTGCCTCAAGCTTTCAATTTATTAAAAATAAGGCTGAAGCTTTCGCTGCTCCAGCCCTCAACATCAAACAAAATTACACAAACTTAGGCTTGCCCTAATTTCTTTATATCACATTAATCCATGATAATCATCTTCTTAGTAGCTGTAAATTCACCACTTTGCAGGGTATAAGTTAACACCCCGGACGGTAGTTCTGAGCTATTCAGTACTTCCTGATTGAAGCCTTTGCCGTAAGAACCACGGATCAGCTTCACTACTTTACCGGTAATATCGGAAATCGTGATCGTGGCATCTGCTGCTGCCGGCATGTTGAACCCAATCACCGTAGAACCCTTGAATGGGTTCGGAGTGTTCTGGTACAATTCGAATTCATTGCCAATGATTTGACCATTCGAGAATTCAATAGCTACGTTCAGCAATTCATCCGTCTGATTGTAAGCTTCGCTTGCTGTGTAACGGCTGCTTACACTCAATGTTTTACTGAGCTGAGTATCTGCTTTAGCTCTGAGAATCAGGCTGAATAAGAGCTCATCTGTATTTTTACCTTTGTTTACAGACATATTATGCCAACTGGTAGTGATAGCTCCTTCGTTTACGAACCGGAACCCAAAGTTTTCTTCCTTTACAATTCCACTGACAATATTCACTAATTCCACTTTGGTCGGGTCGAAGGTCAAAGTCCCTTGATAACCCTGAATAGTTGCCAGATCTTTGGCTTTGAACTCAACGATGTATTCATTACCCGTCGTAAGCTGTTCATCCGCTACTTGGAAGGCAAAAGTTCCGTGAGTGGTCCTGATTTCTGTACCCAAAGCATTGTTGGTACGCGCATTGCCATCGATATCGCCAATCTTGATGGCAACAAAATCAGCATCTGTAATTTGACCTTGAAGGTCGTTGATGTTAATAATTTCGGGGAACGGTTGTGACCACGGGTTGCTTGGAACCGGGAATTGATATTTCGCATCCACAAAACGCCAGCTGGTATTATTGGCGAACTGCAAATCAACACTTAGAATCAACTTACGCAGTGCAATCAGGTCAAGAATTGTAATATTTTTGGAGTTATTTGCATCTGCTGCAATTAATTGATAAGGACTGGTTAGAGGCTGTATGCTCAGTATATGTCTGGTAATCAACACCAAATCAAAGGTAGAAACGCCATTCAAAGGACGCTCGTCTAAAGTTGGAGTAACCGTGTAATCGTATCCCAATTGCAGACTATTGAAACCATATTGCCCTTGTATATCGGTCTGATCCACTCCTGAGCGCTGCCCACTAAGTTGAGTTTTTACGTCTTCTACCGGTTTCAGTTGTTCTGTACGAATAATTCCAGCTATGATACCAGACCCGACTGCATTTTCGCAGGCAGTATTTAAATTATTCTGAACCAAAGCATAGGTTTCACAATAATCGAAGTTACCTAGTCCATCAATCGAATATATCCTGATCAGAACTGACCTTCCCTCATCATCACAAGTTACCATGATGCTCTGCTTAGCAGGATTTGGCTTGAAG
>CAZGAU010000019.1:0-48909 GCA_964523725.1 uncultured Saprospiraceae bacterium
TAAGAAATCAAATTGAAATAATTATTGAAAAAGAAAAATAAAACATCCACCAACAAGGGGTAGCTGCCTATGCCGCCACGAGGGACGACACAGCAGCTACACGGGGCGTTCTCAAATAACCTAAGCACACCATGACTATTGAATTTAAGCGACTGACGGAGGTAGAAAACTCAGCGATCATGGAATTGATGAATAATCAGTTGGTGAGGCGGCAGTTGCCTTTGTTGAAAGGCGACTTCAGTGAAAGCGCTTGTGCGGAGTTTATTGCGGCTAAGGAACAACTGTGGACGGAGTACGGCTACGGTCCGTGGGCGTTTATGATTGACGGCAAGTTTGCCGGTTGGGGCGGGTTACAGCCGGAGCACGGCGAGGCTGACCTGGGCTTGGTGCTGCATCCGGATTACTGGGGTATCGGCAAAGTCTTATATCACCAGATCATCAGCAAAGCGTTTGGTGAAATGGGGTTAAGCTCAGTCACCGTGTTGTTCCCGCCTACAAGAACACGGGTGAGAGGTTTGTTGCGACTGGGATTCAAAGAAGACGGGGAGGTGATGGTTGGCAATGAGCGTTTCATCAGGTATCGGTTGGAGCGACCTGCCAAAGAGGAAGATAAGCAATAAAACGGTCAGATTAGATCATGGCTCTTACACCTTACTCCGCAGCTATATCCAGCTCGTTTACTTGGGCTCTATACCCGGAGGGGATCAGGATGTGCTGAAGCAGCTTGTCCACTTTAATCAGCCTGCTAAGTTTATACAGCGGCACGGCGGGCGCCAACAGCGAAAGGTTACTGAAATGCATCCGCTTTTTTACGATATCGGGAACCACCAGTTTTTGGCTTTCGATCAATAGCTTAAAGCGCAGCACACCCAGGTGCTTTTTATACTGCTGAAAAAGATCGATTGTGTAGGCGCTCTTTTGCAGGTCTTCCTTCAAGTGAGCTTTTCTTACAGGCAGCCATTCGGTATAAGAAAGTAAAGAGACCATTTTAAGTTCAAATAAAATATTTTATAAGAAGTTGATTGTCTGATTAATTAAACTTTCGACAATCGACTGTAAAACTACCCGACTACTTACTTTTAATCAATTACGAGGTAGAAAATGAAGCTTGAACTTTTGTTTCTCTCATCCCTCATCTAAAATAGCATAAGTCAATGTGCCAAGAGCTAAGGTAAGTGAAAACCTTTCTGTTTTGCAAGCATTTTGCTACCATGCCGGCACGGATGGCTATGCGCAGCCACTGGCGCTTGCAAGGTTTTGACAAGGTGTAAAGAACCAATCGATGAATGCGGAATAATTCTCCGGCAAAAAAATACTACTTGTCGAAGCTCATTTCTCCAAATAATCTTATCTTTTTCGCAAAAAGACAAATGCGACCAATATTTCTTTCTGTGATCATGATTCTGGGCAGCGCGCTTACCCTTATTGCACAAGCACCAGGCGTCAACTCAAACCATCCACTCAAGCTCGAAGATCTTTTTAAACCTGTGAAATACCGAAACATCGGGCCTTTCCGGGGCGGCAGGTCGGTCTGTGCCTCGGGCGTCATTGGCGATCCGCTCACGTATTACATGGGCACCACCGGCGGGGGCGTCTGGAAAACTGAAGATGCCGGGCAACATTGGAAAAATATTTCGGACGGATACTTTAACACAGGCTCTGTAGGCGCGGTAGCGGTCTCTGCCAGCGACCCCAATGTGGTGTACGTTGGTATGGGCGAGCATGCGCCGCGTGGCGTGATGACTTCTTATGGAGATGGGGTGTATAAATCCACCGATGCGGGTAAAACCTGGAAGCATGTGGGCTTGAAGGAAACCCAGCATATTGCCAGAATAATAATCCATCCCAAGAATCCGGATATTGTTTACGTGGCCGCTCAGGGGCAATTGCATGGCAATAATCCAGAAAGGGGTATTTTTAAATCAACGGACGGCGGCGCTACCTGGACCAAGGTATTGTACGTGGATGACCGCACCGGCTGCGCGGAATTGTCGATGGATCTTTCCGACCCGAATATTTTGTATGCGGCGATGTGGGAACATCAGAGATTACCCTGGAAAGTGATCAGCGGCGGCCCGGGCAGCGGCTTGTACAAATCTATGGATGGCGGAAACACCTGGACGGAAATGACCGAAGGTTTGCCCGAAGAAAAAGGAAAAATGGCGATCGCGGTTTGCCAATCCAATCCGCAAAAGGTCTATGCTTTGATCGAAAGCGATTCGGAGCAGGAGAAAGGCGGGCTTTTTGTATCGGATAACGCCGGTAAATCCTGGAGCCGCGTCAGTGCCGATCACCGGCTCGTGCAGCGCGCCTGGTATTACATTGAAGTGTTTCCCGATCCGCAGGATGAAAATACGGTGTATGTGCTCAGCGCGCCGGCCCTGCGCTCGATTGATGGCGGCAAAACCTGGGAAGTGCTGGACGGACCTCACGGCGATTATCACGATCTCTGGATCAATCCGAATAACCCGAGAAATTTATGCATTGCCGACGATGGCGGTGCAGGAATCAGCTTCAACGCTGGCGCATCCTGGTCAACGCAAAGTAATATGCCTACGGGTCAGTTTTACCGGATCAATGTGGATAATCAGTTCCCGTATCGAATCTATGGCGGTCAGCAGGATAACACCTCGGTTTCCATTGCGCATCGGGAGTTTGGCTCTTATAATATCAGCACCGATAGCTGGGCTGCTTCTGCGGGTGGGGAAAGCGCCTTTTTGGCCTTTGATCCCGACAATCCCAGATACGTCATGGGCGGCAGCTATTTGGGTACAATAGAAGTGTTGGATACGAAGGCTTCAGCAGGTACTAGTATTATGGCAGCTCCGATTCAATATCTCGGAAGAGCTGCGAGTGATATGAAATATCGTTTCAACTGGAATGCCCCGATTATTTGGTCACAGCACGAACCCGGTACATTTTATCATGCAGCGCAGGTATTACTGCGCACCAGAGACATGGGCAAAACCTGGGAAGAAGCTTCACCCGATCTGACTCGAAACGACAAATCCAAACAAATCAAAGGTGGTGGTCCTTACACCGTTGAAGCGGTCGGCGCTGAAAACTATGGCACGATTGCTTATGTCATGGAATCACCGCATGAAAAGGGCGTGATCTGGGTGGGTACCGATGATGGGTTGGTACAATTAACCAGAGATGGCGGCAAAACCTGGACAAACGTCACCCCCAAAACGCTTCAGGAATGCCTGGTCAATGCGGTTGAAGTTTCTCCGCACGACAAAGGCACAGCTTACATTGCAACTACAAGGTATAAATTCAACGATCATATCCCCAAAATGATGAAGACGACCGATTACGGTCAAACCTGGACAGATATTACCGGTAATATTCCTTATGGCGCTTTCACCAGAGTCGTTCGGGAGGATCCTAAGCGCAAAGATTTGTTGTTTGCAGGCACAGAAACCGGCATCTACATTTCCTGGAACGGCGGCAAAAACTGGGAAAGATTTAATTTAAACCTTCCCGTAACACCCATTTTGGATTTAATGATCAAGCATGATGATTTGATCGTGGCTACTTCGGGCAGGGCATTCTGGATTTTAGATGACATGGGTTTAATCCGTCAGTACCAACCGATGAAGAATCAGGCAATTCTATACAAGCCGGAGGATGCGCTCCTGGTCAATGGAGGTAGTGAATTGAACAGCAGTGACGAAGGTTTTGACGGAACTAACCCACTCGAAGGCGTCAACCCGGCCACCGGTGTGGTGCTGTATTACTATTTGCCGCAGGCAATGGATTCGACAGATATTGAAATGTCCATCACCGATAAAAACGGCAATCTCGTGCGGCGCCTGAGTTCAAAAGAAGATAAGGCATTTCAGTCTTACCCCGGCGGTCCGGCAGCAGAACCAACCGTTCCTAAAAAGAAGGGCTTGAATCGTTTTGTCTGGGATATGCGCTACCCTACCATGACCGGCGCGCCTACTGCTTATATCGAAGGTAGTTTCCGGGGACACAAGGCTGCTCCCGGAGCATATACTTTACAATTACAAGTTGGGGATCAAACCTTAAAAACTGATTTTGCAATCCTCGAAAACCCGCAGTATGGACTCAGCGCAGCGGATTATGAAGCTTATCATCAGTTTATGGCTGCCGCCGAAAAGGAGTTGAATGCCATGCATCAAATGGTGAATGATATGATGACTCTGCAAAGGCAATTGAGTGACATTATTGCGGATTTGGATAAAAAAGAACAGCAAGGCTTGAAAAAAGAAGCGCAGGAACTGGTGGCCAAAATGAAAGCCTGGGACGAAGAAATGGTGCAGCGCAAGTCCAAAGCTTATGATGATGTTGAAAATTTTCCGAATAAATTTACGGCGAATTATTTGTTTGTAATCAACCACGCAGAAAGCGACATTCCTCGTGTGAATCAACCAACGCGCGATCGGCTTGCCGAATTGAATGTGGAGTGGACAAAATTCAAACAAGAAGGCGAAACTATTTTGAATTCAGCGGTTCCGGCTATTAATAAAAAACTTTGGGATGCAGGAATCGGAGCTTTGAGAATCCGTAAATAGATCGAGCAATTATTGGGGATTTGAGATTTAAAAAGATCGCATTTCCCCAATAAACCTGTGTTACATACTTGATAGACAAGTTCTTACCGTCTCGCTTTAAAAAATGCTTTCATCAGCAATCCGCACGCTTCGCTCAGGATACCATATTCCACCTTGGTTTTGGGGTGCAATAACTTTTTGCCAAAACGCATAAAGCCGCGCTTGTCATCTTCAGCGCCATACACCAGCCGGTCGAGTTGCGCCCAGGCGAGCGCGCCGGCGCACATTACGCAGGGTTCCAGCGTCACGTAGAGGGTACAATCGTCGAGGTATTTGCTCCCCAGGTAATTAGCGGCAGCCGTGAGGGCAATGATCTCGGCGTGCGCGGTCACATCATTGAGCTGTTCGGTCTGGTTATGCCCGCGCGCAATGATCTGGTTATTGCAAACTACAATCGCGCCCACGGGCACTTCGCCCAATTCATAAGCTTTTTCGGCTTCCTTGAGCGCCTGCTTCATAAAATGTTCGTCAGAGTGAATGGAAAGCATCATGTTGCAAAAGTACAATTTTTGAAATATGGAATTGGAAGTACGGGGTACGATTTTTGAAGCATAAAATTGGAGGTTGAGAAATACGATTGTCAAATGAATTTAAAAATTCGTACTACCAACTTCGTACTTCGTGCATCAATCCATATCTTTGCACATGGAAACACAAAAAATACCACAAAATAAAGTATGGGAAGACGCGCTCACCTTTGATGATGTGCTGTTGCTTCCCGCTTACTCTGAAGTGCTTCCCCGCGAGGTGGACACGTCTTCTCAACTTACACGCGAGTTAAGGCTTAATATTCCGGTTGTTTCGGCAGCGATGGATACGGTTACCGACAGCAAGCTGGCAATCGCATTGGCGCGTCAGGGTGGTATCGGCATTATCCACAAAAACATGGATATTGAAAAGCAGGCGGAGCAGGTTCGCTTTGTCAAACGCTCTGAAAGCGGGATGATCATTGATCCGGTGACGCTGGGTGTAAATGCCACGGTGCGCGATGCATTCAAGCTGATGGAAGATTTCAAAATCGGCGGTATCCCTATTGTTGATGATCAAAACAAGCTGATCGGCATCCTGACCAACCGCGACCTGCGCTTTGAAGCCAGGAACAACCGTCCGGTGTACGAACTCATGACCAAAGAAAATCTGGTGACGGCGCCTGCGGGTACAACGCTGACTCAAGCCAAGGAAATTCTGCAAGGTCATAAAATTGAAAAACTGCCCGTAGTTGATAAAGACAATACCCTTGTAGGACTGATTACTTATAAGGATATTATGAAAGTACAAAACTATCCCAATTCCTGTAAGGATTCCTTCGGGCGTTTGGTGGTGGGCGCTGCGGTGGGCGTGACCCGCGATATGTTTGACCGGGTGGAAGCGCTGATGAAAGTTGGCGTGGATGTCATTTGTGTGGATACCGCGCACGGGCACTCAATGGGCGTATTGCAAGCTGTGAAGGAAATCAAGAAAAAATTCCCGGATTTGCAGGTAGTTGGCGGCAATATAGCTACCGGAGACGGCGCCAAAGCGCTGGTAGAAGCTGGGGTAGATGGGGTAAAGGTCGGCGTTGGCCCGGGTAGTATTTGCACCACGCGTGTGGTGGCGGGCGTTGGCGTACCGCAGCTTACCGCGATCATGCAGGCGGCTTATGCCATCAAAGATTCCGGCGTGCCGATCATTGGCGATGGCGGAATCCGTTATACGGGCGATATTGTAAAAGCAATTGCGGCGGGCGCCAGCACCGTGATGGCGGGAAGTTTGTTCGCGGGTGTGGACGAATCGCCGGGTGAAACGATCATTTACGAAGGCAGAAAATTCAAGGTGTATCGTGGAATGGGCTCGCTGGGCGCGATGGAGCAAGGCTCGAAAGATCGTTATTTCCAGGATGTGGAAGACGATATTAAAAAACTGGTGCCCGAAGGAATCGAGGGTAGAGTGCCATTCAAAGGAACCTTAGCGGAAGTAATGGTGCAGTACATCGGTGGTTTGCGAGCGGGTATGGGCTACTGTGGTGCGGCTACAATTGCTGATTTGCAAAATGCGCAGTTTGTAAAAATTACCAATTCCGGTATTCGCGAAAGCCATCCGCATAATATCACGATTACAAAGGAAGCGCCGAATTATTCACGATAAATAAGTTCAAAGTTCGAAAGTTCAAAGTTCCAAAGTTCCAAAGTTCAAAGTTCGAGAGTTCAAAGTTCGAGAGTTCAAGGTTCAAGTGTTCGAGCATCTCTTAAACTTTTGAACCTTGAACCATTAAACTTTACTAAAGTGCAACTGCCACAGGATTTTTACCTCCGCGACGATGTGGTGCAAATTGCCAAAGACTTGCTGGGGAAATTTTTAATCACCGAATTTGACGGGCAACGCACCGTAGGCAAAATCGTGGAAACCGAAGCCTATCGCGCCCCGGAGGACAAAGCCAGCCACGCCTACGGCCACCGGCGTACGCCGCGCACCGAGGTCATGTATGCAACCGGTGGCACTGCCTACGTGTATTTAATTTATGGCATGTACCATTTATTCAATGTGGTGACCAATGAACAGGATGCGCCGCACGCCGTGCTGATCCGCGCTATTGAGCCGGTAGAAAATGCGGAACGAATGCTGCAACGAAGAGGATTCGGGGAGCTGAAGCCACAATTAACCGCGGGGCCGGGCGTTCTATCCATTGCCATGGGCATTACAACGAAGCATTCGGGGACGAGCCTGGTGGCAAAGGACAGTCCAATCCGGATCGAGAATCGAGGGTTAAAAATACCTGAAAGTGAAATTCTGGCGGGCCCGAGAGTCGGCGTACAATATTCGGAAGAATGGGCACTGACGGAATGGCGTTTTCGGGTGAAAAATTCAAAATGGACGAGTAAAGCAAAATAGAAATTGTTGTTATTGGTTATATGTTAGTTGGAAAGCTCATATCCAGATCACTGATAACCAATCACCAGTCACAAACACAAAGCATGAAACATTTACTGTCAGCATTATTTCTTTTCACAAGTTTAGCAATCTTCGCCCAGGACGAGAACCTCCGCTACGACGATTATATTTACAAAAACAACATCAAAACAGTACAATTTCACATCGACGGGCTGATGACAAGCTACCCGATCATTGATCTTGGCACGAATGCCGCTTTGGTTTTGTCATTTGATGATATCGACGCAGATGTAAAAAATTATACCTATACGTTGGTACATTGTGACCAGGACTGGCGGCCGTCCAACCTCTCCGAAATGGAATACATCGACGGCTTTGTCGAAGACAGAATTGATGCTTATGAGTTTTCTTTCAAAACGATCACCCCGTTTACACATTACCGGCTTTACTTACCCAATCAGAATCAGGCTTTTACAAAATCAGGAAATTATTTGCTCAAAGTATACGAAGACGAAGGGGAAAAGACGCTGGCCATTACCCGAAGATTTGTAGTGGTAGAGCCCGTGGTACGCATCGCGCCCCAGATGGTACGCCCCAGTACCGTCAGCAAAATGCGGACGCATCAGGAACTGGATTTCGTCGTTGATTTTGATCGCCTGAACATCCGCAGCCCCCAGCAGGAAGTGCGCGCCACGGTCTTGCAAAACGGGCGTTGGGATAATGCTGTTTATAACGTTGCCCCTCTTTTTTTCCGGGGTACGCAGCTGATTTTCGACTATCAGGATAAGATTGTTTTTCCGGCGGGAAAGGAATTTCGGTACCTTGATCTACGGAGCCTGCGCACCAGGTCGGAAAACATCGCTGAAATCCAGCAACTGAATAACACCATCGACGTGCTTTTGTACAAGGATGAAAAACGATTTGACAAGGTATATCTCAATCGACGGGACCTCAACGGGCAGTTTGTCATCGAATCGTTCGATCAGCAGGATTATGAGCTGTCTGGCAATTATGCCGATGTGCTCTTCACACTCTATAGTCCGGAGCCTTTGTACGATTATGATATTTATCTGTTCGGTGAGTTGAGCGACTGGCGCGCCGATGAGCGTTTTAAAATGGCTTATAATAACTCGGTGAACGGCTACGTTGCCAAGGTAAAACTCAAGCAAGGTTATTACGATTATGCTTACGCCGCGGTGAAGCGCGATGCCAAGCAAAAAACACCAGATCTGGGTGAAATCGAAGGACACTGGTACGAAACGGAAAACCAATACACCGTGCTGATTTATTATCGTCCTTTCGGGGAACGGTACGATCGCGTCATCGGTGCGGTCACATTTACCTCTACATTTTAAGCGTATATCGGTTGCAGAGTGCAAAAAATCTTTGTAATTTTACAGCCTATTCTGAAAAAACAATTCAACTTTCCTTTTTCTTTTACCCTGATCATCCTGCGGATTAAGGTCTGAATGGTGGTATTCTCCGAATATGCGCCGTCGGCCTGATTCGTGTTTTTTTTCTATTGGAAGCATTTTTCCCGGCTGAATCGTTTCTGATCGGTTTTTTACACCCGAAATAGGGGATTTCATCCGATTTAATCCTCTCTTTATAGAAATAATTCGGCTAGAAGAAAATGGCTTCTTTTTTTTGTAACAGTTAAAAACTATAACATTTATGTTTCGGAAAGCATTACTCATCACCCTGACTCTATTCTTTGTTGCTGGTATCGCATTTGCACAGGATACCTGGTCGCTGCAGGAATGTGTCAATTACGCCCGGCAGAACAGCCTTTCGGTCAAACAAGCTCAGGCCACCGTTCAGTCCAACGAATTAAATCTCAAGCAACGCCAGTTCAACCGATTACCCACTGTGAACGCTTCGGCTAACTATGGTTATAATTTTGGGTTTTCGGTCAACCCCTTGACCAATACCCTGACCAATATCAGTAGTGGTTTTAACAACCTCGGTCTGAGTGCAAGTGTACCAGTTTTTGCCGGAAATCAGATCAATAATGGGATTAAGCAAGATAAAGCATTTTTACAAGCTGCCCAATATGATGTTGCTGATGTAGAGAATAACTTGGCTTTAGATATTGCAACTGCCTATTTAAATATATTGCTGGGAGAAGAGCAACTGGCAAATGCTGAAAAGCAACTGGAATTGTCGCAAGCGCAACTCAACCAGATAGACCGGTTGATCAATGCAGGCTCCCGCCCCGAAAACGAGCGTTATGATATTCTTGCACAAATCGCGCGCAACCGGCAAACCATCATTGACGCCGAAAATACAATAGCAATCAACTATTTGAATCTGAAGCAGTTAATGAATTTAGATCCAAATACGGATATTCAGATTGCAAGCCCGGATGTGCCGATTCCTACTTCTTCTGATCCGGATGATTTTGCACTAAATGAAGTTTTTATATCTGCTTTGGGCACACAGCCTATCATCCAGGCAAATGATTTTCGGATGCAGGCAGCTGAAACCGGCGTGGATATTGCTAAAGGAGCTTATTACCCGACGCTCTCCCTGTTTGGAAATCTCGATTCACGTTTTTCCACCGAAGGGCGGCAACCTACAGGAATTGTTAATACTGTGCGTGTTACAGATAATGTGTTTATCAATGGCGAACCGGCTGTACTGGGTCAGGATGTAGATGTTCCTGTCTTGGAAAAAGCGCCTTACTTCGATCAACTCAATAATAATTTTGGTCAAAACTTTGGTGTTAGTCTTAGAGTACCGATATTTAACAATCTTCAAAGCAGGATCGGTGTTCAAAGAGCACGTTTGACGGTGATAACTACGGAAGTGCAGAATCAGCAGGCACGTCAGCTATTAAAAACCAATATTCAACAGGCAATTGCCAGCGCAAAAGCCGCCAAGCGCTCCTACGAAGCAGCTCAACAAGCGGTAGAAGCTTCGCAGATTGCTTTTGACAATGCGCAACGACGCTTTGAACTTGGCGCGATCAATACGTTTGATTTTACAACAGCACGCAATAACCTGGATCAGGCTCAAATTGGATTGATTCAGGCAAAATATCAATACATTTTTAATGTGAAAGTGGTAGAATTTTATCAGGGTAAGACGATTACACTTGATTAATATACAGAATATGGTGATTAGTGCCGGCTGATTTGTTTGGCAAAAATTCCTGCCCCAATCAGCATCAAACCAAAAAACAACCAACAAATTACTGTACACTAATCACCAATTCAATCCTTCAATATTGAGAAAAACATCAAATTCAACAAACAATGGCAAAACGAAGACGCAATAACTGGTTGGTCATCGGTTTAGTTGGCGCAATAGCAATTTTGGTAGCAGTAGCGGTGATCCGGCAACAATCCAAACCCAAGGGTGAAATCGTTGAGGTTGAAAAAGTAGCCCGTCGCACCATCACCGAAAAAGTAGCCGCCAGTGGTAAGGTATTCCCTCAAACGGAAATTAAAATCAGTTCGGATGTATCCGGTGAGATCGTCGAGTTGTACGTAGAAGAAGGCGATTCGGTAGTAGCCGGCCAGCTGCTTGCAAAAATCGACCCCGAAGCGGTACAATCGCAGGTAGAACGCGGCGTTGCCAGTGTGAACAGTTCAAAAGCACAGTTGGCCAATTCCCGTTCGCAGATAGAGCAATTGAGAGCACAGAAAGAAAACATCGAAGCGCAGCTGAAAAATGCCCGGGAAATTCATCAACGTAATGAAAAACTAAAGAAAGAAGGCGTTATTTCTCAAGCCGACTATGATCAGTCTCTATCAAACCTACAAGCGCTGGAAGCCAACCTTCGTTCAGCCGATGCCCAGATCAAAGCTGCTCAGCAAAGCGCCAGGGCCGCAGAATTCCAGGTGGAAAGCACCGAAGCATCGCTGCGGGAATTGCGTACCAGCTTGCGCCGCACCACAATTTATGCGCCTACAGGCGGCATCGTTTCTCAATTGAACGTAGAAGAAGGCGAACGCGTAGTGGGTACCATCCAGATGGCGGGTACCGAAATGATGCGTATAGCTAACCTCAATGCTATGGAAGTGCGGGTAGATGTAAGTGAAAATGATGTGCCACGCGTAACGGTTGGGGATGAAGTGGAAATCGAAGTAGATGCCTACATCGGCAGGAAATTCAAGGGGCGCGTCACACAGATTGCCCGTTCGGCAACCAATGTGGGTGCTACTGCCTCGCTAACCAGCGATCAGGTGACCAATTTTGAAGTGCGCATCAGTGTAGAACCAGAATCTTATCAGGATTTGATCAGTTCTAATAAACCACACCCATTCCTTCCCGGAATGTCTGCATCTGTAGAAATTAACACCGAAACCGTGAAAGATGCTTTGAGCGTACCTATTCAGGCGGTCACCACCCGCGAGCGCGATGAAGCCAAACGCAAAAAAGCAGCCCAGAAAGACAGCGAAAGTGAAGAAGGGGAAGCGGTTGCAGCTGCCAACACAACAGAACCAAGCGATGACGATCTGATGGAAGTGGTATTTGTTGTTTCGGCAGATACAGTAAAAATGGTGCAGGTAACCACCGGCATCCAGGATGACACCTATATTCAGGTTACCTCGGGCTTGCAGGAAGGTCAGGAAATAGTAATCGGACCTTACACAGCCGTGTCGCGGAAACTGGAGCAGGGTGATGCCATCCAAAGAAAAAAAGAAAACGGCGACAAGAAAAAGAACTAGCTAAAAATCAGTTGATTATAAAAAATCTGACAACGGATAGTCCCTGGATTATCCGTTGTTGTTTTTTATTCGTCATGTTACAAAGTGTCTGTTTATTACTCAAAATAATTTCAGCTCTAACAATTAACAGACATTCTCTATAAAATAAATGCCACTTTTAACCAAGAATAGAACTATTATCGCATCTTTGTCGTTATTATGGTTTTACTCTCTCTGGGATTTTGACTTATCTTTCAAATATCAAGCGGGGAGAACATTTTTTTAACTAACACTCTTACATGACATTCAAAGACCTGGGTCTTGATGTGCAGCTCCTCCGTGCGATAGAATCCGAAGGATATACTCATCCAACCCCAATCCAACAACAAGCAATACCCATCGTATTGCAGGGCGACGATTTGATCGGTTGCGCCCAAACAGGTACTGGCAAAACCGCCGCTTTTTCACTACCTATTTTGCAACAGCTTCTCGAAACCCGAAGTGAGTCCACTGACAATCGGCACATTCGTGCGCTGGTTCTGGCGCCTACGCGGGAGCTAGCTATTCAAATTGGTGAAAACCTCCGGGCATATAGCCGCTACGCACGCATGCGCAGCGCAGTGATTTTCGGCGGTGTATCGGCGGGCAAGCAAATTTCGCAATTGCGCCAAGGTGTTGACATCCTGGTGGCTACGCCAGGCAGATTGCTTGACCTTTTGAATCAGGGCAGATTAAGCCTGGACTACATCGAAATGCTGGTGCTGGATGAAGCCGATCGTATGCTCGATATGGGTTTTATCCATGACATCAACCGAATCGTATCGAATTTACCAACTGAACGTCAGACGTTGCTTTTCTCTGCGACGATGTCGCCGGAAGTACGTGGAATTGCAGCCAAATACATGAACAACCCGAAACAAGTCACCGTCAAACTTGAAAAAAGCAAACAGGGACAAATAGAAGAAGCCTTTTATTTTGTGGAAAAACCCGCTAAAGTCGGGCTGTTGCGACACCTGATTCGCGAGCACGAAATTAGAAAAGGTATCGTTTTTACCCGTACGAAATATGGCGCCGATAAGTTGGCCAAAATCCTGTCGAAAGCAAACATTCCAGCGGACGCCATTCACGGCAATAAAAGCCAGAATCAGCGCCAGCGTACACTCGAAGATTTCAAAAAAGGACGCATCCATATTTTGGTGGCTTCCGATATCGCCGCACGTGGTATCGATATTGACGACATTACGCATGTGTTCAATTACGAAATCCCGGAACAGGCAGAAACCTACGTGCACCGTATTGGTCGTACCGGCCGCGCCGGCTCTGATGGCATTGCCATTTCCCTTTGTGCAGATGAAGAACGGGAGTTGTTTTACAATATCGAACAATTGACCCATAAGCGTATCCCGATTGTGGAAGAGCATCCTTTTGTACAAGAGGCAAGCCATGCTCATACCCCGCAGGAGCGCCGTTCGTATCCGCCGCGCCAGCAAAGCCAAGGACAACCGAACAAAAGACGAAGCTATTCCGGTAATCGCCGCCAGCGATAACCAGGCTAAAATAGTATAAAAATTATGCCTCCGGTACTATTCAGATCGGAGGCGTTTTTATTCGTGCACCTTTCTTTTTCCGTACCCCTTCTTTATGCTTTATTTGTGGGTCTTTATGATATGATTATATAGCTATATTTCATGATCGTACATCTGTATTATATCATCCTATTTCTCCCCTGTTTTTTCCTGAGAAATAGCAGGTTAGATAAATATTTGCAAAAAAATAACGCCTCCGCACCGTAGAGGATTGGGGGCGTTACTAATCATGACTGCATGTATCTTTAGTTTTGAAACTCAGTTATTATATAAAAATCTAATCTTATTTATTGCACAACCCAACCGCCATCTACCGCCAATGCTTGTCCGGTAGTGAACGAAGCACCGTCGGAACAGAACCATACCACAGCCTCGGCGATTTCTTCCGGAGTGCCCAGCCGCCCAATCGGTGCGCTTTCAGCGAATTGCGCTTCGGCTTCTGCACTTCCCTGAGTGTAACGATCAATCATCGGGGTTTTGATTACGCCCGGACAAATCGCGTTCACCCGAATACCTTTCCTCGCATTTTCCAGCGCAGCGGTTTTGGTCAAACCAATGACGCCGTGTTTGCTGGCTACGTATGCAGGTGAATTGGGAAAGCCAACCAATCCGGCGATCGAAGCACAGTTGACGATGACGCCTTTGCCCTGCCTGAGCATTTCGGGTATCTCGTATTTCATACACAGCCAGGTACCGGTAAGGTTGATGTCGATCACGCGCTGCCAATTCTCAGTGGTACACGCCGCCGTATCAGCGGGGTCACCCTCGATGCCGGCATTGTTGAAGGCATAGTCAAGTCGTCCGTAGTGTTCTACCGTTTGTTCTACCAGATTTTTCACCTGATCTGCTTTGGAAACATCACACTTGATGAAGATGGCATCGCCGCCATCCGCTTTGATTGCCGCCACCGTATCATCGCCTTTATTGATGTCGGACACCACTACTTTGGCGCCTCTCTTTGCAAAAGCAATAGCAGTGGCCTTGCCGATTCCGGAAGCTGCACCGGTTATGATTGCTACTTTATTTTCAAAAACTTTATCCATGACTTCATTGTTTGGTTAAAATGATTCTTTCAATGCTGAATGAGCGCTTTCTTTTCCACCAGGTTGATTTTTTAATGCTCGGCTTATACTGATTTATTCTACCTTTTTGAATTCCCAAGTTAATTTTTTCTTCACGTAAGGAGCATCAGGATTATCAAATGAACAATTCCATAGATGATGTTCCCCGTTATCATTATAAAAATCATCGTTATTTGAACATCTGAAGTTATCAGGTATCGCAGATACTCCATTTTCAAATTCATCATCAAGCCATTCATGAGACCCTCTTAAAACTTTTTCATTTTGCGAATATATTAGCAATATTTCTCTAACCTCTGATGGAAGACTTGAATGGCTTGCTCCTCCCATGACTTCATTATCATTAGCTTGAACTTTTCCATTTCCTTTACAAAAATTACTCCCTTTTACTGTTGTTATCCCTTCAGCAACCCCAGTAACTTCCTCATATTCTTCTAATTCTTTTTCGTATTCAATAAGTGAAAAACTATCAGAAACACTTGAATAAAACCTATAGAATTCACCATCTTTTTGGGGTAAATGGAGCGTTACCTTTAAGGGTAATAAATTATTGAATTGCACTCTAAATGCATCTCTTATTCTAATTACAGTTTTTGCCCAATCTGTTGGAGAGTTTACCAATTCAATCAATTCATCAAAGTCGTAGGTATAATTATCTTTTAGTACAACAAATTCATTCTCAGATTCAAATGAGTTTGGGTCATTTTTTTTCGGAAATAGCTTCGCTTCCACTTGCAATGAATATGCCCTCTGAAGATTAAATTTCATTTCGTGCATAGTTTTTGAGCCATTAGAATATTCTTGTTGTTCATAAAATCTATCTTTACAACTTGCCTGCTCGCTATAAGTAATTTTCGCCTCCCATATCTGACAATACTCATTTTTAACTGTTTTTGAAAATCTATGCTTACCGACAGACAATTCGCCATCATGAAACTGACAAACATTGGCAATTTCGATCACATCTTTATTATCTTCTTTGCAATCCGGCGGTCTGTATCGAACTATTTCCGATATATTCCCTTCCAAGGTGTTAAAAATGCGCCATTCACCCAATTTATCTCCGTTCAGTATTTTTCCTTTCTGCGCTTTTATTGCCACCTTCACCTGGCTCGGCATTATTTTTTGTCTTTGATTCACAAATTTGGAAAAGGTCAAATTAAAGTAATCAGGATAGTTGGTTTCATCATCAACGGTCATTTTGCAATCAGTAGGCGTTTCCAGTTCACGTATGGTTTTACCTATGTCGCCATTGTTAAAATAGATCGTTTGATTAGAAATCGTGCCTGGTCCCCAATCATCACCTTTTATTATCCCATCGTTTGGAAGAAATACTTCTCCGTCTTTTTCAACTTTTCCATCCGGGAAAAAATATTCTTTCCCTTCAGGAGGCTCAGATACCCAGTCAATATCCCATACACCAAAATCATAAATTTCACCGCTTTTCAATGCAATCAAGTCGTAATGCACTTGAATATTGCCCAATTTTGGGATCACTACATCTTCTGTTTTTTGCCAGTCATCCCCGTTCCATCCTGAAGCCTCTTTCACAACGGCATAACCTTCCTCTTCCGTAATGACCGCCCAAGGTCGAACCACATACTTTGCCTCTCCTTCTTTTGCTCCATGTCGCGAAATATTACCTTCCTGATCCAACAAATAATACAAATCCGCACAGGGATTCTTTTCTTTAAATTCCAAAAAAGCCCATCCGCTCCAAAAATTCTGAGCAAAGTCAACTTCATATTGTTTGAAATGCTCGGGAATATCTCCATCGATAGACATTGGCTCTGTGCGTACCAAAGGATTGGGGCAATCACCACAACTGCTCCCACTGGCAGGAATTTTACTGGTTTTACAAGCAATTATCAGTATAAATAACCCCAAAAAGAGGAATATTTTTTTCATAATTTCTTTGAGTTTTAAGATAATACAATTGTTTTCTTCTCCGCCAGATTAATATTCTCAATGCCCCTGAGCAATGCGTCGGGGTTGAATGAAATGCTGCTGATGCCTTGTTCTACCAGGAATTGTGCGATTTCCGGCAGGTCGCTCGGCGCCTGGCCGCACAAGCCAATTTTGATGCCAGCCTCTTGGGCGGCACGGATTGCCTGCGCAATAAGGGTTTTCACCGCCGGGTTGCGCTCATCAAATAAGTTGCTGACGATCACCGAATCGCGATCCAAACCAAGCGTCAATTGCGTCAAATCATTGGAACCAATGGAAAAACCGTCGAAAACTTCTGCGAATGCTTCCGCCAAAATGACATTGCTCGGGATTTCCACCATCACGTAGATTTCCAGACCGTTGCTGCCTTGTTTCAAGCCAAAACTTTCCATAATATCCAACACTTTCCGGCCTTCTTCCACGGTGCGACAGAACGGGATCATCAGTTTCACATTGTCAAGTCCCATCTCATCACGCACCATTTTCATGGCGCGGCATTCGAGTTCAAATCCATCCCGATACAGTTCGTGGTAGTAACGCGACGCTCCGCGAAAGCCCAGCATTGGGTTTTCCTCAGTGGGTTCAAACTCTTTACCTCCAATCAGATTGGCGTATTCGTTGGTTTTGAAATCGCTCATGCGCACGATCACATCCTTGGGATAGAAGGCAGCAGCAAGTGTCGCCACGCCTTGGGCGAGTCGTTCCACAAAAAAGTCCGATTTATCGGCATAGCCTCTGGTCAGATGCTGAATTTTCTCCTTGGCTTCGAGGTCTTTTAGTTCATCAAACCGCTGCAAGGCCATCGGGTGAATACCAATTACATTATTGATAATGAACTCAATACGCATGAGTCCGATACCATTATTCGGCAAGAATGAAAGCCGGAAGGCTTTCTCTGGGTCGCCGGCGATGAGCATAACTTCGGTTTTGGGCATGGTTATCTGGCGAAGATCCACTTCCTGTTCGTTCCAGGCGAGCTTGCCAGCGTAGATCACGCCCTTGTTGCCCTCTGAGCAAACTACGGTTACGTCCTGCCCATCTTCGATGGTTTCTGTGGCATCACCCGTACCGACGACCGCCACTGCGCCGAGTTCCCGCGCCACAATCGCTGCATGACTCGTACGGCCGCCCTTGTTGGTGATGATCGCCGCTGCTTTTTTCATCAGAGGATCCCAGTCGGGGTTGGTGATGTCGGTGACGAGCACTTCGCCAGGTTGCAGTTTATCAGATTCCGCAGGAGATAAGAGTTTGCGGGCCTTGCCCGCGGTAATGCGGTTACCCAGACCAATCCCTTTCGTCAGAATCTCGCCTTTTTCTTTTAATTCGTACAAATGTAATTTGTAAGGCTCCCTCGCGCGGGCGTGCACCGTTTCCGGGCGTGCCTGCACAATGAAAAGCTCCCCGCTAATGCCGTCTTTTGCCCATTCAATGTCCATCGGGAGTTGATAATGTTCCTCAATCAGAATGGACCAATGCGCCAGTGTGGCAATTTCATCGTCGGTGAGCACCAGTATTTCGCGCTTATCCTCGGGCGTTTCGATATTTATGGTTGTCCCGATCAGACCTTCGCGTTCACTGGCATACACCATTGTTTTGGCTTTGGCGCCTGTTTTCTTGGAAATGATGGAAAGCAGCCCTTTTTGCAAAGCAGGTTTGTACACGTAGAATTCATCGGGATTTACGTTGCCTTTCACCACGTTTTCGCCCAGTCCCCAACTGCCAGTGATCAGAACCACATCTTTAAAACCCGTTTCCGGTTCGAGCGTAAAAATCACCCCCGCCGAAGCCATATCCGAACGCACCATCACCTGCACTCCAATAGACAGCGCCACATGCATATGCTCAAATCCATGATCTTCGCGGTATTTAATCGCCCGGTCGGTGAACAAAGACATATAACATTGCCGGCAAGCCTCCAGCACTTCCGCATCGGTGCTGATATTCAGAAAACTCTCCTGTTGGCCGGCAAAGCTGGCGGTTGGCAAATCTTCCGCCGTAGCGCTGCTGCGTACCGCCACTTGTATTAAGCGACCAGAAGTAGCAGCCAATTTGCGGAAAGCGAGCAATATTTCAGCGGCAACCTGCTCAGGAATCTGGGCTTGTGCAAGTAATGCGCGCGCCTGATTACCAATGGATTGCAAATTACTATAATGCACTTTATCCAGTTGCGACAACACGTTTTTCAAAGATTCCCGAATATGATTCTGGTCTAGTAATTCCCAGTAAGCATCTGCGGTCACCGCGAAGCCATCAGGAACATGAATGCCTTTGCTTTGCAAGTTTTGAAACATTTCACCCAGGGAAGCATTTTTTCCACCGACTTTGTCCACGGCGTCCATGCCAACTTTTGAAAAAGGAAGGATATAGCGTGCCATGATATCTCGTTTTTTGGGTGAAGGAAACGGTTTTTAACTGCTATAATGTGCTCGTTTTTCTCTGAATTTGCCATGACTTTAATCAATGTCGGCAATGACTTTCTACAGAGGAAAAGCTTCGTTTCATCCCTAACTTTCCGTTGTATTTTTTAATTCAATTATCTGAAAGCCAGATAATAAGGAAAATTTTTATACTTAAAAACCCTCATTTTATGAAAAAGCTACTTTCATCAGGCTTGGTTGCCGGTGTGGTTCTATTGGCACTAAGTTTTGGCATGCTCTATCTGACGATTCTGGTATTTCCGAATCTGGCGGAGCAGTACTACAATCCTATTTTCCGAACTGACAGTGATCGGAATTTCCTGTTTTATATCCATCCGTTTGTACTTGGGCTGGCCCTTGCCTGGTTTTGGGAACGCTTCAAAGAACAGTTTTCCGGGCACTTTCTGCTGCGTGCACTGGAATTGGGCGTGGTATATGCAATCGTAGCCGTGCTACCGACTATGTGGATCACTTTCAGCGCGATAGACGTATCGTTGACGATGGTACTAACCTGGTTATTATATGGATTTGTACAGGCGATAGTCGCAGGCATTGTTTTCACCAAAATGAATCCTTAATCCTGGAAATAACCGAAATAGATCTTTTATATCAAAAATTTAACAGGTTTTTGAAGCCAGTTACGTCTGAATCACCCCCACATTAAACCGCTCTATCGGTGCATTATTTGCCATAGCAATGCCCTGGGAAATCCATTTACGTGTCTCGCGCGGATCGATGATCGCATCCACCCAGAGGCGGGCGGCAGCATAATATGGAGTGGTTTGGCTTTCGTAACGATCGGTAATTTCGTCAAGCAGGCGTTTTTCCTCCTCAGGATCAATGGTTTGTCCCTTTGATTTTAAGGCCGAGACTTGTATTTGCAATAAAGTTTTGGCGGCCTGAGCGCCACCCATCACGGCGATTTTAGCGGTCGGCCAGGCTACGATCAAACGCGGATCATACGCTTTGCCGCACATGGCGTAATTGCCGGCGCCGTAGGAATTACCCATCACAATGCTAAATTTCGGCACGGTAGAATTGGCAACCGCGTTGACCATTTTCGCACCATCCTTGATGATGCCGCCGTGCTCAGAGCGTGAACCTACCATGAAGCCCGTGACATCGTGCATGAATACCAAGGGAATTTTCTTCTGGTTACAGTTTAAAATAAATCGCGTTGCTTTATCTGCTGAATCTGAATAAATTACCCCTCCAAATTGCATTTCACCCTTGGCGTTTTTCACCACTTCGCGGTGATTGGCTACGATGCCCACCGACCAGCCGTCGATTCTGGCGTAAGCACAGATGATGGTCTTACCGTAATCTTTTTTATAAAAGGTAAGTTTGGAATCATCTACAATTCGCTTCAGAATCTCCACTGTATCATAGGGTTGCGAAGAACTTTCAGGAATAATACCCAAAATTTCATTGGTCTCATGTTTCGGCATTACAGGTTCCACCCGATCAAATCCCGCTGTTCCAAAATGACCGATTTTATCCACCAAATCTTTGATCGTATCCAGACAAGTCTGATCGTCGGGCATTTTATAATCCGTCACCCCGGAAATCTCCGATTGCGTTGTTGCGCCACCGAGCGTTTCCTTGTCCACATCCTCGCCAATGGCGGCTCTCACAAGATAAGGTCCAGCTAAAAAAATCGAACCCGTTCCATCTACAATCAGTGCCTCGTCGCTCATGATTGGCAGGTAGGCGCCGCCGGCCACGCAGCTTCCCATGATCGCCGCGATCTGCGGAATGCCCATACTCGACATTTTGGCGTTGTTTCTAAAAATGCGCCCGAAATGCTCCTTATCGGGAAAAATCTCATCCTGCATCGGCAGGAAAACCCCCGCGCTGTCCACCAGATAAATGATCGGCAAGCGATTCTCCATTGCAATTTCCTGAGCGCGCAGGTTTTTTTTAGCAGCAATTGGGAACCACGCGCCGGCTTTTACAGTCGCGTCATTCGCCACAACCACGCATTGGCGCCCCCTGACATAGCCAATACCCACGACCACGCCCGCCGCCGGGCAGCCGCCGTACTCCTCGTACATTTCAAAACCCGCAAAAGCGCCGATTTCCAGGAATTCCGAGCCTTCGTCAATCAGGTAAGCGACTCGTTCGCGGGCGGTCATTTTGCCTAATTTATGTTCCTTATCAATTTTTTTCTGCCCGCCGCCTTGTGCAATGCGCTCCAGCCGATGCTCCATGCGAGACAGGAGCAACTTCATATTATCTTCATTCTTATTACGTTGTATATCTGCTTTGGTCATAATTGGTTTGGTGTTTAAACGATTCGAGTTATTGAAGTTAGAGAAATGAGCGTATTTAAATATTAAACAAAAAATTTCCGAAAACGCCTTCTCCCCTATCAGAAAGCGACACAAAATAAAAAAGACCGCCCGGTTTTCCCAAACCAGGCAGTCTGTATTTATTGCCAAGAATTAAGTTTAATCTGTTTGCAATAAGATTCTTTTAAAACTTCACAAATCGCTGGGTTTCGATTTTACCCGAAGCCGTGCTGCTGCGTAGCAAATAAATCCCTCTGGCAAGTAAGGCAATATCAAGCTGTAGAGAATCTCCTTTTTCAAGTTCGACGCTGTGCCGCAATAATTCCCGTCCGTTCAGATCGAAAACTACGAACCCCGTGATTTGCTCGTTGAGCCCATTGAAAACCTGAAGGTACTGAGAAGCTGGGTTAGGAAATACCAAAAGGTTCTCAAAGCCCGCCGTTGTTGAGTTGTCAGGCAATTGTAGCGCACTGCCACCAATGCTGATCGTGTAATCCTCCACTTCGCCTCGTGCAAATGTCTCGCAGGATCCGGGTGCTGCATCGCGCTTCATGGAGATGCGCATCCGGGTAGTCACGCCAGCCGCCGAGGTAGGAATGGTGAGGGTACCGGTTTTAGTGCCACTTTGAGCGCTGCCTGCGTCAAAAGCCAGTTCCCCGGCATCATTGAAGTCACCGTCCACATTGTAGTCGATCCAGATGCGCCAGTATTCATTGCGACTTGGCCCGGAGTATCCGGGCGTCAGGGTTAGACTGTGCGCTCCGGTTGATAAATTGGCGGTAAGCCCTGTAAAATCTGAATATCCGGCTTTTCCGGAACTGTTACTGAACGAACCAACCGCTACGCTGGCAATCCATTCATTGTTGAAAGAAGTACCCTGGGAAGCGCAGTAGCTTGGGCTGCCGCTGCTTGCCGAGATGTTGACCGGAGCGGAGGCTGTATTTGCACCGTTATTGTCGGTGGCCCTGGCGGTCAGTTGATAATTGCCAAAAGCGGGGATCGTCCAGTTGATAGAATAAGGCGAGGAATTATCGGTACCTACTGAACTACCGTTTACAAAAAACTCGACTTGCGAAACGCTTCCGTCCGAATCGCTCGCATTAGCGTTGATGGTGATGGTTTGCAGCGAATTGTAAGTCGTGCCATCCGTAGGAGCTGTGATACTGACAGTCGGAGGCTGATTTGCGCCGGCCACGGCATAGCTGTCGAAATTATCCCAATGGTAGGTATTGCCGGTAAAACTATTGGAAGCATACAGAAAAACAAGCCGATTCACAGCATTATTGGGCACGCCTCCATCCGGGCGATCCAGCAAAGTAAAGGTCAGTCGCTGCCATTGGTTTTGAACGGAAGTAAAAGCCTGATAACGGCTGTGCCGCCCGGTGGGATAATTACTGGAAGTAGCTGTTGCACTATTCTCCAGTTGCAGCAATATTAGTGTACCGGGAGGAGCGTTGGTATAAACATCGATCGAAAACTTTTTCTGGTTATTTACATAAGCCGAGGCATCGGTAATCATGGTTGTGCTGTATTGCAATACATCGTATTGCTCGTTGGAATTGCGCACGTAACGCCCGCACAAGGCGGAGTTATTCACCGTATTGGGTGCAGGATTCGCCACGTCTTCCGTGAGCGTTCCGGTGGCAGATATCAGCGTCATATTTGGCGATTGATCAAAGTTTTCAAAGCTAAATTCCTTAACAAAAGCTGGTTCTACTAAAACATTCACTTTAATCTGCCGGGTGTAACAGGAGGCATTAACCGTGGCGATCACGTCTCCGCCGGTGGTGCCCCAGTTGACCGTAATGCTGTTGGTGCTTTGTCCGGAAATGATCGTCGCGCCCGCTGGCACGCTCCAACTCACGGAAGCTCCGGAAGGTACATTCGCCAATGAATAAACTTCGCCTTGCGCCTGATAAGTCACTACGCGCTTGCCGGTAGCATGCGGGAAGTTGCCATCATAAACCCGGACATAGTCCACTTCCATTGTTTGCGGGAAAACACTCGTGGCATCAGGACTACCGGGCCAATTGCCGCCCACCGCCAGATTGAGCAGAAAATGAAACCGCTGATCGAAGGGCCAATTAAATGGCGACAGATCAGCAGCAGTTTTGGTTGAATACAGATAATCATCCACGTACCAGCGAATTATTCCGGGAGCCCACTCAATCGCAAACGTATGAAAATCATCATTAAAAATGCCGCTGTTGAGCGTAAAGCTATTGCCCTGAAACTGATTATTCGGGTAGGGATCTCCATAGTGAATAGTGCCGTGCACGCGGTTTGGTTCATGTCCGACCAGTTCCATGATGTCGATCTCACCACTTTGCGGCCAGCCGCCGTACACTTCATCAGTCGGCAGCATCCAAAACGCCGGCCAAAAACCTTGTCCGTAGGGTAGTTTTATGCGTGCTTCGAAACGACCGTAGGTCCAGTCGCCTTTATTAATAGTACGAAGCCGGGCTGAGGTATATTGCTTGCTTTTTACGCGTTCTTTTTTTGCGGTGATCTTGAGCGTTCCATTAGAAACGGTAGCATTTTCTGCCTTGTAATACTGCAATTCGTTGTTGCCCCAGCCGCATAGCCCAATGTCGCAGCCGTCGCCGATCTGAGGCGTCCATTTGTTCAAATCAAGACTTGTTCCTGTAAACTCGTCGCCCCAGACAACCGTGGGACACTGCGCATGCAGAGAAAAGCCTGCTAACATGCATAAAATAAACAGTTGAGACATGAGAATGCCTCTGATTTTAGGTGTAAGTTCCTTGTAAATCATTGAAAATACTTTTAATAATGAAGATGGTTTAGAAATTACTTCGTTTGGATGAAGGCTCCTTCAAGCTTGAACAAATGTATGGCAAATTTTAAAAATAAATAATGAAAAATGCCACTCTAGCCATACATCTATTGGCAAAACAGTACATCTCTACTACATCATTCTAAAAAAGAGTAGTTTTACAGGTGAAAAAGGAGCAGATTCAGACTAATAGCCCATGTTTCCAGCCAATTGTTTGCTTATTTTTTGTAAATCGATGGTTTTCCCTTTTTCATTCACCACTTCCTGAAACTCCAGGCAGCTAGTGCCGTCGATAAACCGAAAATTGAAGAGCAAATTTTTCAACGTTTTGCTGAAATTATAGGTATAAAATTCGACTTCCAGCTCGTCTTTGGTCAGACTTATTAACTTTCCTTTTTGGAGGTTATTTACAATTACTTTGGGTTTTGTGAATGTAAGCCCCACAAAAGTCACGTGAATCCGCGTAGGCATGGCCTGGCTCCAGACCATTTTTTTATGATATTGGACATTAATTTGTATCATATCCCGGTTCTTAATACCGGCTTCCAGCAGCGAAAGGTGGTCGTTCATCAGCGGAGTACGGTTTACCACCAGGTAGGCTTCTGGATTATCTGAATCGAGCGGCGCCCGGATATCAATATCGAACTGCCGGATGAGTGCGTTCTTTAAAAAACCGACCTTTTCGTAAGGCGAGATTTGAACAGGCTGACGAATGCCTTTTTTTGCCGAATAAAAGATCAGATGAATCGCTTCCTTGTCTTCGCCGGGATTGGCAAAAAACACGTCCGGCAGCGAACTTGTGTTTGATCGGGCGTGCTGCTCTATTTCATTTACCAATTGCTGCAATTGCTCGTGAAGGTCAAGCGTTTCCAGAATCCTGTCCATCTCCGCTAATTCCGGACTTTGTAATTGTTTTTGCAAACCATGCCAGCGTGCAGCCAGCCAGTGAAACTCATCTTTAATAAAGGCAGGAAAAGCGCCGACTATCGAAGCAAGCGCGAGCAATGTGGCTCCGGTGTCGCCCGTCGCGATCATTTTTTTTATCTCCTCGACTCGCAGATCCATAGGCGGGATTTAAATCTTTTACAATCAGGTGATTCCACTTGCTATAAATATCGGAATTTCCGGACGCAAGCTTGCTTTTTCTGGAAAAATTTGACCAAAATTCCAGGAATTGGCAAGCCGTGTCTTTTTTTTGTTTACAAAAGGTTAAAAAATTACCCAAATCGAACCTTTGGCAGCAACTTAGAGTCTTAATTAGTGAAATCTTACGTTTTAAAATACACGAAAAACCTTATTTTCGCCAAAAAGACACTGAAATGATGCGCAAATCGCTCTTTTTTTCGACGCTATTTTTACTGCTGATGGTAGTGACGAGCCAGGCTCAGAAGAATGAAAACCTGGTGCAATTCTCCGGCATGGTGCTTGACGGCAGCACAGATGAGTTGTATCCGGTACCTTACACAAACATTCTGGTGAAGGACAAAGGGCGTGGTACCTACTCTGACTTTAAAGGCTTTTTCTCAATTGTAGTGGAAAAGGGTGATGTCATTGTTTTTTCGTCAATTGGTTATAAAACAGTAGAATACAAAATTCCAACCGACCTGGAAGATGATCGCTATTCTTTGGTGCAATTGATGACCCAAGACGCCATCAACCTGCCGGAAACAGTGGTGTTCCCCTGGCCAAGCCGGGATCATTTCAAACTTGAGTTTCTGGCAATGGATGTAACACCGGAACTGCAGCGCCGCGCCGCCGAAAACCTTGCCAAGGAATCGCTGGAACGCGCCAGCGCCGGGGTGCCAAGGGATGGTCGCGAGAACGCCAACTTCTACCTGCGCCAGCAAGCGCGTGAGTATTATTATATCGGGCAGCAACCACCGATGAATATCTTCAACCCGGTTGCCTGGAGCAAGTTCTTCCAAGCCTGGAAAAATGGGGATTTTAAGAAAAAAGAATAATTTTTCAGTTGAGTGGTTTAGTGGCTTGGATTTAAACAACCAACTCAGCTCCTAAACTCCTCAACTCCTCAACTCCTAAGCCTCCCAAAAACCCTTCTTCCCCAAAACAATACCTGAAAGCCATAAATTCCCAGCCAGTATAACAAGGCCGCAAATGACAAGGCTCCCAACGCCGCGTAGGGCTTCACGGTGCGCAAGTTGATGTCGAAAAATTCATAACATATAAAATCCGCTACGACAAAGACTGTGTGAATACAAAATAGCACGAACAAAATCCGGATCAGTATGCGCAGGTAGAGGATTTTCCGCAGCTCAGCACGGTTTTGCAGGTTTTTACGCCTTTGTACAATGTAACGCCGCGAGAAGTACATGTAAGCAAAAAATGTGGTGAGGTATAATAATTGCTCAAAGGCGCCAAAGAAAGGATTGTAGAAATTGCGCTCCAGCCCTCCAGCGTACAAACCAGGAATGACAAGGACTGTAATAAAAAATAAAAACTGCCCAATCGGTAAAATGAAATGTTTTATATCTGTTCTTATAAACTGATAACTCGGATATAATGTAAGTTTTACATAATAAAATAGGAAGGTAGGAAATGCCAGTGTGTAATAAATTGGTAAATAAGTCAATATCGGATAACGATCCAGCAATCCGGTTATTAAAAAAATATTATGTAATAATGTAAGTGCGAAAGTTATTAATAATACACCGTAAAAAAAATTTGCCCGCCGCACACCGGAACGTTTGAAAAAAAATAGAAACCCGATGCCCAGCCCCTGCAGGACGCCAGCCCCCAGCACCAACATCAGTAAATAAAAGAGAATGCGGCTCAAATTCATCAATCGGACGGTTATGACAAACGGACGTTCGTTTGCAGATTTTCGTCAAATTTAGCAAATGCAGCGCAGGACTTCTATTGAAAAAGGATAATTCTGGAAGAAGAAATTTCTTCATCTTTTTACTTGACTTAGTCAAATAAATAATTGATTTTAGCAATTATTTAAACCCGAATGGTTATGCGCTCTTCACAATTATCTAAACAAGTAGAAGCGGTGCGCCGCTTCAATCGTTTTTACACCCATCAAATCGGCGTATTGAATAAAAGTATGCTAAATAGTCCATATTCATTGACCGAAGCAAGGGTGCTGTACGAGCTTTCACAAACGGATGCAACTACCGCCAGCGAACTCGGTTATACCCTCGGTTTGGACGCGGGTTATCTAAGCCGAATGCTGCAAAATTTCAGAAAAAAAGGCTTGATCCGCAAGCAACGCTCTAAAACTGATGGACGACAAAGCATTCTCAGTCTTACAGAGAAAGGACGAGACACATTTGTAGAATTGAACGGCAAATCCTGCGATGAGGTCGGGAAAATGCTCGAAAAAATCGCTGATCCCGATAGAAAGGAACTGATTCAGGCAATGAATCGCATCCAAACCCTGCTGGGAACGCCTCAAACCGGGCAAAAGGCTTATCTCTTGCGCCATTATCAGCCGGGCGATATCGGTTGGGTGGTGCAACGGCACGCCGAACTGTATGCAACGGAGTTCAACTGGGGCGGGGAATTTGAAGCCATGGTTGCGGAAATTGCGGCTAGTTTTATCAATAATTACGACCCGAAAAAAGAGCAATGCTGGATCGCAGAAATGGACGGCGAGCGAGTCGGCTCGGTGTTTTTAGTAAAAGTTAAGGAAGAAATCGCCAAACTCAGGATGCTGATCGTAGAGCCCAAAGCACGTGGTTTGGGCATTGGCGCCCGATTGGTCGAGGAGTGCATCCGCTTTGCGCGAAAATCGGGTTACAAAAAAATGACCTTGTGGACTAATAGTAACCTGCACACCGCCCGGCGCATTTACCAAAAAGCTGGTTTTCAATTGGTTCAGAAAAATGCAAGTCAGCAGTTTGGCAAGGAATGGATAGAAGAAACCTGGGAAATGGAATTATGACAATATCCAATCATCAAAAAAAACAGGCAAACTTATCGAAATAAGCTGCCTGCAGCATCACTAAAACTCTTCACAGATTTGCAAACCAGGGTATAGCCTTTTGAAGGCTGATTTATCTTATTCATGCGAAGCGCCAGGATCGGTTTTTGTATCACCGGTAGCGACCGTCGTGTTTACCACATTTTGTGAGTTGCTATCTTCCTTTTTAGGTTGTGCCCAGCGCACATTGGGGCAATCCAGCGCTTCTTTCACTTCTTCCGAAGGTTCCGGGAATTTTGCATAGAAAATTTGTTCGTAATCTTTATCTGCCTGCAAACGCTTCAGGAACAAAGCATAAATCGGTAAGGCCATATTCGCACCTTGCCCCAGGCTCAGGTCACGGAAGCGCACGGAAGGTGACTCACCACCTACCCAGGTGCCGGCTACCAGCGTTGGCGTATAACCTACAAACCAACCATCGGAGTGATTCTGACTTGTACCGGTTTTTCCGGCAATCTCATTGGTAAATTTATAACGATAACGCAGGCGACGTCCGGTTCCATTGTTCACCGCAGAGCGCAGCATTTGGGTCATCATATCCGCCTGATCGACGGTCAGCGGTCGTTTCCATTCGCTGGTGTCAATCCAGTTTTGGTAAATCACGCGCCCTCTGGACGTTTCGATTCTTTGAATGTAACGCAATTCCGGTTTTCTGCCTTGATTGGCAAAAGTGCTGTAAACGGTCACCATATCCTGCAACGAAGCTTCATGGGCACCGAGGGCAATCGCCGGCACGCCCGGCACATTATCGCTAATGCCCAGATCTTCCGCCATTTGAGCCACATTTAAAGCGCCAATTCTCACGGTTGTATTCACCGAAATTGTATTGATCGAATTGATCAAAGCACCTTCCATCGAGTAAGCACCACCGTACTTATTATCGGCATTTTTGGGTGTCCAATACTGATACTGCGGATACGTACGGAGGAGATTTCCGGTATAACTACAAGGCGTAAGCCCTTTCTGAAGTGCGGCGGCATATACAATCGGTTTAAAGGTAGAACCTACTTGCCGGCGAGATTTCACATGATCGTATTTGAAATATTTATGTTCAATGCCCCCAACCCAGGCTTTTACGGCCCCGGTTTGCGGCTCTACTGCCAGGAATCCAGCGTTGAATAACGACAAATAATATTTGATCGAATCCAGGGGGCTCATTTCCAACGTTTTTTCTTTTTTACTCCAGTCAAAAATGGTCATTTTCACCGGAACATTCATAATCGAGTCAATTTCAGCTAATGAATGCCCTTCTGCTTTCAGCCGGCGATACCTTGGCGAATGATGGATTGCCATAATCAGTACGGTGTCATTTTCCCAGGCAGGCTGACCACTGAGATGTTTGTAAAAGTCTTGTTGCAGTTGCGCCATATGCTCACGCATAGCTTGCTCGGCGTAGCGTTGCATTTTGGCGTCGAGGGTTGTATAAATTTTCAACCCATCCGTATAAATATTGTACGCCATGCCATTCGGCTTGCGATAATCGGCCAGAATTTCCTTCAATTCCAAACGCAAGTGCTCGCGGAAGTGTGTAGCAATACCTTCATTGTGATTCAATGGGCTGTAATTCAGACCTAGTGGCAATTTTTTCAAAGAATCCGCTTCCGCTTCGGCCAGATATTTATACTTTGCCATTTGCCCCAGCACCAGGTTTCGGCGCTCTAAGGATTTATCCGGATTGGAAACCGGGCTGTAAGTCGTAGTCGCCTTGAGCATGGCCACCAGCACCGCCGATTGTTCTGCGTTCAGGCTATCCGGGCGAATGCCAAAGAAACGTTGAGAAGCAACCTTGATTCCATAAGTATTTTCGCTGAAAGGCACCGTATTCAGGTACATCTCCAAAATTTCTTCCTTACTGTATAGCGTTTCCAGGCGCATGGAGACAAAAACCTCTTTCAACTTGTTGATAACCAGCGAATATTCACCATAATCTTGACGTGGATACAAGTTTTTGGCCAATTGTTGTGTGATCGTACTTCCACCACCGGCCGAATCGTCTTTTTTCAGAACAGACTTGTAGAAAACCCGTGCCCAGGCGCGCAGGTCCACGCCGTTATGCTTAAAATATCGAGCATCTTCGGTAGCCACCAAAGCATTGATAAAATGCGGGGAAATGTGTTTGTAACGTACATTGCTGCGATGTTCCAAAAAATAACGCCCCAATAATGTACTATCAGCAGCGTAAACCTCAGCGGCCAGTGGATTTTGCACCTCCGCCAAATCTTCTTTGGTAGGTAAAGGTCCAAAAGCACCGTATCGGATACTCATCAGGAAACTGGTAACCGCGATGGCGCCAAGCAGGATCACAAAACCCAGCGCTCTCAGCAACCATAAAACAAAAGGATACCTGTGGAGGAAGTCTCCCCAGCGTTTTCTCATAGTATGAAAGGCTTCGTACATCGCGCCCAGCGTATGATACAGCCTTTTTAGATCAAGGACGGAACTAATATGGCTCATGGGAATAGATTTTCAACTTAAATCGAGAAGAAAAATGTCTGTCATATTCTTACCGTTCAACCTCTATTCAATCTGCTTTTGCCTCTCTAATTATTTGTACGTAAGATTTTTACAACAGTTCACTTTTTTCTCTTTTAATTATCTACTTTTTTTGACGAAGATTCGTTCGGAAAGTAACAGTATTAACGAAATTTTAATACCGCGTTTCTAAAACCGGAAAGAACAATTTATTACGGAATCAGATTACCCCATAGATAATACCTGCCTCTGAAAAGCATTAATGTCTTATTTCTACCCCTGAGTTCGGGCAATTATTTACTTATCTTTAACTTCATTATAATATTTTTTGTAATGCGTGAAAGGCTTTCTTCCGCTCGCCATTGGGTGAAATCAATCCCTTGCGTTTCCAGCCATCCTGAATGACAGACAAAATTAACTTCACTTAACAGGAAGATACTCTTGAGTAAGAAAATTTTTTTAGTAAAAATGCATAATAAACTGTGTATTGTTCCAAATAAAACTGCAATATATTGCAATTATTATACATATTAAATAGATTTGGCATCCATGCGTTTTATTTTTCTATACCTGTGTACTTTTTATATATTGCCCTATATCCCAATGCTCTTGCAATTGGAGAAAGAATCCCGGCCAATCCTTTTTGCACCGAACGTGGCATACTTGCCAAATAGGAAGGACTCTCCAGATGCGTTAAAGTTACCATTGCTTGCAAAAAAGGTAATTTGCCATTTTTTACTTTTCCATCGTTTATTAATCCAAACAAATTCTCCAGAAAATAATCAACATCAATAGCAGGAGATATGGTTTGAACATAAGTGACAGGTGCATCATCCATGTTATAATGATTGTGAGGTACATTTTTCGGCAAAGTTACTTCCTCCCCTTCATTCAGATAATGTTTTTCACCATTTATAAAGTAAGTCATTCTTCCTGAAAGCACTTTGAAATTTTCATTCTGTAATACATGGATATGATCATCCACTGTCTGTCCTTTACTTTTGAGGTTGACTTTTATGGTCACTCTTTGTCCATTCGTGTCCTCCCCAGTTTCCAGAAATTCAAAAGAATCTCCGGTAAACTTATCGGTTAGTATTTGTCCTTTAGTAGGCATGGTTTAGGAATTTAGTTGTTACGAATAATTTACAGATCAAAACTGCCAAGCCTCCACTTGTGAAACCCGGCAGTAAATGATTTGGGTACTATCTGGGGTTGTTTTTTATATCAGCTTAAAACCTACGATAACCTGAACCTTGGATTTGACGGCGTGAACACCCTGCTTGGCTGGTAGCCAGCGTGGTGATGTCTCCAGCAAACGTATCACTTCTTCGTCACAGCCAAATCCAAGCGATTCAACGATTTTGATGTTCTTCACTTCGCCGGCAGGACTCACTTGAAAACTGGCAACTACATGACCTTCCACTGAGTTTTTTCTGGCAATGACCGGATACTCCAAGTGATTGTTTATGTATTGTTCCCAAGCTTCGTCACCACCCTGGAAGGAGGCTACTTGCATAGCCGGCTTGACATAGGTTTTATTTTTGGCAGCTTTGGGCTTCGCTTCTGTATGAAGGCTTACAAGTATTCGGTTCGTTTGAGCTTGCAAGTTGATCATAATGCCTGAAAAGATGATTATCAATATGAACCAAAGTCCATTTTTAGTTACATTTCTCATGATAATTGAATTTTGGGTGGATAAATAGGTGTAATAAATCAGGCATCTTTACTTCAGATTTGTTGAATTGAGTTTTTCTAAACGCTTGAATCAAAATTAGTTGAATGCCTTGCTGAAGTCCATTTGTTTCGGCAAAACACATTAAAATCACGGCGAATGGATGTAAAATGATCGCTAAATGACATGGTATGAATATTTAGAACCTCGCTATCCTTATTATTGAATTTTGTAAAAAAAACTTACCTTTTAGCTTCATTATGTGTCTGGCGAACCTCGAAGGTGTGCCAGACCTATTGCTTATTAGTTTAGAAAATGATTGAAGTAAAAAATCTAACCAAACGATTCGACGGAGTGACCGCGGTGGATCACCTGAATTTCAAAATCGAAACCGGCAAAACCCTGGCACTGATTGGCTCCAGCGGATCGGGTAAGACAACTACTCTGCGCATGATCAATCGCCTGATTGAACCCGATGAAGGACAAATTCTGGTAAATGATGAAGACGTGACGCACCAGCCGCTCGAAAAAATGCGCCGTCGCATGGGTTATGTGATTCAGAGTATGGGCTTGTTTCCGCATTACACCGTCGAGGAAAATGTATCGGTGGTACCAACCTTGCTGAAGTGGAAAAAACCACGCATCCGTGAGCGTGTACGCACCTTGCTTGCACAGGTGGGCCTTCCGCCGAAAGAATATGCAGATAAGTACCCTGATCAACTCAGTGGCGGACAACAACAACGAGTAGGACTCGCCCGGGCCCTGGCCGCCGATCCGCCGATCATCCTGATGGACGAGCCATTTGGAGCCCTGGATCCCGTCACGCGCCTGCACATCCGGCGGGAAGTGCTGCAATTGGAAGAATTTGCCGATAAAACCATCATCATCGTCACGCACGATGTAGAGGAAGCTTTTGAAATGGGTAGTCTGGTCTGCTTGTTGGACAAAGGTAAAATGCAGCAACTCGGCGAGCCAAAAGATTTATTGCAAAACCCTGCTAATGAATTTGTTGCGAGTTTCTTTGCGGGTCAAAAATTACAACTGGAATTAATGATTTATACCCTCGCAGATGTTTTTGATCAATTGCCCACCGACCCCGTCGGCCAGAATGGCATTTCCTTAACATCAGATACAACCCTCAGGGTAGCTCTTGATACGCTCAACGAGCGTGAACATGATTCCGCGATGGTAGAAATGAATGGCTCTACCCGCTACTTCAACATCCCAGCCTTGATGGATGCGCAGCAACAAATTGGGAATCAGTAGGAATCAAATAGAAAAAATCAATTATGAATTTTCTGGAATTTATACAAAACAACCTGAATGAACTCGGCGAACAAACCCTCGAGCACATCGGACTGACCTTTCTTTCGCTGGCCCTGGCGGTGCTTATTTCGGTGCCGGTCGGCATCTGTATTACGCGGCACGAGCGCTGGTCGAGCATTGTGCTGGGTATTACCGGCGTGTTTCAAACGATTCCAAGCATTGCGCTACTGGGTTTTTTGATTCCGATTCTGGGTATTGGCGTCAAGCCGGCAATTTTCGCGCTGCTGATCTATGCCTTGCTGCCCATTTTACGCAATACTTACACCGGTATCAATGGCGTGGACGCTGCGGTCAAGGAAGCCGCTATCGGTATGGGCATGACGCCCTGGCAGGTGCTGACCAAGGTAGAATTACCACTGGCCATGCCGGTCATTTTTGCAGGTATCCGCACCGCTACAGTCATTAATGTAGGCGTGGCAACGCTGGCAGCGTACATTGGCGCGGGCGGACTTGGCGAGTTTATTTTTGGCGGGATCGCTTTAAATAATACCAATATGATCCTGGCGGGCGCCGTGTTCGCAGCTTTGCTGGCAATTATTTTTGACCAGTTACTTGCCTTGCTTAATCGCATACCGCTAAGAGGCATTCTGCGTACCACGCTTCGCTTTGGTGCACTGATGCCGGTTTTGGCGATTTTGTACTTTATGCCACAATGGTTTTCCAGTGGACTAAGGGCAGGATTTGAACCAGAATTTGTCGGGCGTGCCGACGGTTATCCCAAACTGGTAAAAACTTACGGTTTAAATTTAAATACGGTCGTATTGAGTTCTGCGCTAATGTATCGTGCTGTCAAAGCGGGCAATGTGGACGTGATCAGCGGCTACTCGACCGACGGGCGCATCAAAGCTTATAACTTATTCACTTTGGCGGATGATAAAAATGCTTTCCCGCCCTATTTTTGTACACCGATCATCAGGCAAGAGTTGAAAAATGAGCACCCCGAAGTGGCGGAAGCCTTGAATTTATTGGCGGGCAGGATCAACGACTCCACCATGACCGAACTGAATTACCGCGTGGATTTTGATAAAGCCAAACCCGAAGATGTGGCCCGGGATTTCCTTCAAAGCCTTGGTATCTGGCGTGCTGACCGCGCAAAAGGCGGCGAGACACTGGTACTCGGCTCTAAAATATTTACGGAGCAGTATATTCTGACGCATATGTTCTCCCAACTTATCAATGGCTACACCAATTTTGATACGGATATTAAAACGGGGCTGGGTGGCACCAAAATTTGCTTCGATGCCCTGCGCGAAGGCGGCATTGATTTGTACCCGGAGTACACCGGCACCGGCTTTCTGGTCATTCTGTCGCCAAGCGATGAAGAAGTAAACCGACTCATTACAGATGCTCCGGGCTTGTATGATTATGTTTCAAAAGAATTTTCAGAAAAATATGATATAGTTTGGTTAAAATCCCTCGGTTTTAATAATACCTATGCGCTTATGATGCGTCAGGAAATGGCACAATCTGCTGGTTTAGAAACCATTACTGATCTGGCTGCATATAAAAATAAAAAATAAAAAAGACCCGGCACAATCGCCAGGTCTATTATAGACACCTCAAAGAATTATATTATCTGTTAATAATTGCTAGTTGATCTTTAATTGTTTGGAGTTTTGTACGGCGTTTACTTAATAACTCAAGCGCCGCTTGTAATTCGGTTTGCGTTTCATTTAGCTTTTCTTGCAATTTTTCATTTTCTTTTCGCAGTTTTTCTATTTCTTTTTGATTGTCTTCAATATCTTTACGAAGATCTTTTTGATCACCTTCCAGGTCGGCTACCGCGCTCTTAGCGGTTTCCAGGCGCTCCATGTAATAAGCGGGTAAAAAATTATCAATAAAGTCACTAACTACAGCTTTCATGGCTATATATTCTTTATAATTTCTGTCTTTATCGATTGGAATATTATAACCCAGTGCCGCAAAGACCATCATTTTGGTTGCGTCATTTTCTTCAATTACCTTGGTATAAAAGTCCATCTCTTTAGTAGAAATCGCCGGAAAGCTTACTTCTTCCGCGGTTAACACATCCTTATTGGTCAAAAAACCAATACCTTTCATATTAATATCATGTTCTCGCCGGATGTAATCTTCCCAGGCTTTTTTCACAGTCTTGGGATCGGGCTCCATCTGCACAATTACCGCCGGATAATCACGCTTTTGGTATTGCACCATACCATCCATCATATTTAATTGCTGAGCTGTTACAGGAACTGTTAAAGCAAGTATAATTAAATTTATTATAATTTTTTGTAAAAACTTCATATCGCTCTTTTATTTTATTTACTAATACACTCATAAAACGAGACAAAAGGTATCATGTTCAATAAATAATTTTTAACAGGAAGGATTTAAAACAAACTCACGTAGCCAAAATGCACCTTGGGCGCACCAAAATCGATGGGTACACCTTGTCGGGCGCCATAAGCCAGGCTCACGCCAAACAAGCCCGCGCGCGTTTCAAAGGTAATGCCCGCCCCAAAGCCGTATGGATAGTAGCGATCACGCTGTTGCACGGTCACGTTTTCTACGTAAGCATAATCGCCGAAAGTATAGAGATAGGAATTTTGACCAATCAGTAAGCGGTATTCCAGCGTGCCAATGGTGTAATTGGTAGCAAAAATAAATTCTTCATCAAAGCCGCGCAGCAGCTTGTTTCCGCCAATGCGGTACTGCTCGTTGAGATAAATCGGCTCCTCTGAAATGATATAAGCCCCCTGCAAGCCGAACTTGACCGTACTGCGATTGAAAACCGGCAGAAACCGCTCGATCTGGGCGCTCATCCGGTATTGAAAACTGCGCAATTCCAGCGAATCGTAGAAACTTTCCGACTCCAGGGCTTCCACGCGATTGTTGCGCCGGATTTGTTTGACGCCCGCTGCGCCGCGCAGCTCAAAACGCCAGCCTTTACGCGGGTTGTAGCGATAATCCAGATTTTGAAAAGCGTATTCCAGACCAAAATTCCCGTAAGCCACGTCGAGCGTGGGCGGAAGCCGCTGCACATTGTCGAGCAGCGTAGAATCTACATTCAGCAAATTGGACCTCCGGTTATTCCAAAACGCTTTCAAGTAATTACCCCCCTGGAAAAGATATTGCACCCCTAGGTCACTTTCGATGTCGAGATAAGTCGAATCACGTTTGTATAAATTAAATTTTGCATCTATACCAAATGGTAAATTAAGTAGATACGGATAATTAAATTCCAGATTTAATTCCTGGGTTTGCGGACGCAGGGCTTCGAACTCCGCGTAAATCCGCTCGCCCCGCCCAAATTGATTGTACAATTCGCCATTAAACGAGCCTGTGATCAGCAGGCGATTGACCTGCGTGCTATTGGGCAATATCCCGATCAGAAAATCAAAGCGGCTGGCCCTGCGCTTGTCCAGAGAAAGCTGCACCGTGGCGCGATCTCCCGAAAAAGTAATCTGGGGATCTTTGCGCATGCTCACAAACGGCAACTCCCGCAAACGCTGGCGGATGCGCAGGATTTGCGCCCGATCGTAAGGCGCGCCCGGCTTGATGCCCAGGTAATTGCTCAGGTAATTTTCGGAAATTTTTAATTCGCCCTCGGTTTCGATTTTTTCGATTAAAACAAGTTGTCCTTTATCGATCATTAACTTTGCAAGCACTTGATTTCCATTGAATTGCAAACTATCGAGCCAAACCCGCGCGAAGGGATAGCCATTGTTTTCGGCCGCAGCCAACAGGTTTTCCTGTAATTTTTGCAACTGCACCGGCGAAAACGGCTGACCGCGATACAAACGCTCCCGAAAACCGCTCGCATCCAGGAAAAGCGCGTCGATATTGCCATTTTGTAAAGCCGTCCACGCGTATGGTCTGCCCACGTGCAGCAGCGCGACGAGCGTATTGCCTACCCGCTTCAGCGTATCCACTGAAGCTTCGAGATAAGCCTGGCTATGTAATTGACGTACAACGCTTTGCAGTTCGCTGACCGCTCCGGTGGAATCAGGATGAGTGGCTTTAAATTTTACATTTTTTTGAATAAAAACCGCGCTCGTATCCACCGGAAGCAGGCGAAGCTGGATTTTGGGCTGGGCAAAAGAAGCTGTGCAAATGCAGCAAACAAGCACCATTTGAATAAAAATCAGCCGAAATCTTCGCGTTATCAACTTTGTTTAAACCTTTTTTCCAACAAAAAACGTTTATTGCGAGACAATGTTATAGTTAAATCATGAAATGCTCATGCGACAAATGCGCCCGAAGATAACGCAGATTTTCGCAGAAAGGTCAGTTAAATCAGCGATCATCGGCGCGATCTGCGGGAAATTAATTATTATTAATGCTAAATGTTGAACGTTAAATAATAAAATGCCCGGAATTTATTTACATATTCCTTTTTGCAGGCAGGCTTGTCACTATTGCAATTTCCACTTTTCCACTTCGCTGAAGTATAAGGAAAAGATGGTGGGGGCTATGCTCCGGGAACTGGAATTGCGCAGTGAATATTTGGACAATAAAAACATTACATCTATTTACTTTGGCGGCGGCACACCTTCTTTATTGACAGACAAGGAGTTAACTCAAATTTTTGATAAAATTTACAGCCTTTTTAATATCGAATATGATGCCGAAATTACATTGGAAGCCAACCCCGATGATCTGACCAAAGAAAAACTCCAGGCTTTGCGCCAATCGCCAGTCAATCGCTTAAGCATTGGTATTCAATCGTTTGCAGAAGAGGATTTAAAATTTATGAATCGAGCGCATAACGCAACAGAGGCAAGGGCTTGCCTCGAACAGGCGTTGGATGCCGGTTTTGAAAATCTCACCGTTGACCTGATTTACGGTTCTCCTACGACCGGCGACGCACAGTGGCAAACTAATATTCAAACGGTTATAGATTACAATATTCCTCATGTTTCCTGTTATGCCTTGACGGTGGAGCCGAAAACCGCGCTGGGGCATTTTGTCGCCAAAGGCAAAGTACCCGATGTGGACGAAGAGCAGGCAGCCCGCCAGTTTGAAATCCTGATCCACATGCTGCGCGCCAATGGCTATGAGCATTACGAGATTTCCAACTTTGCCAAACCCGGCTGGCACGCGCGGCACAATTCGAGTTACTGGAGCGGCGAGCCTTACCTGGGCATTGGTCCTTCGGCGCACTCGTTTGATGGCAAAAATACCCGCCAGTGGAATGTGGCGAATAATGCAAAGTATATGCAATTACTAAATGGGCCGCATCTCGAAGATGTGGCACATTTGAACGGGCTTTTCGAACAGGAAACCCTTTCCCCTGCCCAGCGTTATAATGAATATATCATGACTTCCCTGCGTACGACGTGGGGCGCTAAACTTCAGAAAATCAAGAACTTCGGCGCAGAATTTGAAGCCTATTTCCTGGAAAATATTCAGCGTTTTATGCACCTGAATTATATAATGATTAAAGAAAATGCTTACATATTAACCGACGAAGGCAAGCTGCTCGCAGATTTTATTGCAGCCGAACTGTTTTGGGAAGCATAAACTGGAAATCGGGCACTCCCCAAACGCAGCAGTGCCCGAGATTGATTTAAAGACTTATTTAGTTTCCATTAAATGAAGTAATCAATTTATACGATAGTTGTTAATCCAATCTTCCCCAAGCTTGGGATTTGTAAAAAAACGCTCCCGTTCATTACCAAACCGGCGATCATATTCATCGATTTTTGACGCATCATGATGTACATGCACTACAGCTTTACATATAATGCCTCTTTTTTTATGCAATAGCATATCTACATTTTCAAATAGATCCACGTAGCCCGCCCGGAAGTTATAATCTGCCAGCGTCAGAGGAATCACGGTGCGCATGGCTTTGTGCGCTTCGAAATCAGTCGCTTTGAAACCATGCAGATTGACAAACATTTTGAATTCGGAATTATCCGGAATTTGCTGAAGCGCCGCTGCAAGTGAAGCCTTCCAAGCCTCGATATCATGGATATCTACATTACCGCTTAAAATGGTGGTCAGTAAACGTTGTTCAGCGTTCCAGGAACTGGTTGTTGTTTTCATGTCGGGTGATTTTGATGGTTATTTACTATAATATTAAAATTATTTATTCCATATTTCAAATCTGTATCTCTCCCTCAAATACCAACTCTGCCGGGCCACACAGCCAGATATTATGAAAAACCTCGCCGTTTGGCTCAAAGCGCACTTCCAGCCGGCCGCCTTTCACCTGAATGGGAACGCGGGTAGGTTTGGCCTCGGATTTTAAATAATGTGCAATCGCCGCCGCCGTCACGCCGGTGCCGCAGGAAAGCGTTTCGTCCTCTACGCCGCGCTCGTAAGTGGCTACGGTAATGCCGGTTTCGGTGGGTTGTACAAAATTTACATTTGTACCTTCATTTTTGAAGCGATCATTATAACGAATGGCGCGTCCTTGCTCAAAAACATTTACTTTATTTACATCTTCTACGAATTTGATATAATGTGGAGAGCCTGTATTTAAATAAAAATAATCCGCTCCGGCTTCTACATTTAGTACATCGGTCATTTTAAGTTCTACCCAGCCATCCTTGCGTATAATCGCCTCGTGCTCGCCGTCAATCGCCAGAAAATGCGCTTTCGTTTCAATGACCCCCAGTTGTTCGGCAAAAGCCACGATACACCGCCCGCCGTTTCCGCACATCGAGCTTTCGCGCCCGTCGGAGTTGAAATAGATCATTTCGAAATCATAGCCCTCCCGATTTTGCAGTAAAATCAGCCCGTCTGCGCCGATACCGAAGCGGCGGTCGCACAAATGCTCAATTATGATGCGGTCCTCGCGGGTCAGGTATTGTTCTTCGCGCTGGTCGATCATTACAAAATCATTGCCGGTGCCTTGGTATTTGAAGAATTTTAATTTGTTCATGATGTGGTGTTATTGTGCGATGGTGTTATTGTAGGCTGTCTGCTCTTGGCGGTTCACTTTTGGTCGAGTCTTCCTCCACCGGGATTGGCGGCTTTATTTTGGAAGAATCGAACGGCTCCCCCAGCATCCAGTGCCGGACGACGATCATACCTACAAAAAACAGAATGATGATCAGGCTAATGAAAGAAAATCGCCAGCCCCACAGATTGCCGGTGTATCTTGGATCTTCGGTTGGTTGCTTGTCTTTATGGTTCATGCCTTGGTTTAGATTTTATCTGCGAAAATAAAATTTTCAGGATCAAAAGTATCAAAACAGGTATCTCAATAAAAAGTCACGGCCGAATGAAAAGTTGCAATGGCTTCTTTCTTTTGAAAAGCCTCATAATCAGCTGAAAGCAATTATCAATGTGTTAAACTTCGCCGAAGAATGCCGGGATTTCATCGGAAATACCGAAATTAATTCCTTTAAACTTACGTTATTTGAAGACGTTATCTTATTTTGGATAAGATTCCCATTTTTTGAAAGCGAAAACTTTCCCCGCTTTATGAAGCAATACATCGCGATAGCTGTAAGTTCATTACTCAGCGCAGTGCTGGCGGTTGTGATTTACAGAATGTTTGACAAACCTCAGCAGGTGATTATCCGGGAACCCTCGGCGGCAACCTATACTACGCTCGGGCAGGATCCTTTGTCTGATATTCCTTTGCGGACGTTTTTGTCGTCGGCGCCGACTGATTTTATCGCTTCCGCCGAATCCGTAACTTCCGCCGTGGTGAATATTAAAACCATTCAATCGGGCAATAGCTTTGATTTTTGGGGCAGTAGCTCTTACGGCACATCTTCTGGCTCGGGGGTCGTGATCTCCGCTGATGGCTATATCGTGACCAATAATCACGTGGTGGAAGGTGGCGCTAAAATCGGGGTCACTCTGAGCGATAAACGCGAATTCGAGGCGCAACTCATCGGCACCGACCCCAGTACTGATCTGGCATTGGTAAAAGTGGACGCTCAAGCGCTGCCGCATATTCGTTTCGGCAATTCCGACTCACTCCGCGTAGGCGAATGGGTGCTGGCGGTTGGCAATCCGTTTAATCTGGAATCTACCGTTACGGCAGGAATCGTAAGCGCCAAGGGCAGGAGCATTGATATTCTGGAAGGTCAGGATCGAATCGAGTCGTTTATTCAAACCGATGCTGCGGTAAATCCCGGCAACAGTGGAGGCGCACTGGTAAATACAAATGGCGAACTGGTCGGCATCAATACCGCAATTATCACACGCTCAGGTCGTTATGAAGGCTATTCTTTCGCGGTACCATCCAATCTGGTCAGAAAAGTGATCAAGGATTTGCGGGATTACGGCATTGTGCAACGCGGTATGCTCGGCGTTTTTATCGACAATATGACCAGCGATCGCGCCAAAGAACTAGGACTTGATGCTATCGAAGGTATTTATGTCACGCGTGTAAGTCCTGGCAGCGGCGCGGATGACGCGGGTTTGCGCAAAGGAGATGTGATTGTGGGAATCAATGGCACCAAGACCAAAACGGTGCCCGAAATGCAGGAACAAGTAGGTCGCTATCGCCCGGGGAATACGATTTCGGTGGAATTTATTCGCAGCGGCAAAAAAGAAAGCGCCAAAGTAACCCTCAAGAACAAGAGCAATAATACAACCCTCATCGCTTCCAGCGAGGAAGATCTACTCAAGAATCTTGGAGTAGAATTGCAAGACCTCACCGAGGAAGATGTGGAGCGCATCGGCAATCGCGGTGTGCGGGTGCTGAGCATTTACAGGGGAAGCAAGATCGAACGTACCAATATGGAGCCGGGCTTCATTATTACCAAAGTCGGTGAGAAAAAAGTTAAAAATATCCAGGATTTTATAAAAGTGATTAAAGAAACCAAAGGAAAAGTAATGCTGGAAGGCGTATATGAAGATTATCCGGGCGAATATTATTATGCATTTGCACTAGATTCGTAGTGTTTACACCTTTTCCGAAGAATAAAAACCGGACGACGAAAAATCGCCCGGTTTTTTATTTACTATTTTTTATGCCCAAAATGCGGGCGCTGCCATTGTCATGCCGGAGACTTAAACGAGCTTTGCTTCTGATGTAATTGGCACATTTAAAGCTTTAGATATAATACAATTTTCTTCAGCGTCTTTTGTAATTGCTTCAAAATCAGCTGCTGATATATCTGAAACTTTTCCTGTAATCATCAAGTGAATACCCGTGATCTCGCCGTTTTGCATCGTTACAATCGCTTCCGTATCAAGCGAAGAGGGATTCAAACCTTTCTGAGTCAGCTTCGCTCCCACGGACATCGTGAAGCAGCCGGCATGGGCCGCACCGATTAACTCTTCCGGGTTGGTACCCTTTTCACCTTCCTCAAAGCGAGTTTTATAAGAATATCTTTGGTTTTCGAGCACACCACTTTGAGTGCTCAGGTGACCTTTCCCCTCCTTAAGTGTTCCCTCCCAATGGGCTTTTGCTGTTCTTTTCATTGTGAATTGGTTTTGATGTTTATTTATAAAGATAAATGATTCCTGCAATGAAAAGTTCAACTGAAAGGCAAAGCATATAGCTTTTTACTCCATCTTTTTGCCAGTGCAGCCCACTCTATATTCCGGATATTTGTATGCAGAAAATCTAATTGAATCTGCAGAGGGAATAAAACATCCATGAGCAGAATACTTAAAACTGTAAGCCCCCCATACAAAACATGAATCACTATCCATGTAGTATGGAGAATATATAAGATGTGTTATTTTTATCTCATTAAAACCATATTTTGAGACCACGACATTAACAGTATCTGTTCCAGAAAGAAAATTATAAGGGGGACTAGAATTTTGATCTCTCCAATTACAAATAATTAAATATTTACCAATAAAGTTATCTCTGCTATCTTGTGTAATATTATCATCAGAAATGATAATAGTTTTGGCAATAGACTCATGGCAACTATCTTTCTCAATTGGATCGACGCTGCCCACCAGGGTAATCGCATTTAATTTGCTTTGCCAATCAAATCCTCCACTTGGCACAAGTCGGATGCTCGTATCTTTAGGAAGATATATTTCTTGTGTATCAATAGAAATTGTTATTTCTCTCTGCAGCTTATTAACAAATCTTACATTTACCTCTGAAGGACAAGGCGTTTCATTCTCTTGCTCTTGGCAAGAGATTAAAAAGCTGGCAAGTACAATAAGAAATAGCGCTTTTAGGTGCATGACTTTCTTTCAAAATTAAGCTTTTAAAAGATAATAATCCAGCTAAATATTAGCAACTAAATAACAAATAATAAGACCTCGTAAAACTCAGGATTCTACGAGGTCTTGATCTTAATTTAGAAACAAAAACTTATGCCACATCTAAAAGATGCGGCATAAATTTTAATTCAAGGCCACTTTCAGCACGTCTTCCATGCGGCTTACATAATGGAATTTCAAGCCTTTTATATAATCGGCTTTAATTTCGGCAACGTGTTTTTCATTTTCTTTACACAATATAATTTCCTTCATACCGGCGCGTTTGGCCGCGAGGATTTTTTCCTTGATACCGCCCACCGGCAGCACTTTGCCACGCAGGGTGATTTCGCCAGTCATTGCCAGGAATGGCTTCACCGAACGCTTGGTAAACGCCGAAGTCAACGCCGTAAGCATCGTGATACCCGCCGATGGTCCATCCTTGGGAATGGCGCCTTCCGGCACGTGCAGGTGGATGTTGTAATTTTCAAAACACTCAGGCGCAATATTCAGTTCTTCATTTCTGGCTTTGATCAAGCTAAGGGCCGTACTCGCGGATTCTTTCATCACATCCCCGAGGTTACCGGTAAGTGTAATATTGCCCTTGCCTTTGCTCAAGCTGCATTCTACGAATAAAATTTCGCCGCCCACTTCCGTCCAGGCCAAGCCAATCGCCACGCCGGGCGTCGGTTCCTCCTGGTACTGATCGCGCGAGTAACGCGTGGGGCCAAGGATTTCGGTCAAATCCGAAGCTTTGATCGTTACATTATAGGGCTCTTCCATCGCCACATTTTTGGCCACGTGGCGCATCACGCCGGCAATCTGCCGGTTAAGCGAGCGCACGCCCGATTCGCGGGTGTAATCCTGAACTATTTTGGAAATAACATCTGGTTTTAACTTAATATGTTTAGCTTCCAAGCCATGCTCCTGCCGTTCTTTCGGAATCAAATGCCGCTTGGCAATTTCCACCTTTTCTTCCATCGAATAGCCGCTGATCTCAATGATTTCCATACGATCAAGCAGCGCGGGCTGAATCGTGCTCAGTGAATTGGCGGTGGCAATAAACAACACTTTCGATAAGTCGTATTCAACCTCGAGATAATTATCGTGAAATGTAGAATTTTGCTCGGGATCAAGTACTTCAAGCAAAGCCGACGAGGGGTCGCCCCGGAAATCCTTGCCTACTTTATCAATCTCGTCCAGAATAAACACTGGGTTAGAAGCTTCCGCTTTGCGCAAAGACTGAATAATTCGGCCCGGCATCGCGCCGATGTAGGTTTTCCGGTGCCCGCGAATCTCCGATTCATCATGCAAGCCACCGAGTGACATTCTGACGAACTTTCGCTTCAAAGCTCTGGCAACCGACTTACCCAGCGAAGTTTTACCGACGCCCGGAGGTCCCACCAAACAAAGGATTGGCGCTTTCATATCGCCTTTCAACTTCAAAACCGCCAGGTGTTCCAGAATGCGTTCCTTGACTTTTTCCAAGCCAAAATGATCCTGGTCAAGCACCGTTTTCACGCGTTTCAGGTCAAAATTATCTTTGGTCACCTGATCCCAGGGTAAATCGAGCAGCAATTCGACATAATTCACCTGAATGGCATATTCCGCCACCTGCGGATTCATGCGGCGCAACTTATTGATTTCTTTTTCAAAAACCTCCTTTACTTCCTTCGACCATTTTTTCTTTTTAGCGCGAACCTCCATCTGCGCAATCTCCTCTTCCTGAGGGTTTTGTCCGAGTTCTTCCTGGATCGTCTTCAATTGCTGATTGAGGTAATAATCACGTTGCTGTTTTTCCAGGTCGCCGCGTACTTTATTCTCAATTTGATCTTTTAATTCCAACATCTGAAGTTCGCTGTGCATCTGGCGAAGTATAAAATCCGCTTTCTCACGCAGGTCTTCCATTTCCAGGATTTGCTGCTTGATGTTAATTTTGGAACCCAGATTGGAAGCTATAAAATTCAGCAAAAAGCTGCTGTTGTTGATATTGCGGAGCATCACCGTCGCTTCCTGCGGAATATTCGGTGAAAGCTCGATAATGTCTCTGGCCAGATCAAGGATAGAAGATATAATCGCCTCAAACTCAAGCTTATCATCGGGATTTTTATAACCCAGAATTTCGATACGCCCTTCCATGTAAGGATGATCGCGCATGAGCTCCACCAGATTGCACCGGCGGCGTCCCTGGATAATGGCGGTTGTGGTACCATCAGGCATTTTCAAGAGCTTCAGAATACGGGCCACCGTGCCGATTTTGTACAAATCATCCACATTCGGCTCTTCCACGTTGCTATCGCGTTGTGACAAAACGGCAATTACTCTGCCATGATTGTAAGCACGGTTAATGGCCTTGATAGATTTATCACGCCCCACGGTAATCGGAATCACGATACCCGGGAAAAGCACGGTATTTTTGAGCGCCAGCACGGGTAAAACCTCCGGAAAAACTTCATCATTCTGTGCCTCATCCTCTTCGTCTATCGAAATCAAAGGAAGGAAGTCTCCATCGTCTTCAAAACGCTGGTGCAGGAAATATTCATCAAACATACGCTTGTTCTCCATAAAATTATTAGTCGCTAGTGCATCTGCACAGGTGAAAATTATTCAACCTTTGCAACAATGTCAAGTTGTCAGTCAATTATATTTATCAACACTGTCTTTATACGGTCAATTTTTGTGCCAGTCGGTCTTATGCTGATAAACGTATCAATTCTGATTTGATTGTACGGCATTTTCCGACAAAAAGACAGGTTTTTATTAATATTTTAGCGGTAAAATTGGCGATTATGGCTTATGATTTACTATTCGACAATATTTCCAGGCATATTCAATTGAACGAGCAGGAAAAAACTTTTTTTCTTTCCATTTTAAAACATCGTAAAATCCGAAAACGCCAGTACCTATTGCAGGCAGGAGACATCTGCCGACATGAGACTTACATTTTGAGCGGTTGTCTTCGAGCTTATCATGTAGATGATAATGGTTTTGAGCATGTTACGATGTTTGGGATAGAAGACTGGTGGATTTCCGATTTGCACAGCCTGCTCTCGCAAAGTCCTGCTAATCAGAATATTGACGCTTTGGAAGACAGCGAGGTACTGCAAATTGAAAAACAAAATCTGGAAGAACTGTACCACCAAGTGCCAAAATTTGAGCGCTATTTTCGCATTATGTTGCAAAACGCCTTCGTTTCTCACCAGCAGCGCATCTTGCAAAACATCAGCCTGTCCGGTGAAAAACGCTATCGTTTTTTTCTGGAAAAATATCCTCAGTTTGCACAACGCCTTCCCCAGAAGCAAATCGCGCTGTATCTGGGCATTACGCCTGAGTTTTTGAGCAAAATCCGCAAGCAATTCACCCGGAAAAAGTAGGCAGTTTGCAGTAAGCAGTAAGCAATCTGGCATCCTTCGGTCGGCATAGATTCATCGGCGGCGACTTAAACTATTTCAAGTCTTTTTCTTAAACTACTTCATTGGTACAAGGCTTGTCCTGCCTGCATCTTTGCACTATTAAAACCAAAATTATAGTGCAATGCAAACCATTCAAAAAAACCTGACTGAACTCAATCAATTGATTTTACAAGGTAGAGCGTTGGAAGCTTTCGACAAGTATTACGACGATGGTGTAATAATGCAGGAAAATAATGACACGCCAACCTTGGGAAAAGCAGCTAATCGCGACCGTGAAATTGAATTCTTCTCAAAAGTAACCGAACTCCGAAAAATGGAAGTTATCAATGTCGGTTTTGGTGAAAACGTCTCCTTCGCCGTGTGGCATTGGAATTACACGCATGCTGATTGGGGTGAAAGAAATTACACGCAAGTGGCTATACAAACCTGAAAAGATGATAAAATAATTAAGGAACAATTTTTTTACGGAAATTAAATTTTCAATAAAACCTGGCTGTTAACAATCATGAAAGACTTAATTTTTAAGACAAAAAACGACTGGGCGGGCTTTGCACTAAGGCTTACGCTGGGCATTATCCTTTTCCCGCACGGTGCGCAGAAACTACTGGGCTGGTTTGGCGGCTACGGTTACACTGGCACCATGGGTTACTTCACTGATTCGGTAGGGCTACCGTGGATCGTGGGTTTGGCAATTATTCTGCTTGAATTTTTTGGCTCCTTATTGCTTATTGCAGGCCTTGGTACGCGAGTTTGGGCGTTAGGCACGATTGGCTTAATGACGGGTATTATTCTCACTGCTCACCTGAGCAATGGTTTTTTCATGGATTGGGATGGCGTCATGCAGGGCGAGGGCTACGAATTCCACTTACTTTACATCGGTGGAGCAATCGCACTACTACTCAATGGGAGTGGTAAATTTTCACTTGATAATCGGATATAAATAAAGAGTAGGCAGAACGTAGTTGGCAGTAAACACATTTGGGAAACTGCCAACTGCGAACTGAAAACTACGCCGCTTCCGCCTCCTGCTCACTGCTCACTGTCACTGCTGATTCATCTTTTTCGTCCTTTTCTTCCGCTTTATCCAATTCAAAACGCAGGTTATCAATGATAAACTCCTGCCGATCCATGGTATTTTTGCCCATATAATAGGAAAGAATCTGGTCGATGTCGGCGTCTTCGTTCATTACCACTGGCTCCAGGCGAATGTCTTCACCAATAAAACCACCGAATTCATCGGGAGAAATCTCGCCCAATCCCTTGAATCGCGTGATCTCCGGCTTGCCTTTGAGTTTTTTGATAGCCGCCTGTTTTTCGGCTTCGCTGTAGCAATAGAAGGTCTTCTGCTTGTCGCGAACGCGGAACAAGGGCGTATCCAGGATATACAAATGCCCGCTGCGCACCAGATCCGGGAAAAATTGCAGGAAAAAAGTGAGCAACAACAAGCGAATGTGCATGCCATCCACATCAGCATCGGTAGCGATCACCACGCGGTTGTAGCGCAATTCATCCAGCCCGTCTTCGATATTCAGGGCGTGCTGTAACAAATTAAATTCCTCGTTTTCGTACACCACTTTTTTGGTCAAACCGTAGCAATTCAAAGGCTTCCCGCGCAAACTGAACACCGCCTGCGTCTGCACATCCCTGGCTTTGGTGATCGAACCGCTCGCGGAATCGCCCTCGGTTATAAAAATGGTCGTAGCGTTGCGCAAATCTTCATCCACTTTCCGGATGCCATCGTTAAAATGGATCCGGCAAT